>NZ_JBYOKH010000051.1:0-48747 GCF_057799415.1 Achromobacter sp. 18P8.1.1 | reverse complement strand
CGTCGGTGGTCAACGTCTACACCACCAAGCACGTCAACGTGCCCTTGATCCCCCTGCCTGATGATCCCGTGCTGCGCCAGCTGTTCGGCCAGGTGCCGGGCGTCAGCCGCCGCCAGGCCACGACCAGCCTGGGCTCTGGCGTCATCGTGAACCAGGACGGCCACGTGCTGACGAACTACCACGTCGTGCAGGCGGCCGACGCGATCGAGGTGGCCTTGACCGACGGACGCCGCGACACCGCCAAGGTGGTGGGCGCCGACCCCGACACCGATCTGGCCGTGCTGAAGCTGAGCACGTTGCGTGCCCTGCCCGCCGCCACGCTGGCGCCCGACCGCGGGCTGCGCGTAGGCGACGTGGTGCTGGCGATCGGCAATCCGTTCGGCGTGGGGCAGACCACCACGCAAGGCATTGTGTCGGCGCTGGGCCGCAACGGGCTGGGGCTGAACACGTACGAGAACTTCATCCAGACGGACGCCGCCATCAACCCCGGCAACTCCGGCGGCGCGCTGGTGGACGCCGAGGGCAATCTGGTCGGCATCAACACGGCCATCTATTCCGAATCGGGCGGGTCGATGGGCATCGGGTTTGCCACGCCCATCGAGATCGCGCGCAAGGTCATGGACGACATCGTCAAGACGGGCGGGGTCAAGCGGGGCTGGCTGGGCGTGGAGCCGCAGGACGTCACGCCCGAACTGGCGCGGGCCTTCGGGCTGGGCGCGGATGCGAAAGGCGCAATCATCGCGGGCGTGATGCGCGACGGCCCCGCGGCGCGCGGCGGCCTGCGCGTGGGCGACATCGTGCAGTCGGTCAATGGCAAGCGCATGACGGATACGGCCCAGCTTCTGGCGGAAATTGCGCAGCAGCCTCCGGGCCAGCGCGCGACCCTGGGCATTCTGCGCGGGGGCAAACCGCAGGACGTGTCCATCGTGGTGGGCACGCGGCCGGGCCAGCCCCGTTAAACCCCTGGGCCGTTAAGCGCTCAGGGCGCGGGACCGGGACCGGGCCCGGGCCCCTCCACCAGCAGCCGGACGACCGACAGCACGGTTTTCTTCGTGCTGTCGGGCTGTTCCCGCAGCAGGGCGCAGATTTCAGCGCAGTAGCCGTCGATGGCGGGCGTGATAGTTTGCGCGGCGGGGCGCAAGCCGTCCTTGCCGGCCGGTAGGCCGTGGGGGCCGGGCTCGGCGCCGCTCAACACGCCGTCGGTCAGCCAGGGCACGCTGGTCTCAAGCGCGGTGGCCAGGCGCAGCAGCGTGCCGCGAGACGGCGAGTAGCGGTCTTCGCGGGTAAGAATGCGATGGATGCAGGATTGCGGCACGCGGGAGATGCGTGCCAATTGATTCTGGCTGTGGATGCCGCGCCACCGCATCAGGGCGCGCAGCCTTTGGGCAAGCGACATGCCTGCAATGTAGGATTGCAGGCAAGGAGCGGGCAAGAGTTAATCAGTCCTATCTTGCCCTGCCATCCCCGCCAGCCGCAGGATCAGTGCCGTTCGGTCAGGGAATCCGCGGTTTCTTCGTCGGTGGCGGCACCCGGTTTGGGCGACACCATGCGCGCGCAGATCAGCCCCACTTCGTAAAGCAGGCACAGCGGCACCGCCAGCATGAACTGGCTGACCACATCGGGCGGCGTGACGACCGCGGCGATGATGAAGGCGCCGACCACGACATAGCCGCGCGCCGCCTTCAGCTTGGACAGTTCGACGATGCCCATCTTCACCAGCAGCACGACGGCCACGGGCACTTCGAAGGTGATGCCGAAGGCCATGAACATCGTCATGACGAAGCTCAGGTAGGCCTCGATGTCCGGCGCCGGCGTGATGGATTGTGGCGCGAACGTGGCGATGAAGTGAAAGACCGTGCGGAACACCACGAAATAGCAGAACGCCATGCCCGCGATGAAGAGGAACGTGCTGGAGATGATCAGCGGCAGCGCCAGGCGCTTTTCGTGTCGGTACAGGCCCGGCGCGACGAAGGCCCAGGCCTGGTAGAGCACCACCGGCAGCGCCACGATGAAGGCGGCCATCATCGTGACCTTGACGGGCACCATGAACGGTGTGATGACGCCCGTGGCGATCATGCGCGTGCCTTCGGGCAGCGAGGCCAGCATGGGCGCGGCCAGCACGTCATAGATGGCGGATGCGCCGGGGTAGATGAACAATACGATGAACACGGCCACCACGGCGCCTACGGCGCGCAGCAGGCGGGTGCGCAATTCGACCAGGTGAGAGATGAAGGTCTCTTGCTGGCCTTCTTCTTGGGAGGCGTCCTGGGTCACGTCGGTGTTCCGGAGGGCGTGACGGGCTGGGCGGCCTCGTCAGCCTTGGGCGCGCTGGGCGCCGGGGCGGGTTGTCGGGGGGCAGCGGGTGCGATCACCGGCCCGTGGACCGGACCCGTAGCGGGAGCCGGGACGGTAGCGGGGGCGGACGCGGAAGCCGAGGTCGGGATGGTGGCCGGCGCGGGGCTGCGTTCGGACACCTCAGGCAGACCCAGATCCAGGCTGTGATTCTGTCCCGGCGGCGCGATGGTGCGGGCGGCTTCGGCGGGGGCGTTGGCCGTGGAGGCGTTCCCGGCCGAGGCATCCCCCACGATCACCGGCGCGACCTTGCCGCTGGCTTCGCGGGCGACTTCGTCGAGTTCCGCACGGAATTGCTGGACGGGTTCCTGCAGCGAGGCGTGCGTGTCGTTCAGCGACTGCTGCACGCCTTGCGCGGCGTCTTCCATCTCGTTTTTGAACTTGCGCAGTTCGTCGAGTTCGATTTCGCGCTGGATATCGGACTTCACGTCATTGACGTAACGCTGCGCGCGCCCAAGCAGGTGGCCGACGGTGCGGGCTACCTTGGGCAGGCGTTCGGGGCCAATGACGATCAAGGCGACGACGCCGATCACCATCAGTTCAGTGAGGCTGACATCAAACATTCGACGGCCGCTCGGGAATTGAAGCAATAAGGGCCGGCCCGTTCAGGGCAGGCCCGGGAGACGAGCCGGGGCTCAGGAGTTGGTCTTTTCCTTGGCCTGCACGTCGATGGTTTCACCGGAAACGCGCTGCTGCGCGATCGGGTCGGCCGGCTTTTCGCCGTTGGCGTCTTTCATGCCTTCCTTGAAACCCTTCACCGCGCCACCCAGGTCCGAGCCGATGTTGCGCAGTTTCTTGGTGCCGAAAATCAGCGCCACGATGACCAGAACGACCAACCAATGCCAAATGCTGAAACTACCCATGATGTTTCTCCGAATTACGCGGTGGGGGCTACGCGCCCTTTCCAGGGCCGCGAGCCGCCGATGATGTGGAAATGCAAATGCGGGACTTCCTGGCCGCCTTCGACGCCAGAGTTGATCATGATGCGAAATCCGCCATCAGGGCCCGGACGGCAACCGTTTTCGGCTGCTAGCCGCGGCGCCAACGACATCATTCTACCCAACCAACCTGCGTCCTCACCCGTAATATCCTGCATGGATGTGACATGACGTCGAGGGATCAGCAGTAAATGCACCGGTGCGGCCGGATTGATATCGTGGAATGCAACAAAGTCCTCGTCCTCGTAGACCTTCTTGGACGGGATGTCGCCAGCGGCGATCTTGCAGAAAAGACAGTTGTCGCTCATTTTCCGGGCTCCGTGGTCAGTCTTTGGGGCGGCTTGCCTTCTCGGCCAGGCCCGACAGGCCCTCGCGGCGGGCCAATTCGGCCAGCACGTCTTCCGGCCGCAGGTTGAAATGGGTCAGCGCGACCAGGCAGTGGAACCACAGATCGGCCGTTTCGCTGACGATGCGCTCGGGCACCCCGTCTTTGGCGGCCATGACCAGCTCCGTGGCTTCTTCGCCGATCTTCTTCAGGAAGGAATCGGGGCCTTTGGCCAGCAGCTTGGCGGAATACGACGCCGTGGGGTCGCCGCCGTTTTCGGGGCGGCGGGTTTCCAGCGTGTCGGCGATGCGCGCCAGGATATCGGCGGCGGTTAAGGCTTGATCGGTCATTTGTAGATCATTTCCGGGTCTTTGAGCACCGGGTCCACCGTGACCCAGGATGCCTGGTCCGTCTGGCCTTCCAGGCGGCGGTAGAAACAGCTGGCGCGGCCGGTGTGGCAGGCAATGCCGCCTTCCTGGTGGATTTTCAGCAGGATGACGTCGCCGTCGCAGTCCAGGCGCAGTTCATGCACTTCCTGGACGTGGCCAGATTCCTCGCCCTTGCGCCACAGGCGCTGGCGCGAGCGCGACCAGTACACCGCACGGCCGGTGGCGGCGGTTTCGGCAAGCGCTTCGCGGTTCATCCAGGCCACCATCATGATCTGGCCATTTTCAAAGTCTTGCGCGATCGCGGGAATCAGGCCGTTTTCGTCGAAAACGACGTCGGCCATCCAGGTGGGTTCATTGCTCATATCAGTCCAACCTTACTGCAATACCTTGTTCGGCCATGAAGCGTTTGCATTCGCCAACGGTGTGCTGGCCGAAATGGAAGATGCTGGCGGCCAGTACGGCGCTGGCGCGGCCGGTGGTGACGCCGTCGGCCAGATGCTGCAGGTTGCCGACGCCGCCGGAGGCGATGACGGGCACCGGCACGGCATCCGACACGGCGCGGGTCAGCTCCAGGTCGAAGCCCGACTTGGTGCCGTCGCGGTCCATGCTGGTCAAGAGGATCTCGCCCGCGCCATAGGCGGCCATGCGGCGCGCCCAGGCCACGGCGTCCAGCCCGGTGGCCTTGCGGCCGCCGTGCGTGAAGACTTCCCAGCGCGCGGGCTCGCCGGCCGCCGACACGCGGCGCGCGTCGATGGCCACGACCACGCATTGCGAGCCATGGTAGTCGGAGGCGGCGCGGACCAGTTCCGGATTGGCCACGGCCGCGCTGTTGATGCTGATCTTGTCGGCCCCGGCATTCAGCAGGCGCTGGATGTCGGACACCTGGCGCACGCCGCCGCCCACCGTCAGCGGGATGAAGACCTGCGAGGCCACCTGCTCGATGATGGGCAGGATCAGGTCGCGGCCGTCGCTGGTGGCGGTGATGTCCAGGAAGGTGAGTTCGTCGGCGCCCTGCTCGTTGTAGCGGCGGGCGATCTCGACGGGGTCGCCGGCGTCCAGCAAGTTGACGAAGTTCACGCCCTTGACGACGCGGCCGGCGGTGACGTCAAGGCAAGGGATGATGCGGCGGGTCAGCGCGCTCTGGACGGGCGTGCCGGCCCCGGGGGTGCTGCTGGAGGTGGTCATTTTGCCAATTCGTCGGCGCGAGCCTGGGCTGCCTGGAAATCAAGCGTGCCTTCGTAGATGCTGCGGCCCAGGATGGCGCCTTCGACGCCCTCTTCCTCGACGGCGCACAGGGCTTCGATGTCCTGGATGCCGGCGATGCCGCCCGAAGCGTACACGGGGATGCGCACGTGCTGGGCCAGGCGGACCGTGGCTTCGACGTTGACGCCCGACAGCATGCCGTCACGGCCGATGTCGGTGTAGATGATGGCTTCGCAGCCGTAGTCTTCGAACTTCTTGGCCAGGTCGAGCACGTCGTGGCGGGTCAGCTTGCTCCAGCCGTCGGTGGCGATCTTGCCGTCGCGGGCGTCCAGGCCGACGATGATCTGGCCGGGGAAAGCGCCGCAGGCGTCTTGCAGGAAGCCCGGGTTCTTGACCGCGGCGGTGCCGATGATCACGTAGGAGATGCCGGCGTCAAGGTAGCGCTCGATGGTGTCGAGGTCGCGGATGCCGCCGCCGATCTGGACGGGGATGTCGTCGCCGACGGCGTCCAGGATGGCCTTGATGGGCGCTTCGTTCTTCGGCTTGCCGGCAACGGCGCCGTTCAGGTCGACCAGATGCAGGCGGCGCGCGCCCTGGTCAAGCCAACGGGTGGCCATGGCGGCGGGGTCTTCGGAGAACACCGTTGCATCGTCCAGGTCACCCTGGCGCAGGCGCACGCAGCGCCCGTCTTTAAGATCGATGGCGGGGATCAGCAGCATGGTGGGCAGCAAAAAAGAAAGAGGGGTTGAATGGGCTGGCGCAGCAGGCTCTAGGCCTACGGCTGCCAGTCTACAAAATTGCGATACAGGCGCAAACCGTGCTCGGCGCTCTTTTCGGGGTGGAACTGCACCGCGAAAATGTTAGCTGCCGCCACTGCGCAGGTAAAGGCGACGCCATAATCGGTTTCACCAACAGTCAGGCCGGAATCGTCCGGGTCGGCGTAGTAACTATGGACGAAATAGAAGTGCGTGTCGTCCGGAATGCCGTCCCAGATAGGGTGAGAGCGCGTCTGGCGGACTTTGTTCCATCCCATGTGCGGCACTTTCAGCCGTTCCGGGCGCGTATCGACCGCGCCGGCCGCGCCGGTGTCGGCCAGGCAGGCTTCGTCGTCGGCGGCGATCAGGTCGGCAAAGCGCGGGCCCGAGAAGCGGCGCACGACGCCGGGGAACAGGCCCAGGCAGGACGTGCCGCCCTCTTCAGAGGAGTCGAACAGCATCTGTTCGCCCACGCAGACGCCCAGCAGGGGTTTGTTGCGCGCGGCGCGCACGACCGCTTCGCGCAGGCCGGATTCATTCAGGGTGCGCATGCAGTCCGCCATGGCGCCCTGGCCCGGAAACACTACGCGGTCAGCCGCGTCGATGTCCTGGGGCTGGTTGCAGATGCGGATGTCCGCATCGGGGGCGGCGAACTTCAGGGCGCGTGCGACGGAGTGGAAATTGCCCATTCCATAGTCGACGATGGCGATAGTGGTCACTTCTTTTGCCTGGTGCGGGTGGGGTTGGCGAACGTTACAGCACGCCCTTGGTGGAGGGCACGACGTCGCCCATGCGCGGGTCGACTTCCATGGCCATGCGCAGGGCGCGGCCACAGGCCTTGAACACGGTTTCCGCCTGGTGGTGGGCGTTGAAACCGCGCAGGTTGTCGATATGCAGCGTGATCAGCGCGTGGTTGACCAGCCCCTGGAAGAACTCGCGCGTGAGGTCTACATCGAAATTGCCGATGTGGGCGCGCGTGAACGGGATGTGGTATTCCAGGCCGGGGCGGCCCGAGAAGTCCACCACGACGCGCGACAGCGCTTCGTCCAGCGGCACGTAGGCGTGGCCGTAGCGGCGCAGGCCGGCCTTGGTGCCGACGGCCTTGGCGATCGCCATGCCCAGCGTGATGCCCACGTCTTCCACCGTATGGTGCGCATCGATGTGCAGGTCGCCCTCGGCCTTGATGTCGAGGTCGATCAGGCCGTGGCGCGCGATCTGGTCCAGCATGTGGTCCAGGAAGGGCACGCCCGTGTCGATCGTCTGCTTGCCGGTGCCGTCGATGTTGATGGCCACGCGGATGCGGGTTTCGTTGGTGTTGCGGGTGATCTCTGCGGTACGCATGTTAAGCACTCAAAATCTCTTGCAGGGCAGCCAGCAAGGCGGCGTTCTCGGCCGGGGCGCCCACCGAGATGCGCAGGCAGTTGGCCAGGAGCGGATGGGCGTTGGAGAAGTTACGAATCAATATTTTGCGCGTTTTCAGCGCAAGATGCACGGCGTTGCCGTCCAGCTTGCCGGAAAAGCGCGCGAGTATGAAGTTGCCGGCGGAAGGGAATACCCTGACGCCGGGCAAGGCGGCCAGGGCGGCGGCCAGCGGTTCGCGGTCGGCGCGCAAGCGCGCGGCCTGCTCATCCAGCACGTCCTTGTGCCGCAGGACCGTCATCAGCGTGGCCTGGGTCAGTACGTCCAGGTTGTAGGGCGGGCGCACCTTGTTCAGTTCGGCGATCCAGTCCGGATGGCCGGCCATGTAGCCGAAACGCAGTCCCGCCAGGCCGATCTTGGAGACCGTGCGCATGACGACCACGTTGGGCGCGTCCAGCACCTGGGGCATCCAGCTGCGCTCGGCAAAGGGCTGGTAGGCCTCGTCCAGCACCACCAGGCCGGGGGCGGCGGCGATGATCGCCTGCACGTCGTGGTCGGACCAGAGCCCGCCGGTGGGGTTGTTGGGCACGGCCAGGAACACGACCTTGGGCTGGTGTTCGCGGATGGCGGCCAGCATGGCCGGCAAATCCAGGGTCAGATCATCGGTCAGCGGCACGCCGACAAAGCGGGCGTGGTCGAAGCGGGCCGCCATGTCGAAATAGACGAACGACGGCCAGGGCGACATCACCGTGTCGCCCGAGTTGCAGCAGGCCTGCACGACGATGTGGATGAGTTCGTCCGAGCCGTTGCCGAACAGCACGTCGGCGCCGTCAGGCACGCCGAAGCTGGCCTTTACCGCCTGCTGCAGCGCGGACAGGTCCGCCGCAGGGTAGCGGTTCAGCGCCGTGTCGCGCACGGTGCGGGCGATGTCGTCGCGGACGGCGTCGGGCAGCTCGTAGGGGCATTCCATCGCGTCCAGCTTGATGCAGCCTTCCGCGTGGGCCACCGGATACGCGGCCAGTTCGCGGATATCGGCGCGGACCGTGCCGGCGATGCGGCCGGCGACGCTTGCCGCCGGGGCCGCGCTCATGGCTTGTCGATCCGGTACTGGGCGCTGGCGGCGTGCGCCTGCAGGCCCTCGCCCAGCGCCAGTTCGGCGGCGATGCGGCCCAGCGTCTGGGCGCCCGCGTGCGAGACCTGGATCAGGCTGGAGCGCTTCTGGAAGTCATACACGCCCAGCGGCGACGAAAAGCGCGCCGTGCGGGACGTGGGCAGCACGTGGTTGGGGCCCGCGCAGTAGTCGCCCAGCGCTTCCGAGCTGAAGCGGCCCATGAAGATCGCGCCGGCGTGGCGGATCTTGGCGGTCCAGATCTCGGGCTGCTCGGTGGAGATTTCCAAGTGCTCGGGCGCGATGTCGTTGGCGATCTGGCAGGCCTCGTCCAGGCTCTGGACCTGGATCAGCGCGCCGCGGTTGGCCAGGCTGACGCGCAGGATGTCGGCGCGCGGCATCGTGGGCAGGAGGCGCGCGATGGCGGCTTCGACTTCCTCGATGAACGCGGCGTCGGGACAGAGCAGGATGGACTGCGCCAGTTCGTCGTGCTCGGCTTGCGAGAACAAGTCCATGGCGATCCAGTCGGCCGGCGTCTTGCCGTCGCAAATGACCAGGATTTCGCTGGGGCCGGCGATCATGTCGATGCCGACCGTGCCGAACACGCGGCGCTTGGCTGCGGCGACATAGGCGTTGCCCGGGCCGACGATCTTGTCCACGGCGGGCACGGTGCCGGTGCCGTAGGCCAGTGCGCCCACGGCCTGCGCGCCGCCGATGGCGAACACGCGGTCCACGCCGCCGATGGCGGCCGCGGCCAGCACGATCGGGTTGCGCACGCCGTCGGGCGTGGGCGTGACCATGATCAGTTCCGGCACGCCGGCGACCTTGGCCGGGATGGCGTTCATCAGCACCGACGAGGGATAGGCGGCCTTGCCGCCCGGCACGTACAGGCCCACGCGGTCCAGCGGGGTCACCTGCTGGCCCAGCATCGTGCCTTCGGCGTCGGTGTAGGTCCAGGTCTCGGCGCGCTGGCGTTCGTGGTAGCTGCGCACGCGGTCGGCGGCGGCTTCCAGCGCATTGCGCTGGGCGGCCGGCAGCGCGGCAAGCGCGGCATGCCAGTCGGCCTTGGGGATTTCCAGCGTGGCGGCCGATGCGCCCGGCATGCGGTCGAAACGCTGCGTGTATTCCACCAGCGCGGCGTCGCCGCGGGTGCGCACGTCGGCCAGGATGCCGGCGGCGGCGCGGTCGATGGACTCGTCCTCGGTGGCCTCGAAGGCCAGCAGCTTGGACAGGGTGGATTTGAATCCGGGATCGCGGGAGTCGAGACGATTGATCAGGGCCATGGCGTCATGCAGCAAAGCGGAAAGCGGCCGCCGCGCGTCGCGGCGGGCGGGGGTCAGGCGTTGCGGGAGGCGGCTCTTTCGAAGGCGTCCAGCAGCGGTTGCAGGCGGGCGCCGCGGGTCTTCAACGCAGCCTGGTTGACGATCAGGCGCGACGAGATCGGCATGACGTCTTCCACGGCGACCAGGTCGTTGGCGCGCAACGTGCCGCCGGTGGACACCAGGTCGACGATGCAGTCGGCCAGGCCGACCAGCGGCGCCAGTTCCATCGAACCATACAGCTTGATGATATCGACGTACACACCCTTGGCCGCAAAGTGTTCACGGGCTGAGTGGACGTACTTGGTGGCCACGCGCAGGCGCGCGCCCTGGTGCACGGCGCCTTCGTAGTCGAAGCCGTTGCGCACGGCCACGGCCAGGCGGCACTTGGCGATGTTCAGGTCGATGGGCTGGTACAGGCCGCCGGGCTGTTCCTTGGCGTGCTCGATCAGCACGTCCTTGCCCGCGATGCCCAGGTCGGCCGCGCCGTATTGCACGTAGGTCGGCACGTCGGAGGCGCGCACGATGATCAGGCGCAGGCCAGGGTCGCTGGTCGGGAGGATCAGCTTGCGCGAGCTTTCCGGACTTTCCGTCACTTCGATGCCGGCCTCGGCCAGCAACGGCATGGTTTCTTCAAAGATCCGGCCCTTGGACAGCGCCAGGGTCAGGGGTTTCGTCGTGGCATTGTTCATTGCCGAGCCGCCTCAAATTGAACGGGTCCACTCGCGGGGCAGCAAGCCGAAGGCGCAGCGTGGGGGCCGCCGTGCCGCCGGGCCGCCCCAAGGCGGGGCAGCCCCCTCGGGGGGCAGCAAGCCGAAGGCGCAGCGTGGGGGCTATTGTGTTTCATGCCTGTTCCTTGCCGGTAACGCGTTGGATATTCGCGCCCAGGGCGCGCAGTTTGACTTCCATCTGGTCGTAGCCACGATCCAGGTGGTAGATGCGGTCGACCAGCGTGTCGCCGTCGGCCGCCAGGCCGGCGATGACGAGGCTGGCCGAGGCGCGCAGGTCGGTGGCCATGACGGCGGCGCCCGACAGGCGGGTGACGCCGCGCACGACGGCGGTGTGGCCATCGATGTCGATGTCGGCGCCCATGCGGCGCAGTTCCTGCACGTGCATGTAGCGGTTCTCGAAGATCGTCTCGGCGATGACCGAGGTGCCTTCGGCGACCGCATTCAGGGCCATGACCTGGGCCTGCATGTCGGTGGCGAAACCGGGGTATTCATGCGTGCGGAAACCCACGGCTTTCGGGCGCGCGGACATCGCGCCGCGGATCCAGTCCGGGCCGGTCTCGATGGTCAGGCCGGCTTCGGTCAGCTTGTCCAGCGTGGCGCCCAGGATGCTGGCGTCGGTGTTCTTCAACAGGATGTCGCCGCCTGCCGCGCCCACGGCGCACAGGAAGGTGCCGGCTTCGATGCGGTCGGAGATGACGCGGTGTTCCGCGCCGTGCAGGCTCGCAACGCCGTCGATCACGATGCGGTCCGTGCCGTGCCCCTGGATGCGGGCGCCCATCTTGATGAGCAGTTCGGCCAGGTCCACCACTTCGGGTTCGCGCGCGGCGTTCTCCAGCACGGTGCGGCCTTCGGCCAGCACGGCGGCCATCAGCAGGTTCTCGGTGCCGGTGACGGTGACCATGTCGGTGCGCACGGACGCGCCTTTCAGGCGCTTGGCACGCGCGACGACGAAGCCGTGTTCGATGCTGATGTCGGCGCCCAGCGCGGCCAGGCCCTTGATGTGCTGATCCACCGGCCGCTGGCCGATGGTGCAGCCCCCGGGCAGGCTGACGCGCGCCTCGCCGAAGCGGGCGAGCAGCGGGCCCAGCACCAGGATGGAGGCGCGCATCGTCTTGACGAGTTCGTACGGCGCTTCCAGGTTGTCGACGCGGTCGGCCTGCAGCGTCACCACGCCGTCCGTGCCGCGTTCGGCGCGCACGCCCATGCGGCCCAGCAGGCGCAGCATGGTGGCCGTGTCGTTCAGGTGCGGCACGTTGGTGAGGGTCAGCGCATCGGCAGTCAAGAGGCCCGCGCACAGGATCGGCAGCGCCGAATTCTTGGCGCCGGAAATCGAGATTTCGCCGTGTAGCCGCGCACCGCCCGTGATGCGGAGTTTATCCATCACTTGCCTGCTTGCTGGTATTCGGCGGGGGTCAGCGTGCGCATCGACAGCGCGTGGATCTCGGCCTTCATGCGGTCGCCGAGCGCGGCGTAGACCAGCTGATGGCGCTGGATCAGGCGCTTGCCTTCGAAGGCGGTGCTGACGATGACGGCGTCGAAATGCGAGCCGTCGCCTTGCACGTCGAGATGTTCACAGGACAGGCCGTCCGCGATGTATTGGCGGACTTGCGCGGGAGTGGGAAGCATGGACGTCAGTTCCTGAGTTTGTAGCCGCTGGCCAGAAGCCGCAGCGCATACAGCGATAGCGCCAGGAACACCGCCGTCACCACCGCCAGGCTGCGCCAGGGCGAGACGTCCGACACCGCGAAGAACCCGTAGCGGAATCCGTCGATGGCGTAGAAGATGGGGTTCCAGTGGGACACGCTCTGCCAGAAGGGCGGCAGCGTGTGGATGGAATAGAACACGCCGGACAGGAACGTCGCGGGCATGATCAGGAAATTCTGGAAGGCGGCCAGCTGGTCGAATTTTTCAGACCACAGGCCCGCCACCACGCCCAGCACGGCCATGATGCCGCAGGACAGCACGGCAAACACCAGCAGCCACAGCGGGTTGGCGGGGACGAGCGACACGAAGAACAGCGCCACCGCCCACACGCACAGGCCCACGGCCAGGCCGCGCACGACGGCCGCCAGCACGAAGGCGCCGAAGATGTCGCGGTGCGACAGCGGCGGCAGCAGCATGAAGACGAGGTTGCCCGTGATGCGGCTTTGGATCAGCGACGAGGACGGGTTGGCGAACGCGTTCTGCAGCATGCTCATCATCATGAGCCCGGGAATCAGGAACGCGGTGTAGGGCACGGTGCCGTACACCATCAGGCGCCCTTCCAGCACGTGCGCAAACACCAGCAGGTACAGCAGCGCCGTGATGACGGGGGCGGCGATGGTCTGGAAGCCGACCTTCCAGAAGCGCAGCAGCTCCTTGCGCAGCAGGGTCGGAAAACCGGAGCCCGCATCCAGGCGGGGCTGCACCAGCGGCTGGCTGGCGGTCGCGGTGGGCGGCGTCATGACGAAATCTCTTCGGGTTGCAGGGCGGGCGTGGCGGGCTCGTCGCCCTGATGCATGATGCGCACGAACGCGTCTTCCAGGTCGACGCCGCCGACGCGGGCCATCAGGGCCTGCGTGGTGTCCAGCGCCACGATGCGGCCGCGCTTGAGCATGGCGATGCGGCCGCACAGGGCTTCCGCTTCTTCCAGGTAGTGCGTGGTCAGCATGATCGTGTGGCCGGCCTTGTTCAGGCGCGAGATGAATTCCCACAGGGTGCGGCGCAGGTCCACGTCCACGCCCGCGGTGGGTTCGTCCAGCACGATCACGGGGGGACGGTGCACCAGCGCCTGCGCCACCAGCACGCGGCGCTTCATGCCGCCGGACAGCGCGCGCATGTTGTTGTCGGCCTTGTCGGCCAGGCCCAGGTTGAACAGGATCTCGTCGATCCAGTCGTCGTTGTTGCGCAGGCCGAAGTAGCCGGACTGGATGCGCAGGGTCTCGCGCACCGTGAAGAACGGGTCGTAGACCAGCTCTTGCGGCACGACGCCCAGCGCGCGCCGCGCCGACTTGTAGTCGGCCACGACGTCGTAGCCACAGACGGTGGCGCGCCCGGACGAGGCGTGCGCCAGGCCGGCAAGGATGGAGATCAGGGTGGTCTTGCCCGCGCCGTTGGGGCCGAGCAGGCCGAAGAACTCGCCGTGCTCGATGTTCAGGCTGACATGGTCCAGCGCCTGGAAGCCGGGAGCGGGCGTGCGCCCGAGCAGCTTCTGCCAGCCGCGCTGGCGCGGCGAGTAGACCTTGGAGACGTTTTCTAGACTGACGGCTGACATGACGGCGGGAAGGTGCCCGGAAAGAGCGAATTGATCATTATATAAGCGCGCCGTGGCGGCAAGCGCCTATGGCCCCGGGCGGCGTAGGGATGGAGGCATCATCCGTCCCTTAAATAATTGGCCCGGCGGGCCACTAAGGGCGCGCCGGGCCGACAGCAGCCGGAACCGTGGAATTACTGGTTGCGCTGGTTCAAGGCCTTGATCAGGCCGTCGATGCCGTTCTGGTTGATCTGCTGCGCGAACTGGTTGCGGTAGTTCTCGATCAGCCAGATGCCTTCGACGTTCATGTCGTAGATCTTCCAGCCTTGCGGCGTCTTTTCCAGGCGGTAGTCCACGCCGGTCGGCTGGCCGTTGGCCTGGCTGATCAGCGTGCGGACGACCACGTCGTCGGCCTTGGGGTCGCCGCGGAACGGCAGGGCCTTGACGGTGGTGCTGGGCGTGACGCGGGTCAACGCGCCGCTATAGGTGCGCACCAGCGTGCCGCGGAACGCATCGGCCAGGGCCGTCTTTTGCTGTTCCGACGCCTGGCGCCAGTAGCGGCCTGCGGCCAGGCGCGTCGTCTTCTGGAAGTTGACGTAGGGCAGGATGTGCTGGTTGACCACTTCGTTGATGCGGGTGGTATTGCCGGCCTTGACGGCTCCGTCCGCCTTGAGCACGTCCAGCGCTTCATTGGCGGTCGCGAGGACGAACTGGTCGGGCGAGCCGTTGGGGTCGGGCTTGGCCTGCGCGGCGCCGGCGGCGGCAAGGCCCAGCAGGCCCGCGAAAGTCAGGCGCTGCAACAGGGAAACAAAAGCAAATCGCATCAAAACTCCTTACTGTACCGATGAACGCAAGCCACAGCTTACTTGGTTGCGGGTGCCGGCACGGGGGCGGCCTTGCCGGCGGCAGGGGCATCGCCCTCGTCGTCTTCGTAGTTGGGCAGGGCGCCTTCGTCTTCCACGCGGTGGCCCAGCACCATGGCGTTGCGGCGTTGCAGGTAGGCGTCGCGGATGAAGCTGTACGGATCCAGCGCGACGCGGTCGATCGTGTCGGTGGCGTTCAGCAGGCTGGCGCGCGTGTCGACCAGGCGCAGGCCCCACAGCGAGTTGCGCAGGCGCACGTTGTCGATGGAGTCGACGCCCATGTAGCCGTAGGTCGTGCCGTAGATATCGCCGACCAGGCCTGCGCCGTCGCGCACCGTGGACGAGCCGAAGAACGGCAGCACCAGGTACGGGCCCTGGCCAAAGCCCCACACGCCCAGCGTCGTGCCGAAGTCGTTGGGGATCTTGCGCGCGCCGTTGGCCGAGGCCACGTCGAAGCAGCCGCCCACGCCCATCGTGGTGTTGAACAGGAAGCGGCCCAGCGTGTTCACGAAGTCGTGGCCGCGGCCCTGCAGGAAGCTGTTGGCGCCGGACCAGAGGTCGCCGACGTTGCTGAAGATGTTGTGCACGCAGCTGCGAACGGGCTGCGGCGTGACGAAGGTATAGGCCTGAGCGACCGGCTTGAAGACCGCGCGGTCGACCGTGTCGTTGAACTTGTAGACGCCCCGGTTGAAGCCTTCCCACGGATCGCGCGGATCCGGGTTCTGCGGCGCGGCGCAGCCGGCCATCAGCGCACCCGCCGCTGCGATGGTGGCAATTCGGGAAATTGCGTTCTTGTTCATGATCAGGGCATTCCTATCGACGATTCTTATGATATTGCGATGGCCAAGTGCAGCCTGTTACGGCTTCTTTCGCATCGTCTTCAATTTGGCGCTTTCGCCGCGGGTTCGGGTTCTGAGGCCGCGCCCTGCTTCTCCGCGGAGCCGTACAGGAACTGGCTGATCAGCTGTTCAAGCACAACCGCGCTTTGTGTATAGCGGATTTTTCCGCCGTCGGTAAAGTTCTCTTCTTCGCTGCCCGCCGTCAGGCCCAGGTACTGTTCGCCCAGCAAGCCGGACGTGAGGATGGACGCCGAGGTGTCCTTAGGAAACTGGTAGGCCTTCTCCAGATTCACCGATACGACCGCCTGGAAAGTCTTGTCGTCAAAGGTGATGCTGGACACGCGGCCCACCACGACGCCAGCGCTTTTGACCGCGGCGCGCGGCTTGAGGCCGCCTACGTTATCGAAATTGGCCGATAGCGTATAGGTCGGGGCGAAGGAAAAGGTGCTGAGGTTGCCAGCGCGCAACGCCAGGAACACCAGCGCGATCGCGCCCAGCAGTACAAACAGGCCTACCCAGAAGTCGGTTTTTTCGCGTGACATGATCGATCCGTTTCAATTTCCAAACATCAAGGCGGTGAGCAGGAAGTCCAGCCCAAGTACCGCCAGGGAGCCCACGACCACGGTGCGCGTGGTGGCGCGGGCGACGCCTTCGGGGGTGGGCCGAGCCTGCCAGCCCTCATAGAGCGCCACCAGCGTCACCGTGACGCCGAACACCAGGCTCTTGATGACCCCGTTGGCCACGTCGTTCCAGACATCGACGCCGCTTTGCATCTGCGACCAGAACGCGCCCGCGTCCACGCCGATCATCAGGACGCCGACGACCCAGCCGCCCAGGATGCCCACCATGGAGAACACCGCCGCCAGGATGGGCATGGCGATGATGCCGCCCCACAGGCGCGGCACCAGCACGCGGCGGATCGGGTCGACGGCCATGACTTCCATGGCCGACAGTTGTTCGCCGGCCTTCATCAGGCCGATTTCGGCGGTCAGGGACGTGCCCGCGCGGCCCGCGAACAGCAGCGCCGTCACGACAGGACCCAGTTCGCGCACCAGCGACAGGGCCACCAGCAGCCCCAACGCTTCTTCGGAACCATAGCGGTTCAACGTGTAATAGCCCTGCAGCCCCAGCACGAAGCCCACGAACATGCCGGACACGGCGATGATCAGGAGCGAATAGTTGCCGATGAAATGGACCTGTTGCGAGACCAGGCGCGGGCGCGAGAACACGATGCCGCTGCGTGCCAGCATGCCGCCGAAGAAGCGGGTGAAGTAGCCGATGCCGGAGACGAGGTTGCGCACCCAACCACCCAGCGCGCTCACGGGATTGTGGGATCCGCTCATGCTTTGCGCCCTTTCTGTTCGGAAAGCCACTTTTGGAAAGCGGGCGTTTCGGGATACTGGAACGCGACCGGGCCGTCGGGTTCGCCTTTCAGGAATTGCTGGACATACGGGTCTTGCGAGGCCGACAGCGATTCCGGGGTGCCGGCGGCGGCAAGCTTGCCCTGCCCCACCAGGTACACCTGGTCGGCAATGGCGAAGGACTCCTGCACGTCATGGGTGATCAGCACCGAGGCGCAACCCAGGCGGTCGGCCAGGCTGCGGATCAGGCGGGCGGTGATGCCCAGCGAGATCGGGTCCAGCCCGGCGAAGGGTTCGTCGTACAGGATCAGTTCGGGTTCCAGCACCACGGCGCGGGCGAGCGCGACGCGGCGCGCCATGCCGCCGGAAATCTCGGCCACCTTCAGGTGCGCCGCGGCGCGCAGGCCGACGGCGTCCAGTTTGTCCAGGACGCGGTCGGTGATGTCGGATTCGGACAGTTTGGTGTGTTCGCGCAGCGGGAACGCGACGTTTTCGAACACATTCAGGTCGGTGAAGAGCGCGCCCTGCTGGAACAGCACGCCCATGCGCTTGCGCAGGGATTGCAGTTCGGCTCGGCTGGCGCGGCCGATGTCCTGGCCGAACGCCAGGACCTGGCCCTGCTGCGCGACGAGCTGGCCGGTGGCCGCCCGCAACAGCGTGGTCTTGCCCGAACCCGAGCCGCCCATGACGGCGACCACTTGGCCCGCGCGCACGTCCATGGAGATATCGCGCAAGACGGTGAAATCACCGTAGCCTAGCGCCACACCTTCCAGGCGCAGGGCGAATTCCGGGGTGCTGCTTGTTTGAGCGGGCATGGGCAACGAAATGGGTGTTTCGGTGGCGGAGCTTGCCCTGTTGCCTTGTCGACACGCAGGACGGCTAACCGGGGCGGCGCGGGCAAGACAGGCTGCGTCGGGAAGCGCCCGGTTATCTCAGGTGCGGGGGACCAAGACGGACTCTGGCCCCCAGCGGCGAGGCGCCATTGTAGCCCGACGCTTTGTAATCACAATGCGATAGGTCGCCAGTGGAACAGTGTTTTCGGTATCAGGGACAATCGCCCGCCCCGGCGCGGGACGCCGGGGGGACCCGCCCGGCGCTCAGCGGCGCGCCTGGGCCGCCCGGGTTTCCCGGGCCAGGCGGTCGACCAGGTCGGCCGTGCGTTCGCGCCGGGCCAGCGGGGCGGCCTGCCCTGCCCACAGGGACAGCACGTTGATATTGCCGGCCTTGCCGCCCGCCGTGCGCATGGGGCGGGTCAGCGCATTCTGCAGCGGATACGGCAGGATGTCGGCGGCGATGGCGTCGGCGTCGCGCATGAAGGCGTTGGAGATGCCGCGCGCGGGCCGGCCCGAGAAGGCGCGGGTCACGCGGGATTGTTCGGCGCGCGATGCCGGCAGCACGGCCTTGTAGGCGTCGCTGATACCCGACTCGTCTGTCGTGAGGAAGGCCGTCCCCATTTGTGCCGCGTCGGCGCCCAGCGCCAGCGCGGCGGCGATGCCGCGGCCGTCCATGATGCCCCCGGAGGCGATCACCGGTACGGAAACCGCGTCCGCCATCTGCGGCACCAGCGCCATGGTGCCGATCAGCGATTGTTCGAAATCGTCCAGGAAGGTGCCGCGGTGCCCGCCCGCTTCGGCCCCCTGGGCCACGACGGCGTCCACGCCGTCCTGCTCCAGCGCGACCGCCTCGCGCACGGTGGTGGCCGTACCGACGGTCAGGATGCCCAGTTCGCGGCAGCGCGTCAGCACGTCGGCCGGGATCCGGCCAAAGGTGAAGCTGAAGACCGCCGGGCGTAGCCGCAGGACGGCGTCGATCTGTCCGGGCAGCGGGTCGGCCTGCGGACCGGGTGCGGCCGGGGCCGGCAGGCCCAATTGTTCATGGTAGCGGGCCATCAGGGCCAGCATGCGGCCGGTGTCGCCCTGGGTGGGCTGCTCCGGCACGGACGCGAACAGGTTGATGGCGAACGGGCGCGGCGTGCGGGCACGGATGTCCGCCACCGCCTCCTCGATCTGCTCGGGGCTCATGTAGGCCGCCCCGAGCGATCCCAGGACACCCGCTTTCGACGCCTCGGACACCAGCTCCACCGTGGTTGCGCCACCCGCCATGGGGGCCTGGATGATGGGATGGTCCAACTTCAGAAGGTCAAGCAGACGGGTGGCCATGGGAAGACTCCTAGGGGTTATTGAAGCTGGATGTTCCCAGCCTTGATGACGTGGGCCCACTTCTCGGTTTCGCTCTTGATGAAGGCCGCGAATTCCTCGGGCGTGCCGCCGCCGGCCTGGCTGCCGGTGTCGGCGATGGCCTTCTGCACATCCGGTTCCTTCAGGATGCGGTTGAATTCGGCGTTCAACTTGGCGATGATCGGCGCCGGCGTGCCCGCCGGGGCCACGATGCCCTGCCAGTTGTAGGACTCGAAGCCCGACAGGCCCGATTCGGCCATCGTCGGCACGTCAGGCAGCACGTCCAGGCGCTTGGCGGACGTGACGGCGATGGGGTGGATCTTGGCGCCCTGGATGGCGGGCAGCGCGGAATAGCCCATTTCGAACATCATCGAGATATGGCCGCCCATCAGGTCGGTCGCGGCCAGGCTGCCGCCCTTGTAGGGGACGTGCACGATGTCGATCTTGGCCTGTTCGCGGAACATTTCGCCCGACAGGTGGTGCGCGCCGCCCACGCCAGACGAACCGAAGGACAGCTTGCCGGGTTGCTTCTTCGCCAGCGCGATCAGGTCGGCCAGCGTCTTGACCGGCAGCTCGTTGTTCACGCTCAGCACCAGCGGGCTGTTTTCGATCAGGACGATGGGCGCCAGGTCCTTTTGCGGGTTGTACGGCATTTCCTTCATCAGCGACGGGTTCACCGCCATGGGGGCCAGGTTGCCCGTGCCGATGGTGTAGCCGTCCGGGGCAGCCTTGGCGATCAGGTTGGTGCCAACCACGCCGCCCGCGCCTGCCTTGTTCTCGACCACGATGGGCTGGCCCAGCGATTCGCCCAGCTTGCGCGCCAGCAGCCGCACGCGCGTGTCGGCAAAGCCGCCCGGCGCGTAGGGAACGATCATGGTGATGGGTTTGGCGGGCCAGTCGGCGGTCTGGGCCTGCGCGGCGCCGCTGAAAGCGGCAACGGCCGCCAACGCGGCGATCAGGGGGCGCAAAGATTTCATGCTGGGTGACTCCTCGTTCTTTTCTCTAATGTGTGCAGCCCTGCGGGCCGATCGCATTATGCCCAGCGCCTTTGTCTTCTGTCGTGATTTTTCCCAAGCGCCAGGCCGAGAGCGCGAGGAGGCCCGCGCCGGCGCCCAGCACTTGCGGCAGGCCCGCGCCCCAGTGCGCGGCCCACGAGGCCAGCAGCGGCCCCAGGATCTGTCCGGCGGCAAACGCGGCGGTCATGATGGCGGCGGCCCGGGGGGCGGCGGCGCCGGCGGCGCGCCGGGCGGTCAGCATGCCTGCCTGCGTGATCACCATGAAGGTGCCGCCCACCAGCAACGCGGCCACGATCACGGCGGCGATGTGGTGCCACAGCGCCACGGCCAGCATGCCCAGCGCCATCAGCGCCTGGGCGCCCTGCCAGACGCGCTTGTCGTCACGACCGCGCGCAAGCCTGGGAACCAGCAGGCAGGAAACCGCCGCGGCCAACCCGAACAGCGGCCAGGCCCAGCCGAAGATGGCGGGGTCGGAGATGACTTCCTTGGCCATCGCGGGCAGGAAGGTGGCGGGAATGATGTAGCCCACGCCGAATACGCCGTAGTGCAGCGCCAGCCGGGGAATCGCGAGGGACATCGGGGCGGGTCGAGCGGCGGCGGCCGATGGCCGGGCGGAGACGGCGGGCCGGTTCAGCCCCGGCCAGGCGATGGCGGACAGGGCCAGCGTCAACCCGCCCAGGGCCAGCCACATGCCGTCGGCCCGGACGCCCCAGGCCATCAGCGCCAGACAGGCCAGCCCCGTCAGCGCGATGCCCGCGCCCACGCCGGCATAGGTCAGCCCCGACGCTGCGGGCTCGCGCGGGTCGCCCGCCGGCACGGGCCGCGAGCTGGCCACGCAGATGAAGGCGCTGGCGCTGGCATACCCCGCCGCAAGCCGCAGCGCGCACCAGAAAGCGACGTCATGGATCAGCGGCATGGCCAGCGTCAGCAGCGCTACCGCCAGCAGGCTCAGCGCCAATTGGCCGCGCGGGTGGCGCACCGGCCAGACGACGGCCGCCAGGGCGCCCAGCAGATAGCCCGCATAGTTGGCCGAGGCGATCCAGCTGCCCTGCGCCAAAGACAAGCCGCCTTCCTGCGCCATCAGCGGCCAGACCGGGGTGAAGGCGAAACGGCCGATCCCCATGGCGGCGGCCAGCGCCAGAGCGGCGGGCCAGGCCAGGCTGGCGGCGCTGCGGGAGTCGGGAACGGAAGGGTAAGCAGGCGTTGACATGCATCCACTCTACGGCTGTACTAATATCTTTAATAGTGAATTATTAAGAACATAGGTTCTTGAAATGAGAAACTTGGATCTCGACGCGTTGCAGATCTTCAAGGCGGTGGCCGACCAGGGCGGCGTGGCGCGCGCGGCCCAGCACCTGAACCGAGTGCAGTCCAATGTCTCGACGCGGTTAAAGCAGCTGGAAGCCTCGCTGAATGCCCCACTCTTTCGGCGCCAGAACCGCCGCCTGGTCTTGTCGGACCAGGGGCGCGTGCTGCTGTCGTACGCCGACCGCCTGCTGCGCCTGTCGGACGAGGCGCAGGCTGCGGTGCGCGATGGCGCGCCGCAAGGCGTGTTGCGCATCGGCACGATGGAAAGCACGGCAGCCGCGCGCCTGCCGCCGATCCTGGCGGCCTATCACGCGGCGTGGCCGCAGGTGGGAATCGAATTGGTCACGGGCACGTCCGGCGCGTTGGCGGCCAAGGTGCGCAACTACGACATCGACGCGGCGTTCGTGGCCCAGCCGTTTTCGGCGGACGGCCTGGCGGCCATCGATGCCTTCAAAGAAGAGCTGACGCTGATTTCGCCGCTGGCCTGGGGAGCAATCACCAGCGCCCAGGATCTTGGCGACCGTACGGTCATCGCGTTTGCGGCAGGGTGTTCGTATCGGCGCATCCTGGAATCGTGGTTGAACCACGAAGGCCTGGCGCCAGGCAGGGTGATGGAGTTTGCGTCGTACCACGCCATCGTGGCGTGCGTGGCGGCAGGCTCAGGTGTCGCCATCGTGCCGCGTTCGGTGCTGGCGGTGCTGGGTGCGGAACATTCGGTCTGCGTCAGCGCGCTGTCCGGCTCGTATGCGCACGCGCAGACCCAGCTGGTCTGGCGTGCGGATGACGATACGCCTGCGCTGCAGGCGTTGCGCCAGCAGTTGATCGCTTAGAAGCGGTAGCCGACGCCCAGCGTGGCCACCCACGGATCGATGCGTGCGGTGCCGATGTGCTGGCCGTCCAGCTTCACCTTCGACTTGATGTCGATGTAGCGGATGTCGGCGTTCATGAACCAGCGTTCGTTGATCTTGAAGTCCGCGCCCAATTGCGCGGCCACGCCCCAGGAGTCGCCCAGCTTCAGGTTCGAGCCCTTCAGCGCGCCTTCGGCCTTGGTGTCGAAGAAGTGCGTGTAGTTGATGCCGACGCCGATGTAGGGCTGGATCATGCTGTCGGGCAGGATGTGCCATTGCAGGCTGAGCGTGGGCGGCAGTTGCTTGCTGGAGCCGATCTTGCCCAGGCCGCTGCCGCTGACGTCGTGTTCGAACGGCCAGGCGCCCAGCAGTTCGATGCCGATGTTGCGCGTGACCATGTAGCCCAGCGTGAAGCTCGGGCGCACGTTGTTGTTGACGTCGAGCTTGACGCTGCCATCAAGCACCGACCCGTTGTTGGATGAAGGACGGACCTGCGTCACGCCCACCCGGAACAGCACGTCGCCTGCCTCATGGGCATGCGCGGGAGCGGCGAGTGCGCCGGCGGCGATCAGGCCGGCGATGGCGGTGGCGCGGAAACGCCCGTTCAGCGAAAACATTTTTCTTCTCCGATCTTTCCATGAGGGTGAGACCACAGGTTCTCAAACCTGGCGCAGGGCCCGGTTGATATGTGTCAAACCGTGAAAAGATGCGGGAGTCGCCGTGGCGGACGGGCAACAGGAAGCAGACAGATACTATGCAAGCGCCAACAAAAAAACGCCGGCGCCCAGGCCCAGCATGATGAAAGGGCTGATGCGCGTATAGACCAGCGCCGCGGTGGAGGCGGCCGCCACGGCCCAGGCCCACGCGCCGCCCTCGGCCGCGCGCAGGATCGTGCATGACGAGGCCAGGATCATGCCGGCGGCCACCGGCACCAGCCCGGCTTCGATGGAACGGATGCAGGCGGTATGCCGGTAGCGCGCCCAGACCCGCGCCAGCGCGTAGATCAGCAGCGAGCACGGCAGGAAGATGGCGATCGATGCCACGATCGCGCCGGCCCAGCCGCCCACATGCCAGCCGATCAGGGTCACCAGCAGCGAGGCTGGTCCGGGCGTGATGCGCGACAGCGCGAAGTAGTCCAGGAACTGCGCATCGTTGATCCAGCCATAGCTGTCCACCGCCTGGCGATGGATGTCCGGCAGGATGCTCTGGCCGCCGCCCACGGTCAGGAACGACAGCGGCGTGAACACCGCGAACAGGTCGTGCAGCGTCGCCAGGTTCATTTGCGCGGCTCCTGCCGGCGGATGCGCGTGTACGCGATGAAGATCGACAACGGCGCCATCACGCCCACCACCCACAGCAGCGGCAGGCGCAACAGGAAGATGGCGATGAAGGTGCAGAGCATGATGGCGGCGGGCACCCGTCCGATCAAGGCCCGCCGCGCGGCGCGCAAGCCCGTCTGCAGCGATACGCCCACCGCAGCGGCGGCCACGCCGGCCATCGCCACGTGCAGGCCGTGCGACTGCGCCATGCTGGCGAACAGCGCCGCCAGCGCAATCGCCACCAGCATGGGCGCCACGGTGATGCCCAGGCCGCCCAGCAAGGCGCCGGGCCCGCCGCGCAGCCGGAAGCCGATCCAGATGGCCAGGTTCACCACGTTCACACCCGGAAAGGACTGCGCCAGGGCCAGCCCGGACAGGAAATCAGATTCCGACATCCAGCGCCGCTGCTGCACGAATTCCCGCATCATCCAGCCGCTCAAGCCCCCGCCGAAACTCGTCAGGCCGACTTTGGTGAACGCCAGGAAGATCTGCGGCAAGGTGGGCGGAGCGGTGGCGGCGTCGGAGGACATGGCGGGCAAGGGAGGGGGCGATGGCGCATCTTACGGAAACGCGAATGTCGCCTGCCTGAATGCATTCGCCGCCTTGGCGCGGGGGGCGCGAAGGCGGCGAACGGGGCTTTTCAGAAGAAAAGGATCAGCGCGGCAGTTCGCTCGCGCCCATCAGGTAGGCATCCACCGAACGCGCGCACTGGCGGCCTTCGCGGATGGCCCAGACCACCAGCGACTGGCCCCGGCGCATGTCGCCCGCGGCAAACACCTTTTCGACGTTGGTGCGGTAGTCGTCGGTGTTGGCGCGCACGTTGCCGCGCGCGTCGCGGTCCACGCCGAAAGCGTCCAGCACCGTCTGCACCGGCGACACGAAGCCCATGGCCAGCAGCACGAGGTCAGCCTTGATCTCGAATTCCGAGCCCTCGACTTCGCGCATCTTCATCTGGCCGGTGGCGTCATCCTTGAACCATTCGACGCGGGCGCCGACCAGCTTTTCGACCTTGCCGTTGCTGCCCTTGAGCAGCTTGGTGGTCACGGACCAGTCGCGGTCGCAGCCTTCTTCGTGCGAGGACGACGTACGCATCTTCAGCGGCCAGTACGGCCACGTCATGGTCTTGTTTTCGGACTCGGGCGGCTGAGGCATCAGTTCGAATTGCGTGACCGAAGCCGCGCCGTGGCGGTTGCTCGTGCCCACGCAGTCGGAACCCGTGTCGCCGCCGCCGATCACGACCACGTGCTTGCCCTTCGCAAGCGTCTGGTCGGTCAGGCGGTCGCCGGCAACGGCCTTGTTCTGCTGGCGCAGAAAGTCCATCGCGTAGTACACGCCCGACAGTTCGCGGCCCGGCACCGGCAGGTCGCGCGGGGTCTCGGAACCGCCCGTCATGACGATCGCGTCGAATTCCGCCTTCAGCGAATCCGGCGTGCGCACCGTCAGGCCATCGGCCACGGGGTCCTTCGGGTTGCCGATGTAGGTCGACGGCGCGAATTCCACGCCCTCGGCTTCCATCTGCGAAATGCGGCGGTCGATCTGGTGCTTTTCCAGCTTGAAGTCCGGGATGCCGTAGCGCAGCAGGCCGCCGATGCGGTCGCTCTTTTCGAACAGCGTCACGGAGTGGCCGGCGCGCGCCAGTTGCTGCGCGCACGCCATGCCGGCGGGGCCGGAGCCCACGACCGCGACCTTCTTGCCCGTCTTGCGGGCCGGCACCAGCGGGGCGACCCAGCCTTCGGCCCAACCCTTGTCGATGATCGCGTGCTCGATGGACTTGATGCCGACAGCGTCGCTGTTGATGTTCAAGGTACAGGCGGCCTCACACGGCGCCGGGCAGATGCGGCCGGTGAACTCGGGGAAGTTGTTGGTGGAGTGCAGCACGTCCAGCGCGCGGCGCCAGTCCTGCTTGTACACCAGGTCATTCCAGTCCGGGATGATGTTGTTGACCGGGCAGCCGTTGTTGCAGAACGGGATGCCGCAGTCCATGCAGCGCGCGGCTTGCTGCTTGGCCTGGTCATCGGTCAGGTGCAGCACGAATTCGCGCCAGTTCTTCAGCCGCTTCTGCGGGGCCTCGGAGGCCTCCTGCAGACGCTGAAATTCCATAAAGCCGGTAATCTTTCCCATGGTATCCCTCACGCAGCCAGTTGTTGCTGGTTGGCTGCACGCCACATTTCACCCAATGCGCGACGGTAGTCCGTCGGCATGACCTTTACGAATTTGCCGCGCGAGGCTTCCCAGTCGCCCAGGATCTCGCGGGCGCGGTAGCTGCCGGTGTAGCGGAAGTGGTCTTCCACCAGGCGGCGCAGGATGGTTTCATCCGTCTCGCGCTCGCCACCGCGCTGCGCGCTGTGCCAGATGTCGATGTTGTTGCCCGCCTGCTGTTCCGCATGCGGCGCCACGCCTTCCAGTTCAACCATCGACAGGTTGACGCGGTGCTTGAGCGTGCGTTCCGGATCCCAGACGTAAGCCACGCCGCCCGACATGCCCGCCGCGAAGTTGCGGCCTGTCGCGCCCAGCACCACGACCGTGCCGCCCGTCATGTATTCGCAGCCATGGTCGCCCGTGCCTTCCACGACCGTCGCGGCGCCCGAGTTACGCACCGCGAAACGTTCGCCGGCCACGCCATTGAAGAACGCTTCGCCTGCCAGCGCGCCGTACAGCACGGTGTTGCCGGCAATGATGTGGTCGGGGCCGAAGCCGCGGAAGTCGTTGGGCGAGCGCACGATGATGCGGCCGCCGGACAGGCCCTTGCCGACGTAGTCGTTGCCTTCGCCCACCAGGTCCATCGTGATGCCGTGCGCCAGGAACGCGCCGAAGCTTTGGCCGGCGGTGCCGTTGCACTGGATGTGGATGGTGTCGTCCGGCAAGCCGTCGTGGCCGTAGCGCGAAGCCACCGCGCCCGACAGCATGGCGCCGATCGTGCGGTTGCGGTTGCGCACCGGCACGATGAACGACACCTTTTCGCCGCGTTCCAGCGCGGGGCGGCTGCGGTCGATCAACTGGTGGTCCAGCGCGCCGGCCAGGCCGTGGTCCTGCTCTTCGGTCTGGCGCACGTCGGCATCCGACTGCGTTTGATGGAACACGCGGGCGAAGTCCAGCCCTTGCGCCTTCCAGTGCTCGACGCCAGAACGCATGTCCAGCAGATCGGCGCGGCCGATCAGGTCGTCGAACTTGCGGATGCCCAGCTGGGCCATGATTTCGCGGACTTCTTCGGCGATGAAGAAGAAGAAGTTCACGACGTGCTCGGGCTTGCCCTGGAATTTCTTGCGCAGGACCGGGTCTTGCGTGGCCACGCCCACCGGGCAGGTGTTCAGGTGGCACTTGCGCATCATGATGCAGCCTTCGACGACCAGCGGGGCGGTCGCGAAGCCGAATTCGTCGGCGCCCAGCAGCGCGCCGATGACGACGTCGCGGCCGGTCTTCATCTGGCCGTCGGCCTGCACGCGGATGCGGCTGCGCAGGCGGTTCAGCACCAGCGTCTGCTGCGTTTCGGCCAGGCCCAGTTCCCACGGCGTGCCCACGTGCTTGATGGACGACACCGGAGACGCGCCCGTGCCGCCGTCATGGCCGGCGATCACGACGTGGTCGGCCTTGGCCTTGGCGACACCGGCGGCGACCGTGCCCACGCCCACTTCGGACACGAGCTTGACCGACACCGAGGCCTTGGAATTCACGTTCTTCAGATCGTGGATCAGCTGGGCCAAGTCTTCGATCGAGTAGATGTCATGGTGCGGCGGGGGCGAAATCAGGCCCACGCCCGGCACCGAATAGCGCAGCTTGGCGATGTATTCCGACACCTTGTGGCCGGGCAACTGGCCGCCTTCGCCGGGCTTGGCGCCTTGCGCCATCTTGATCTGGATCTGGTCGGCCGACGACAGGTATTCAGCGGTCACGCCGAAACGGCCCGACGCCACCTGCTTGATCTTCGAGCGCAGCGAGTCGCCCTTCTTCAGCACGACGTCGGCTTCGATGCGGTCGGAACCCAGCAGCGAGGCCAGCGTGTCGCCGTCCTTGATGGTGCTCTTGCCTTCGCGCATTTCGGCGCGGTAGCGCAGCTCGTCTTCGCCGCCTTCGCCGGTGTTGGATTTGCCGCCGATGCGGTTCATGGCCACGGCCAGCACCGAGTGCGCTTCGGTCGAGATCGAACCCAGCGACATGGCGCCGGTGGCAAAACGCTTGACGATGTCCTTGGCCGATTCGACGTCGTCCAGCGGGATGGCGCGCGACGGGTCGAAGCGGAACTCGAACAGGCCGCGCAAGGTCATGTGGCGACGGCTCTGGTCGTTGATGATCTGCGCGTATTCCTTATAGGTGCGGTAGTTGTTGGCGCGCGAGGCGTGCTGCAGCTTGGCGATGGAATCCGGCGTCCACATGTGCTCTTCGCCCCGCACGCGGTAGGCGTATTCGCCGCCGGCGTCCAGGTCGTTGGCCAGCACCGGGTCGGTGCTGAAGGCCGCGCGGTGCTGGCGCAGCGCTTCTTCGGCCACCTGGAAGATGCCGATGCCTTCGATGTTGGACGAGGTGCCGGTGAAGTACTTGTTCACCAGGCCGCTTTGCAGGCCCACGGCTTCGAAGATCTGCGCGCCGGTGTAGGACATGTAGGTCGAGATGCCCATCTTGGACATGACCTTGTTCAAGCCCTTGCCGATCGCCTTGATGAAGTTCTTCACGGCCTTTTCGGGGTCATTCATCTTGCCCAGCGATTCCAGCGCCAGGTAGGGGTGAATGGCTTCGGCGCCGTAGCCGCCCAGCAGCGCGAAGTGGTGCACTTCGCGCGCCGAACCGGTCTCCACGACCAGGCCGGTGTTGGTGCGCAGGCCAGCGCGGATCAGGTGCTGGTGGACGGCGGAGGTTGCCAGCAGCGCGGGGATGGCCACGCGCTCGCTGTCGACCAGGCGGTCCGACACGATCAGGATGTTGTAGCCGCTTTGCACCGCATCGACGGCGCGTGCGCACAGCGCGGCCACGCGGGCTTCGATGCCCTCGGGGCCCCAGGCGGCGGGGTACGTGATGTCCAGTTCAAAGCTGCGGAACTTCTTGCCCGTGACCTGCTCGATGTCGCGGATCTGCGCCATGGCGGCGAAGTCCAGCACCGGCTGGGACACTTCCAGGCGCAGCGGCGGGTTGACGTTGTTGATGTCCAGCAGGTTGGGCTTGGGGCCGATGAACGACACCAGCGACATCACCAGCTGTTCGCGGATGGGGTCGATCGGCGGGTTCGTGACCTGGGCGAACAACTGGCGGAAGTAGTTGTAGAACGGCTTGGCGCGGTCCGACAGCACGGCCAGCGGGGCGTCGTTGCCCATCGAGCCGATGACTTCTTCGCCGGTCGAGGCCATGGGTTCCAGGATGAACTTGTAGTCTTCCTGGGTCCAGCCGAAGGCCTGCTGGCGATCCAGCAGCGACACGGACGACTGCGTGGCAACGGCGACCTGGCGCGGCGCCGGCAGCGATTCCAGCTTGATCTGCAGGCGTTCGATCCACTGGCGGTACGGGCGGCTGTTGGCCAGCTGCAACTTGATCTCGGCGTCGTCGATGATGCGGCCCTGTTCCAGGTCGATCAGGAACATCTTGCCCGGCTGCAGGCGCCACTTCTTGACGATGCGGTTCTCGGGGATCGAAAGCGTGCCGGCTTCCGAAGCCAGGATGACCATGTCGTCATCGGTGACCAGGTAACGGGCGGGACGCAGGCCGTTGCGGTCCAGCGTGGCGCCGATCTGGCGGCCATCGGTGAACGCGACGGCGGCGGGGCCGTCCCACGGCTCCATCATGGCGGCGTGGTACTCGTAGAACGCGCGGCGCGACTCGTCCATCTGCGTGTGCTGTTCCCAGGCTTCCGGGATCATCATCATCATGGCGTGGGCCAGCGAATAGCCCGAATTCACCAGCAGTTCCAGGCAGTTGTCGAACGTGGCGGTGTCGGACTGGCCTTCGTAGACGATGGGGTACAGCTTCTTCAGGTCGTCGCCCAGCACGGCCGACTGCATCATGCCTTCACGGGCGCGCAGCCAGTTGAAGTTGCCCTTGACCGTGTTGATTTCGCCGTTGTGGGCGATCATGCGGTACGGGTGGGCCAGCGGCCAGGCGGGGAACGTGTTGGTCGAGAAGCGCTGGTGCACCAGCGCCAGGGCGGACACCGTGCGGGTGTCGGCCAGGTCGCGGTAGTAGCGGCCCACCTGGTCGGCCAGCAGCAGGCCCTTGTAGACCACGGTGCGCACCGAGGCCGACGGCACGAAGTATTCCTTGCCGTGGGCCAGATGCATGGCCTGGATGGCGTGGCTGGCGGTCTTGCGGATCACGTACAGCTTGCGTTCCAGCGCGTCGGGCACCATCACGTCGGCGCCACGGCCGATGAACAGTTGGCGGATGACGGGTTCGCAGTCGCGCACGGTGGGCGACATGGGCATGTCGACGTCCACCGGCACATTGCGCCAGCCCAGGACGACCTGGCCTTCGGCGCGCACGGAACGTTCCAGTTCCTGTTCGCAAGCCAGGCGCGAGGCGGTTTCCTTGGGCAGGAACACCATGGCCACGCCGTACTCGCCCGGAGGCGGCAGGATGATGCCTTGCTGGCTCAGTTCGTCGCGGTAGAGCGTGTCCGGGATCTGGATCAGGATGCCCGCGCCGTCGCCCATCAGCTTGTCTGCGCCGACCGCGCCGCGGTGGTCCAGGTTTTCCAGGATCTTCAGGCCTTGCTGGATGATCGCGTGGCTTTTCTTGCCCTTGATGTGCGCAACAAAACCGACGCCGCAGGCGTCATGCTCATTCTTGGGGTGGTACAGGCCCTGGGCCGAAGGCAGACCGATGCGGCTGGCATCGATGGGGGTCGCCTTGGCGGTGGGACAGGATTCGATCGGGGTAATTTGGGGCATGGCGCGCTCCGCAGTGGGCCTGCGTCGTAATGTTGCAGTGCAGGAGACGGACAATACCCCCGCCGCAAGTAGGGTGCAATAAGAACAAATAGGGTGTGACCCTAGTTATATTGATGCTCCATCATAGGGCATAAATATAGGGACATAACAACGGGCGCGCCGTTATTGGCTTGCCACGGAGGGGTGTCAGGCTCGTTGCGGTCGGACCTAGTGAAATCCCCAATTTCCGCTTTATGCGTCCCCATTTAAATGGGGTGTTTGGCTGCGAAATATCAAGCGCGCGATGTGGCGAAAAATGCACAGGCTCGCCCGGCGGCGCGGAAAGAGGCCGCCGGAAAGATCTCCGCCAAAAAGAAACCCGCCATGAAGGCGGGTCGGTTGTCAGGAGGTTGTGGTCGGCGTGGATGTCGGCGGGGCGGCGGAGCCGGACTCGGCGTCCGCCGGGGCAGCCGGCTTCTTGCGCGGCCGGCCACGCTGGCCGGGTGCGACGCGCCGGCTGGCCGTATGCGCGAGGCTTGCGATGAAGCTTGCGCCGCCCAGCGCCCATTGGCCCGAAACGGCTTGATCGATGCGCTGCGTTTCCTCGCGCGACAAACCGTCCTGCAGGCGTTTGCGGTAATTGGCCTGGCGGTCGAACGGCGTATTGCCGCACGCCCAGTAATCGGCGTGATCAGATTGCCACTGCGCGGGCGCCGCCGTCGTATTGCCGGTGTGGCTGGCCGCCGAGGACCAGGGCCACGAATCGGGATCTTGCGAGGCGCCGCTGCGCACGGGGTAGGTTTCCAGCCAGACCAGCGCAGGCAAGACCCATGCACCAGGTTCCAGCAGCGCGGATCGGTAGCGGCCCGCGAACACCCGGCCGCCGCGCAAGCGCGCCGCCAGATTGCGGCCCAACGTCTGCATCAGCCTGGGCAGGCCTTCTTCGTCGGCCGGTGTGGCCAGCAGCAGGATGCGGTCGTTGGCAAGCAGCCAGCCGTGAACCGAGACCCGATGGCGTTGGGCGGATTCGCCCAGCCACGTGGCCAGTTGGTTCAGGATATCGGCGGGCGCGGGCTGCGATGGCGCGGCCAGCGGCGAAATGAAGTTGGCCTGCACCAGTTGGGGCAGCCCGGGGGCGTACAGACGGGGCAGACGGGCCATAGTGTCAGGGCTTGCGTATCTGGAAGAACGGGTTGTCTTCGCTCACGGTATATAAATAGTGCCACGGTGGGCGCTGGTCAAGTCCCGTGATCACAATATGGGCACGGAATCGTTTCTTTTTTTACCGCCGGGCCCGTATGAGGGGCAGGTTAACATTTGGCGACGGAACGTCGTACCGTGGATATACCCTAACCCGCAGACGTTTTTTTCACCCCCCTGACCGGAGAAAATCCATGCCTGTGGCCTTGGAACTCATTTCCCAACATCGGTGCTTTGGCGGCACGCAGCGCTACTACCGCCATGACTCCGCCGCCATCGGCCTGCCCATGCGTTTTTCGGTCTACGTGCCGCCGCAAGCCGAGCAAGGCCCGGTGCCGGTGCTGTTCTATCTGGCGGGGCTGACCTGCACGGAAGAGACCTTCATGATCAAGGCGGGCGCCCAGCGCCTGGCAGCCGAACTGGGCGTCATGCTGGTTGCGCCCGACACCAGCCCGCGCGGCGCGAATGTGCCCGGCGAAGACGAAAGCTGGGATCTGGGCACGGGCGCCGGTTTCTACGTGGACGCCACCACGCCCGCCTGGCGCGACCACTACCGCATGTACAGCTACGTCACTGACGAACTGCATGGCATCGTCACCGGCGGCGCCCTGCCCGGCGACGCGTCGCGCACGGGCATTTTCGGCCACTCCATGGGCGGCCACGGCGCGCTGGTGCTGGCGCTGCGCAACCCCGGCAAGTTCCGTTCGGTGTCGGCGTTTGCACCCATTGCCGCGCCCAGCCTGTGCCCGTGGGGCAAGAAAGCGTTCGGCGCCTACCTGGGCGACAACGTCCAGGACTGGGCCGCGTACGACGCGTCGGCTCTGATGCGTGGCCTGACCCAGCCCTTCCCCGCCGGCATCCTGATCGACCAAGGCGAATCAGACCAATTCCTGGCCGAGCAGTTGTATCCCGACGTATTCGAGGCGGCCTGCGATGCCGCCGATCAGCCGCTGACGCTGCGCCGGCAGGCCGGTTACGACCACGGCTACTACTTCATCTCGACCTACATCGAGGATCACATCCGGTTTCACGTCGAACGGCTTGGAAAACCGGCAGCCTGAAAACGCGCTTCTATACTGGGGAGCCTGCCGCAGCAGGCTCGTGGCGCCCTGGGCGTGCCGGGCTGGGACCCGCGGTTTCCTTGAATAGGAACGCTTGATTTGATCAACGGTATCGCTCCCTTCGTCTGGATACTTCTGGGCGCCGTCGTCGTCCTGCTGCCGGGCCTGGCCATGCTGCTGGGCCGGGGCGGCCCCCGCGACGAACGTGGCCGCAAGATGTTCCAGTTTCGGCCGGTGCGGCGCCTGTTCGGCCTGATGCTGGTGTTGCTGGGATGCGTGTCGGGGCTGCTGGCACTGTCGCTGGTCCAGTTCTTCCGCCTGACCACGGACGAATCCGTGGCCCGCATCGAGGTGCGCCAGCAGGCCGAAGGCCAGTTCCAGGTCACGGCCACGGCGCCGGGCATCAGCCCCAAGCAATACGTGCTGTACGGCGACCAGTGGCAGATCGACGCCCGGGTCGTGCGCTGGAAACTGCCCGCGCTGATGGCCGGCGTGCCGCCGCTGTACCGGCTGGAGCGCTTGTCAGGACGCTATAGCGATACGGCGCGCGAGGCGTCGGCGACCCGCTCGGTCCACGCGCTGGATGACTGGCCGGCCCCCGACCTGGGGTCCTTGAAGAAAAGTTTTCCGAACTCGTTCCCCTTTGTCGATGTCCAATTTGGAAGCGGGGCCTACATGCCGCTGTTCGATGGCGCGAAATACCAGGTGTTCATGGACCCCCGCGGCGCCTTGTTCGTCCGCCCGGACGGCGAAGCGACCGCAGAAGGCCTGAAGCGCCTGGGTTGGTAGGGCCGTCGCACAGGCACCCGCAGGCCCGCCACGGCTGAGGTGTCGTGCAAATGGACGAGCAAAAAATAAACAGGGACATAATGTCCCGGTGAAACTTTGACGCACCGCAATAGTCGAATTAGCACTCCCTTTACTAGAGTGCTAACATCGAATCCATGTCGTTACCCCTTCGCTTTCCGGAGACCCCCGCTATGAAACAACCCAGTACCTCGTTGGCCGCTTCCGGCAACGCCCTGGCGTTGGCCATTGCCAATCCGGGCGCACTTGGCACGATCGACGCGTATATCTCTTCGGTCAACCGCCTGCCGGTCCTGTCCGCCGAGCGTGAAACCGAGCTGGGCCGCCGCCTGCGTGACCAGGAAGACCTGGGCGCGGCGCGCGAGCTGATTCTGTCTCACCTGCGCCTGGTGGTGTCGGTTGCTCGCCAGTACCTCGGATATGGCTTGCCGCACGCCGACCTGATCCAGGAAGGCAACGTCGGCCTGATGAAGGCCGTGAAGCGTTTCGACCCCGAGCGCGGCGTGCGCCTGGTGTCGTTCGCCGTGCACTGGATCAAGGCCGAAATCCACGAATACATCATCCGCAACTGGCGCCTGGTCAAGGTGGCTACCACCAAGGCCCAACGCAAGCTGTTCTTCAACCTGCGCAGCATGCGCCCCGATGGCCAGACGCTGGACCCGGAACAGGTCGATCACATCGCGCGCGAACTGAACGTGCGCCGCGAAGACGTGAGCGAAATGGAAGTGCGCCTGTCCGGCCGCGACATGTCGCTGGAAAACCAGGACGACGACGACGATAGCTATGCGCCGATCGCCTACCTGTCCGACGACGGCCGCCAGGAACCCACGCGGGTGCTGGAACGCGCTGCGCGCGACCAGTTGCAGAGCACGGGGCTGAATACCGCGCTGGAAGCACTGGACGCCCGTTCGCGCCGTATCGTCGAGGCCCGCTGGCTGCAAGACGACGGTGGCGCCACGCTGCACGAACTGGCGCAGGAATTCGGCGTGTCGGCCGAACGCATCCGCCAGATTGAAGCTGCTGCCTTGAAGAAGATGCGCGGCAACCTGGCCGCCTGATCCGCCGGGTTCCACCCGCTGCATCAATCAGCAAAAAGGGCCGCGCAAGCGGCCCTTTTCTTTGCACGCGACCGCCCGGGCATGCTGCGGCGGCACAGGCGCCACAATCGATCAATAAATTGATACAAATTTGGCCCTTAATTTTGCGTGATTGCAGAAACTTAATGGGGATCGCGCCGACTAACTTCATGTAGACCGCGAACTTCGGTTAGCAGTCTTGTCATCCGTCTCGGCTTCTCCTCTTTCCCCTCCCCTATGAGACGGATGCTTGCGGGGCACCATGCATATCTTGGTGCCCCGTTTTTTATGCCCGCTCGTTATGCGGCTTGCGCGTCGTCCGGCGCCAGCGCCGTATGCCACAGCGCGTCCTGCACGCGACGCACGCCGGTGGCCATCGACCCGTCTTCATAGAGTTTGATCCAGCGGTAGCCGGGCGCCATGTTGTCGACCACGTGCTTGCCGTCGCGGATGCTGAACTGAAAGCAGGTCGACGGCGTGGCCAGCATGCGCAGGTTGTGGCGGCGGCGGTCGAACTCATGATGCACATGTCCCCACAGCAGCACGCGCGCCTGCGGAAAGCGGGCCAGGCGCTTGAACAGCGCCTGCGGATTGTCGATCATCATCGAGTCATGCCAGTGGCTGTCTATCTGCATCGGGTTGTGATGCATCGCGACCAGGGTGTGGCGGCCGGGCGCGTCAGCCAGGGCGGCCTCAAGCAGGTCCAGTTGGCTGTCGGGCAAGTGGCCGGCGTTGGAGCCGGGCACCGTGGTGTCCAGCGCCACGACGCGCCAGGCGCCGACGTCGGTTACCGGCGCCGACCATTGCGGCAATTCCTGGCGCAGTACGGCCGGCTGGTCGTGATTGCCCGGCAGGCAGCGGATCTGCGCGCGGGCCAATGCCTCGGACTCGCCCAGGATGGAGGCAAAGCGCCGATAAGAAGCCGCTTCCCCGTCTTGAGACAGGTCGCCCGTGGCCATCAACAGGTCGGGGTGCTTGCCGTCGGCCTGGATCTGGCGCAGCACGGCGCGCAGGCTCGCATCGGTATTGACGCCCAGCATCGCGGTGTCGGGTTCGCCGAACAAATGGCTGTCGGTCAGCTGGACGAGCATGGCGGGCGCGTGTTGGCGCCGGGCCAGGGAATGGACGCGGGGCAAGTGCCGCTCCTGCGAAGTGGATACCGTTTGCACATTACCCAAAAAACAGGGCGTGGCGCATATTTCTTGCCCGGCTTGGGGTAACGAAACGTGCGTTCTTCATGATTCTCCTCCGTTTGCCGGCAGGAGCCTGGGAAAAAAGCCGCTATTCTTGGGGAACTTCACACACGCTTCATGATCGGGACGCGGCGCTATCCATGGATGTAGGTTTTCTTGTTTTCGGCTTGGCCGGTTTGCTCACACTGGTCTGCTTCATGCCACCGCTGGCTGGCCGCCTCAAGCTGCCGTACTCGGTGCTGCTGGCTATCGTCGGCTGTCTGCTGGGCATCATTATTCACGTGCACGGCTGGGCGCCCAGCTGGATCGGCGACTTCCTCGATTCGCTGGAACGCTTCGAGATCTCGTCTGAAACCTTCCTGATGGTGTTCCTGCCGGTGCTGCTGTTCGAGACGGCGCTGTCGATGAACGTGCGCCGCCTGATGGACGACATCGGCCCCATCCTGATGATGGCCATCGTGGCCGTGGTGGTATGTACGGTGGTGGTCGGGGTGACGCTGGACGCGATCTCCCCCTACGGCCTCGTGGTCTGCCTGCTGCTGGGCGCCATCGTCGCCACGACCGACCCGGTCGCGGTGGTGGGCATCTTCCGCGAAGTCGGTGCGCCCAAGCGGCTGACGACGCTGGTCGAAGGCGAAAGCCTGTTCAACGACGCGGCGTCCATCGCCTTGTACTCCGTGCTGCTGGCCGTGCTGAGCGGCCACGGCGAACTGACCGTCAGCGGCATCTTCAACGACTTCATCGTGCACTTCATCGGGGGCGGCCTGGCCGGCTTTGCGATGGGGCGGCTGGCCTGCTTCCTGTTCGCATGGCTGCGCGGCTTTCCCACGGCCGAAATCACGCTCACCCTGACGCTGGCCTACCTGTCCTTCTTCATCTCCGAGCACTACCTGAACGTGTCGGGCGTGGTCGCTACCGTGATCGCGGGCCTGGTGGTGGGGTCGACGGGCCGCACGCGCATGTCGCCCACCACCTTCGAATACCTGTCCAGTGCCTGGGAACAGTTCGGGTTCTGGGCCAATTCGCTGATTTTCCTGTTCGCGGCCATGCTGATTCCCAAGCTGATGGCCGCCGCCGATTGGCAGGAACTGGTGCTGGTGGCAGTGGTGTTCGTCGCGACGCTGATCGCGCGCGCCATCGTGGTGTTCGGCCTGCTGCCGCTGCTGGGGCTGACCCGGCTGGGCACCAAGGTCAGCAACCCGTACAAGGTGGTGATGCTGTGGGGCGGACTGCGCGGGGCCGTGTCGCTGGCGCTGGCGCTGGCCGTGACGGAGCAAACCGGGGTGCCCGAAGAGGCGCGCCAGTTCATCGCCGTGGCCACGACCAGCTACGTGTTGCTTACCCTGTTCATCAACGGCATCAGCCTGCGGCCGCTGATCCGCATGCTGGGCCTGAATCAGCTGTCTTCGGTGGAACGCACCATCCGCAATCAGGCCTTGGCCGTGGCGCTGGAAGACCTGCAAGGCAAGACCGACGAAGTGGCCAAGACCGAGCACATCGGCACCGAGGTCCGCGACCGCATCCGCGCCGTGTTCGACGCCAGCCTGACCAGCGTGCATGACGGCCAGGTCGGCCAGATGAGCGACGAGCAACGCGTGGCCGTGGGCCTGGCCATCGTGGCCCAGCGCGAAGAGGAAATGTTCTTCGACATTCTGAAGGCGCAGATCGTGGACTGGCGCATGGCCGAGGCCCTGCTGGCGCGGGCCGAACGGCTGGAGGACGCCATCCGCCTGGGCGGCGTGCCCGGCTTTGAACGCGCCATCGTGGCGGACGTGCGCTATTCCACGGGCTTTCGCCTGGCGCTGCGCATGCATTACCTGTTTGGCTTTCAGGGCTGGTTGGCGCGCGAACTGGGCCAGCGGTTCGCCAACCTGATGAGCAAGCGCTCCGTCGCGCAGCGGCTGATCGTGTTCGCGCGCGAGCAGGTCACGCCTCTGTTGGGCGAAGCGGCCACCCAGCGCATCGTGTCGTTGCACCAGCGCCGCCTGGACTTGATTGAAAGCGCCATGCAGGCGTTGAACCTGCAGTACCCCTCGTACGCACAGTGGCTGCAGGAAAGCTACCTGGGCCGCGTGGCGCGCGAACTCGAGCGCATCCGCTACCGCGACATGCTTGAGCAGTTCCTGATCAGCGGCGAGGTCTATGCGGACCTGATGGCGCAGTTAAAGAGCCGCTGGGCGCATATCGACACCCACCCGCCGCTGGATATCGAAATGAGCGCGGCCGAACTGATCAAGCGCGTGCCGCTGTTCGAAGGCCTGTCGCCCGATTCGCTGCGCGCGATCAGCAAGTTGCTCAAGCCGCGGCTGTCGTTGCCCGACCAGCGCGTGCTGACCCAGGGCCGCCATGGCGAGGAAATGTGCTTTGTGGCGTCTGGCGCCGTGGCCGTGCATCTGCCCGACCATACGATGATCGAACTGGGCAGTGGTGAATTCTTCGGTGAATTGGGCCTGCTGGGCGAGCAACAGATCACGCCGGACGTGACGTCGCTGGGCTACAGCAAGCTGCTGATGCTGTCTTCGCGCGATTTCCACGCCCTGCTGGCGCGCGACGAGCACTTGCGCGAGCGCATCCAGGTCGTGGCCAAGCAGCGCCTGCGCGCGATCGAGGTCTGGAAGCAGTTCTCGCAGGCGTCTGCCGCGTCAGCTGCGCCGACCCCCGCGCCGGTCTCGGCCCCAAGCCCGGCCCAGGCTGCCGAAGCGGCCGAAGCCGCGGGCGCCGAGGCGCCAGCACCGAAGGTATCGGACGAATCTGACGTCAAGGTGGCAGGTCCTCATCCGCAGCCTGCCGCCAAAGCCGACCCATCCGACTCACCGGAGCCGTCGTCCGGCATGCTGGGCGAGCCGGGGGTTGCCCCCCGCTGATTCAGATCTGGCCGGCGGCCTGGCGCTGCATGATGTCTTCGATGATCACCAGCGCCGCTTCCAGCGTGAATTCGCCGTCAGCGACCTGCTTGATGGCGGTCGCCACGTCTACCGTGGCGATCTGCATGACTTCGCCGTCCCGGTTGGCGGGGCGGGCGTCGGCCGCCAGCACGCAGGTGCTGGTCAGCACGTCTTCCACCTGATAGCCCTCGGGCAGCCGGCGGTGGATGCGCAGGATGGTGCGCAGGGGCGTGCGCTGGGCCAGGTCGGGCGCGTCCAGGCCCGCTTCTTCACCGCATTCGCGCAGCAGCGCCAGTTCCAGGTCTTCGCCGCAGCCTGCCAGGCCGCCCACCAGGGTGTCCCACATACCGGGATCGGTGGACTTGCTGAGCGCGCGCCGCGCGACCCACAGCCGCCCGTCGGGCGTCCAGGCGTTCAGGTGCACCGCCTTGGTCAGCAGGCCCAGGGGCCGCACCGCCGCGCGTTCGATCACGCCCAGCGGTTGTTCGCCGTCCATCACGTCCAGGAGTTCGTCGCGCCAGCCGCGCAGGCAGTTGGCCTGGCGCAACAGTTCCGCGACATTTTCCAGCACGGCGTTCAGCGCGGCGCCCGGGGTCAGGTCCTGGCCGATGCGCAGCGTCGTGTCGTCGCAGGCCACACCGGGTGCGTCGCGCAGCGCGTCGCACGCCGCGTGCGTGGCCCAGCCGCAGCGGCGGCCCGCAATATATAAAGCGTGCGCGCCTTCCGGGGCGGGTTCCTGCGCGCGGGCGCACAGGTCGGCATACAAATCGGGCAACTGCTTGAGCATCGTCGGGCGCCGTGATGAGGTTGGCGGTGATTTTATGCCACCCTGTTTATGGCGTGAGGTCAAGGGGCGCGTGCAGATGGGGGCGAGCCCCATGAAATCAAGAGGCCCGTCTTACATCTGTTTGCGTGTCCGCTATAATCCGCCAGTTTCTTTGTGATTTCGAGTGGGAATGCGGGGGCCGCTCTATCTCCCTGCCTAGCCCTGCCATCTAATAATTGCGCGTAGTCCTGTTGAAGTGACACTCGTGCCACTAGGCGACAAGGGCCCTCGCGCCGTGTTTCGAGGTAAGCATGAAGAAGTGGAGAGGGATACTGGGGGCTTGTGCGATGCTGATTGGCAGCGTGGCCAGCGCTCAGGTGCAAGACATGCCCGGCGGCCCGAAGGTCAATCAGCTGAACCTGCATGAAGGTGTCACGGCGATTTCGCGCGACATCATGTGGCTGCATTGGTTGCTGCTCACGATCTGTATCGTGATTTTCATCGGTGTGTTCGGGGTGATGTTCTACTCCATCTGGGCACACCGGAAGTCCCGGGGGCACAAGGCCGCGACCTTCCATGAGCATCTGGGCGTGGAAGTCGCCTGGACGGTCATCCCCTTCATCATCGTCATCGCCATGGCGCTACCGGCCACCAAGACGGTCGTGGCCATGAAAGACACCTCAAGCGCCGACCTGACCATCAAGGTCACGGGCTATCAATGGAAGTGGGGCTACGAATACCTCGACGGCTCTGCCGCCGGCGTCAAGTTCCTGTCCACGCTGTCCACGCCCCGCGCGCAGATCGAGAACCGCGAGCCCAAGGGCGAGTTCTATCTGATGGAAGTGGACAACCACATGGTCGTCCCCGTGGATAAGAAGGTCCGGGTCGTGCTGACCGCGGCCGACGTCATCCACTCCTGGATGATCCCCGACTTCGGCGTCAAGCAGGATGCCATCCCCGGCTTCCTGCGCGACGCCTGGTTCCGCGCGGAAAAGCCTGGCATCTATCGCGGCCAGTGCGCGGAGCTCTGTGGCAAAGACCACGCCTTCATGCCCATCGTCGTGGAAGTCCTGGCGCAAGCCGACTACGATAAGTGGGTTGAAGACCAGAAAAAGAAGATGGCGGCAAACGCCGACGATCCTAATAAAGAGTGGACGGAAGCCGAACTGGTTGCCCGTGGCGAGAAGGTTTTCGCCGCCAATTGCGTAGCCTGTCACCAGGCCAACGGCAAGGGCATCCCGGGCAGCTTCCCACCGCTTGACGGAGACAAGGTTGTTCTGGGCCCCAAGGCGGACCAGATCAACACCGTGCTGAAGGGCAAGCCCGGCACCGCGATGGCGGCATTCGGCGGGCAGCTCAATGATGTCGAGATCGCAGCGGTCATCAGCTATACGCGCCATGCCTGGAGCAATGCAGGCAAGGGGCAGGACCCGACGGTTCTACCGAAGGACGTCGCGGCTGCGCGTTGATCGCGCACCCACGTTCCCACCGTTAGAACCGGTTCCGTTTAGTTAGAGATACCCTGCCGTCCCCGTGGAACGGGGGCGGCACTCAGCAGGAAGGAGTCCATCATGAGCAGCGTCACTGTAGACCACGTGTCGCCGGGCCACGGCCACGGTCACGATGACCACCACCACGCCATGCCCACGGGCTGGCGCCGCTGGCTATTCGCCACGAACCATAAAGACATCGGGACGATGTATCTCATCTTCTCGTTTGCCATGTTGCTGGAAGGCGGCACGCTCGCCTTGCTGCTGCGCACCGAACTGTTCGAGCCGGGCCTGCAGTTCTTCCGCCCCGAACTGTTCAACCAGTTCACGACCATGCACGGCATCATCATGGTGTTCGGCGCCATCATGCCGGCCTTCGTGGGCTTTGCGAACTGGATGATCCCGATGCAGATCGGCGCATCCGACATGGCGTTCGCGCGCATGAACAACTTCAGCTTCTGGTTGCTGCCGGTGGCCGCGATCATGCTGACGGCGTCGTTCTTCGTGCCGGGCGGCGCCACCGCCGCGGGCTGGACGCTGTATGCGCCGCTGTCCCTGCAGATGGGTCCGGGCATGGACCTGGGCATTTTCGCGATGCACATCATGGGCGCGTCCTCGATCATGGGCGCGATCAACATCATCGTGACCATCCTGAACATGCGCGCACCCGGCCTGACGCTGATGAAGATGCCGCTGTTCTGCTGGACCTGGCTGATCACCGCGTTCCTGCTGCTGGCCGTGATGCCGGTGCTGGCCGCGGCCATCACCATGGTGCTGACCGACCGCCACTTCGGCACGGGCTTCTTCAACGCGGCCGCCGGCGGCGACCCCGTCCTGTACCAGCACGTGTTCTGGTTCTTCGGGCACCCCGAGGTCTACATCATGATCTTGCCGGCGTTCGGGATCGTGTCGGCCATCGTGCCTGCGTTCGCCCGCAAGAAGCTCTTCGGCTACGCCTCGATGGTGTACGCCACCGCGTCCATCGCCGTGCTGTCGTTCATCGTGTGGGCTCACCACATGTTCACGACGGGCATGCCGGTGACGGGTCAGCTCTACTTCATGTACGCCACCATGCTCATCTCCATCCCCACCGGGGTGAAGGTGTTCAACTGGGTCGCCACGATGTGGCGCGGCTCGATGACGTTCGAGACCCCGATGCTGTTCTCGATCGGCTTCATCTTCGTGTTCACGATGGGCGGCTTCACGGGGCTGATCCTGTCGGTGGCGCCGATCGACATCCAGGTCCACGACACCTATTACGTGGTGGCTCACTTCCACTACGTGCTGGTGGCGGGCTCGCTGTTCGCGCTGTTTGCCGGCGCCTACTACTGGGTGCCGAAGTGGACCGGCCGCATGTACAGCGAAAAGCTGGGCAAGCTGCATTTCTGGTCGACGCTGATCTCGTTCAACGTGACCTTCTTCCCGATGCACTTCCTGGGTCTGGCCGGCATGCCGCGCCGGTATGCCGACTACGCTGCGCAGTTCACGACGTTCCACCAGATGGCCACCATTGGCGCGTTCTGGTTCGGCCTGTCGCAACTGATCTTCCTGTGGGCGATCCTGCGCTGCTACATGGGCAAGGGCGAAGTCGCCGCCGCGAAACCGTGGGAAGGCGCCGAAGGGCTGGAATGGACGGTGCCGTCGCCCGCCCCGTTCCATACCTTCGAAACCCCGCCCGAAGTGAAGTGAACCCGCCTTTCATGTTCCAGGTAGCACAGCAATGACACCCGAGCAGCGCCGCCGCAACAAAATCGCAGGACTCGTTCTGCTGGCCTTCGTCCTTGCCGTGTTTGCCTGGACCGTGTTGCGGGGTTCGGCGCTGCTGACCGGCAATGCGGTCGGCTAGGCCAAGGCCATGAGCGATGACCTGCACGAAACCTCTCGGCGCAAGCTGAGTTTCCTTCAGACGATGAAGGCGGTGGCGTGGGGGTTCTTCGGCGTGCGCAAGGGCGCGGGCTACCGGGAAGACAGCGCCCGGCTGAACCCGGTGCACGTGATCGTGGCCGGGCTGCTGGCAGCGGCAATCTTCGTTACTGTGCTGGTATTAATTGTGCGTTGGGCGGTTTCCAGCCTGACTTGAATCACTTAATCTAAAAATCTGTACCAGGGAGAAAGCCATGAGTGCAAGCCACTCGGTTCAAGGTAAAGAGGCACCGTACTACTTTGTGCCCGCCGACTCGGGGCACCCCGTGCGTACGGCGGTGGCGCTGCTGTTCATGGGGCTGGGCGCCGCAGCCTGGATCAACGGCGTCAGCTGGGCTAAATGGTCCGTGCTGGCGGGATTCATCGGGCTGATCGTCGTGCTGTACTACTGGTTCGGCGACGCCATCCAGGAATCCGAAGCCGGCATGAACAGCAAGCGCATCGACGGTTCGTACCGTTGGGGCATGAGCTGGTTCATCTTCTCGGAAGTGATGTTCTTCGCCGCGTTCTTCGGCGCGCTCTGGTACACGCGCACGATCACCACGCCGTGGCTGGGCGACATCGATCACCGCCTGATGCTGTGGCCCGACTTCAAGGCCGCCTGGCCCAACTTCGGTCCGGCCGGCGTGGTCGAACAGTTCCAGACGGTGGGCCCGTTCTGGCTGCCCACCATCAACACCGCGCTGCTGCTGTCCTCGGGCGTCACGCTGACCATCGCCCACCATGCGCTGCGCGAGAACCACCGCGGCAAGACGATGTTCTGGCTGGCCGCCACGGTCATCCTGGGCTTCATCTTCGTGGCCTGTCAGGCCGCCGAATACCACCACGCGTACACGGAGCTGAACTTGAAGTTCAACTCGGGCGCGTACGGCTCGCTGTTCTACATGCTGACCGGCTTCCACGGGTTCCACGTGATCCTGGGCGCCACCATGCTGACCGTCATCCTGATCCGCCTGATCCGGGGCCATTTCACCGCCGACCACCACTTCGGTTTTGAAGGCGCGGCCTGGTACTGGCACTTTGTGGACGTGGTTTGGCTGGGCTTGTACCTGTTCGTCTACTGGTTCTGACGCAGGTGGGCACGGATCCGCTCTGCGGCGCAGGGCGGGTAAAGCGCGATAGGGGGCCAGGCGGCGACAATGCCGGGCACCGATCGCGCTTTGTTGCGATGGGGGCGGGAACCGATGCCCCGCGGGCCTATCTAAGCCCGGTGCTTTCGATCCAGCCCATGTGATGGGCGAACAGCACGAACAGGAACAGGGCGACCGACAGCCCGATGCGCACCGTCAGCGCATTGACGGTACGGCTGGTAGTGCCTTTGTCCCGCATCAGGTAGACCAGGGCGGATGCCAGGCTGGCCAGAATACCGATGAAGGCCAGTACGACGAAAACGCGCATGGTGGTCTCCGGACAAAACAGAGTTAGCAACGATACATGGCCCGACCGCATTCAACCCGCTACACGGTAGCCGCCCTACTCCTGCTTGGCATCGCCGTGGTGATTCTGGTGTCGCTGGGGCAATGGCAGTTGCGTCGCAGCGACGAGCGACGCGCCATTCTGGCGGCGATCGAAGCGGGCCGCAAGCAGGCGCCGCTGATGCTGACCCCGGCAACGCCTTCCGACGACATGACCGCGTGGCGCGTGGCCCAGGCCAGCGGCGCGTGGCTGCCGCAATTCAGTGTACTGCTGGACAACCGCAACCACGACGGCAGGCCCGGCTATTGGCTGGCCACGCCGCTGCTGTTGGACGTGTCGTCGCGGCAGGCGGTGGTGGTGTTGCGCGGCTGGCTGCCGCGGGTGATCCAGGGCCAGGGCGAACCGCAGCTTCCGGCCACGCCAGAAGGCATGCAGACCATCACCGGCGAACTCTCCGACCGCGTGCCACGCATGTTCGAGCTGTGGTCGATGGGCGGGCAGGACCAGTCCGCGTTGCCTCGCGCCTTGCCCGTGGCGGGCGGCAGCGTGCCGCAGGTGCAGAACCTGCCGCTTGCCGACTATGCCCGCGCGACGGGGCTGAACCTGTTGCCGGTCGTGCTCAGCCAGACAGGGCAAGACCCGGCCGCCGCCGACGGCCTGGTCCGCGACTGGCCGCAGCCGTCAGTGGATTTCCAGAAGAACACGTCTTACGCCGTGCAGTGGTTCGCGTTTGGTCTGATAGCCGCCATCGCATGGCTGGTGGTGCTGGGGGGCGCCATCAAGCGCATGCGCCAACGCGCGCAGAGCGGCCCTCGGGCCTGATGCGCACGTCAATGAATGAATCATCCAGGATATAAAGTGGCTCGCGAAATTTCACCTGACAAACCGGCACGCAAGCGCTCATTGATGCCCATGCTGCTGGTGTTCCTGTGTTCGTTGGCGCCGATCGTGGCCGCCTTCGTGGTGTACATGAACCCGCAGTGGTGGCCGGCGGATTCCAGCAATTACGGCACCCTGGTGTCGCCGCAGCGCCCCATGCCGGCCGCGGGCGACCTGAAACTGACGACGCTGGACGGCAAGCCGTTCGACCTGCAAAGCCTGAAAGGCAAGTGGCTGCTGGTGACGGCCGACGGCGCGGCCTGCCCGGAAAGCTGCGCCCGCAAGCTCTACATCACGCGCAACAGCCACGCCAGCCAGGGCAAGAACGTGGACCGCCTGGCGCGCGTCTGGTTCATCACCGACAATGCGCCCGTGCCGGACAAGGTGCTGGAAGCCTACAAGGGCACGGTCATGCTGCGCGCCGACCCGGACCAGCTGGCGCGCTACCTGCTGGCGCGGGATGCGGCCGCCGGCCAGCCGGGGCTGCCGGAGCCGATCTGGGTGATCGACCCGCTGGGCAACCTGATGATGCAGTACCCTGCCGAGGCCGATGGCGTGAAAGTGCGCAAGGACATCAGCAAGCTGGTCTATAACTCGAGGATAGGGTGACCCCACCGATAGTGGGATGGCCGAGTGCCGCGGGATCCGCGCGGCGCGGCAGAGTCATGGTTTAGGGAAATGGAACGTATCAAAGCGCGGTACCGCAAACTTGTTTTTTTCACCTGGTTCCTGACCTTGGACCTGATCATGTTCGGCGCCTTCGTGCGCCTGACGGATTCGGGCCTGGGTTGCCCTGATTGGCCGGGCTGCTACGGCAGCGTGACGCCGCTGGGCGCGCAGGGCGACATCCACCAGGCGTCCCAGGCGATGCCCTTCGGGCCGGTGACGATGTCCAAGGCCTGGATCGAAATGATCCACCGTTACGTCGGAACCATCCTGGGCATGCTCATCATCGGCATCGTCTACATGGCGTGGCGCTATCGCCGCGAACTGGGCCGTTCGCCCGCGCTGGCCATCACGACGCTGGTGGCCGTGTGCGTGCAGGGCGCGTTCGGCGCCTGGACCGTCACGCACAAGCTGATGCCGGCCGTGGTGACCTCCCATCTGGTGTTCGGGCTGTCGGTGCTGGCGCTGATGACGTGGCTATCGGCCCGCGAACGCCCGCATCTGGCCATCGGCGCCGCGGCTGCCCGGTGGAAACCGTGGGTGGCAGTCGGCTTCGGGCTGTTGCTGGTGCAGGTGACGCTGGGTGGGTGGGTCAGCACCAACTATGCCGCGCTGGCCTGCATGGACTTCCCCATGTGCCACGGGCAGTGGGTGCCGGACATGGACTTCCACGGCGGCTATTCGGTGATCCGCGGCCTGGGCGAACTGCCCTCGGGCGAGATGATCTCGCAGCCGGCGCTGACCGCGATCCACTGGGTGCACCGCAACTTCGCCTTCGTCGTGTTCCTGTACCTGGGCACGCTGGCCTGGCGGCTGCGGGCCGAACCCGGCCTGCGCGGCCCCGCCACGCTGATGCTGGCGCTGCTGGTCGCGCAGTTGTTCACCGGCCTGACCACCATCTTCTTCCAGTGGCCGCTGCTGATCGCCGTGCTGCACAATGGGGGCGCCGCCGGGCTGACCTTGGCTGCGGTGGTGCTGATGGTGCGTTTGTCCACGGCGGGACGCGCACCGGCGGGGGGCTATGGCCCCAATTCGGTGCGCGTTTAAAATAGGGTCCACTATGACCAGTCTTGCCGCTCCTCAACCCGGATTGTTCCGCCAATACTTCGTACTCACCAAGCCGCGCGTCACGCAGCTGGCGGTGTTTTGCGCAGTCATCGGCATGTTTCTTGCCGCACCGGGCATTCCCGATATGCGCCGCGTGCTGTTCGGCACGCTCGGCATCTGGCTGCTTGCCGCAGCCGCTTTCGCCATCAACTGTCTGATCGAACAGGAAGTCGACGCGCGCATGCTGCGCACCGCGCGCCGCGCCACCGCCCAGGGCACCATCTCGGCCTTCCAGGTGCTGAGCCTGTCTGGCCTGCTGGGCGGCGCGGGCATGTTCGTGCTGTATACGCTGGTGAACCCCCTGACCATGTGGCTGACCTTCGCCACTTTTGTGGGCTACGCCGTCATCTACACCGTCATCCTCAAGCCGCGCACGCCGCAGAACATCGTGATCGGCGGGCTGTCGGGCGCGATGCCGCCGGCGCTGGGCTGGGCCGCCGTGGCGGACTCGGTGCCGGCCGAGGCCTGGGTGCTGGTGCTGATCATCTTCATCTGGACGCCGCCGCACTTCTGGGCGCTGGCCCTGTACCGCAACCACGACTACGCCAAGGCCGGCCTGCCCATGCTGCCGGTCACGCACGGCAACCAGTTCACACGCCTGCATATCCTGCTGTACAGCGTGGCGCTGGTGGCCACGACGCTGTTGCCCTACGCCATCCGCATGAGCGGCGAGCTGTATCTGTTGTCGGCCCTGGTGCTGGGCGGCATGTTCGTCTCGTATGCGTGGCGCCTGTACCGCGCCTACAGCGACCAGCTTGCGCGCAGCATGTTCCGTTTTTCCATTCTCTACCTGGCGCTGCTGTTCGGCGCCCTGCTGGTGGACCACTGGGTCGGCCTGCTGCGCTGACCCCCTGGAGGTTGTTGATGTCCGTGTTTTCCGCCAGCCGCCGGCTGGCCCTGCGCTTCGGCGCTGCTGCCGCCTTCGCCGCCGCTCTTGCCGCTTGCGGTGAAAGCGCGCCCACGTTCAAAGGCAGCGACATCAGCGGCACCCAGCTGGGCCGCGGCATGGAGCTGACCGACACCAATGGCAAGACGCGCCAGTTGTCCGACTTCGCCGGCAAGGTCGTCGTGGTGTTCTTCGGGTTCACGCAGTGCCCGGACGTGTGCCCCACGTCGTTGGCCGAACTGACCGAAGTCATGAAGAATCTGGGTCCGGACGCCGATCGCGTGCAGGTGCTGCTGATCACGGTGGACCCGGAGCGTGACACGCAGGAAGTGCTGAAGCAGTACGTGACGGCCTTCGATCCGCGCTTCCTGGGCCTGACCGGCACGCCGGACCAGGTCAAGAAGGCGGCCGCGTCGTTCAAGGCTTACTACGCCAAGGCGCCGACCAAGGACGGCAACTACACGATGGACCACACCGCCGCGTTCTACCTGCTGGACGGCAAGGGCGAATCCCGCGTGCTGGCCAACAACAACCTGGGCGTGGACGCCCTGACGCACGACATCAAGGCCCTGCTGAAAGGCTGATCAGGGATGGGACGGGGCGCGCGCGCCTGAAGCAGCCCAGCCGGCCAGCGCCGCCTGGGCTTTTTCATTGAGTTCGGCGACCGCGATGTCGTGCCGGTGCGAAATGATCATCAAGGCGTAGGGCGTGGCCAGCGCCGCGGCTTCGGGGCACAGGCGCGATTCCTCGCCGACCGACGGCGAGACGTTGCGCCAATAGTTGATCGCCTGTTCGAGCTGGGGCAGGGAAATGGAATCCATGCGCCTATTGTCCACGAATGAGATGGCCTGTCTACCGGGCTTGCGCCTGCAAAGAAGCGTCACCATCGCAACATGCCGAAACCGCGCCCGGGTGCTATACCGATGCCGGTTAGTTACGATGGAGCTTCTTCATGAATACCACCCGAATCGAGAATTCGCGCCGCGGCCTGCATCCGCTGGTCGCGGCGGCGGCGATTGCCGTAATTGTCATGTGCGCGGTGGGCGTGGCCGCGGTGTTGGGCTGGTTGCCTTCGCCATCGGCCAATCCGCACGCGGATGCG
>NZ_JBYOKH010000050.1:0-49263 GCF_057799415.1 Achromobacter sp. 18P8.1.1 | reverse complement strand
ACCAACGCGGCAAACGCCTTGACGCGCAGACCCGCCGGCGCGGCGGAATGGGAAGGGAAAAAGGGCAGAGACATTTCGTTGGGTTCCAGGCGAAGTGAGGTGTTGCTTCACCCGTATGCCAATCGAGAATGCAAAAGTGACAGCGTGGTTCAGGATTTTTTTGCCGCCGGGCCGCCCCTAGGCAAAAAACGTCCCCTCGGGGGGCAGCAAGCACGCAACGCGTGCGCAGCGTGGGGGCCCTTTTGCCGCCGGGCCGCCCCTAGGCAAAAAGCGCCCCCTCGGGGGGCAGCAAGCACGCAGCGCGTGCGCGGCGTGGGGGCCCTTTTTGCCGCCGGGCCGCCCCAAGGCAAAAAACGCCCCCTCGGGGGGCAGCAAGCACGCAGCGCGTGCGCAGCGTGGGGGCCCTCCTTCATTTTGGCCGGAGCACGACCCAATAGCGCGTGTATCGGTCGGCGCGCACCGGCAGCGCGCGCTCCACCGCGGCCAGGACGCGGTCGGTGTCGCCCAATGGGAACGATCCTGAAATGCGCAGGCCCGCCACCGACGGATCGCACACCAACCGGCCCTTGCGATAGCGGCTGAGTTCGTCCACGAACGCATCCAGCCGCATCGCGTCGGCAAACAGCGCACCCTGGACCCAGGCGTCGGCGTGCGGCGCGGGCCTTGCGGCCTGAACGGTGCTTGCATTGAAATAGGTGCCGGCGCCCGCCTCCACGACCCGCGCGGCGCCCTCGCCGCCCGCCACGGGTTCGATCCGGACCGCGCCTTCCGTCACGGCAACCCAGGCCTCGCCCTCCAGCAGACGCACTACGTAGCGGGTGCCGAGCGCGGTGATCCGCCCCAGCGGCGTGGCGACCGCGAGCGGGCGGCCCGGAACCGCCGGGTCCGCATGGGACGCGATATGCAATTCCCCCTTGCGCAGGACGATCAGCCGCTGCGCGGCGTCAAAGCGCACGTCGGCGGCGCTGTCGGTATTCAGGGTAAGCACACTGCCGTCGGACAACGTGGTGACGCGGCGTTCGCCCACAACCGTGCCAAAGTCCGATGTCCAGGTCCGCCACGGCAGGCCGGCCGCCGCCGCCCCGCCCACGCCCAACGCCAGCGACAAGGCCTTCAAGGCCTGGCGTCGGCCGCGCGACGGAACACGGTCCAGCACTGCCAGCCCGGCCTGTGGTTCGACCTGGCCGAACTGGCGCCCGAGCATCTCGACGCGGTCCCACGCCAGCCGATGCAGCGGGCTGGCGTCGATCCAGCGGCGACAGGCGGCGCCGTCCTCCGGGGTCGCCTCATCGGCGCCCAGGCGGACGAACCAGATACTGGCTTCGCGGATGACCGATTGCGGCAGTTCGGCCCGAGCCGTGGCGCGCCGGCTCACCAGGCCGCCAGGCAGTGCTGCATGGCGCGCGCCAGGTATTGGCGCACCGAACTGACCGACACCTGCATGCGCTCGGCGATCTCGCCGTGGCGCAGGCCTTCCAGCTGTGCCAGCAGGAACGCCTTGCGCACCTTGGCCGGCAGGCCGTCGAGCAGGCGGTCGATTTCGATCAGCGCTTCCAGTGCCAGGGCGCGGCGCTCGGGCGATGGCGCGAACGCGTCTTCGACCAGCGCCAGGCTGTCCAGATACGCGCGTTCGATGTCGCGGCGGCGGAACAGATTGACCATCAGGCCGTGCGCGATGGTCGTCAGATAGGCACGCGGCTCGCGCAGGGTGCGCGTGTCGTCATCCCGCACCAGCACTTTCAGGTAGGTGTCGTGGGTCAGGTCGGCCGCGTCGAACGGGCACCCCGTCTTGCGGCGCAGCCAGTCGCGCAACCATGACTGGTGCTGAATGTAGAGTCCCTCGACGGGGGCAGGGGAACCGCTTTGATTCATGGCATTCGACGGACCGGAAAGCAGATTTACCAATGATAACGATTATCAATAGTAATCGGAATCCGGTCCGTGCGAGTGCATTAATCCAGCTTGACGCCGGAATCCTTCACGACTTTTGCCCAGCGATCCACCTCGCTGTCGACGAATTTGCCGAAATCGGCGCCCGTCAGCGTGGGGAGCGACGACCCGTTGCCGGCCCAGGTTTCCTTGATCTTCGGCGTGTTCAAGGCCTTGGTGATTTCCACGGCCATCTTGTCGACGGCCTCTTTCGGCGTGCCGGCTGGCGCCCAGATGGCGTACCAGGTCGACACGACGTAGTTGGGCACGCCGGCCTCGGCGGCGGTCGGGACATCGGGCAAGGACGCCGAGCGCTCGGTGGCGGCCACCGCCAATGGCTTGATCACGCCCGCGCGGATATGGCCGGACGACGAACCCAGGCCGTCGAACGCCAGGTCCACCTGGCCGCCGATCAGCGCCGACAACATCGGACCCGCGCCCTGGTAGGGCACGTCGACCAGCTTGATCCCGGTCTGCATGGCGAAGAGTTCGCCGGCGAGGTGGTGCGTGCTGCCTTTGCCGGCCGTGCCGTAGTTGATCTCGCCAGGATGCTTCTTGGCGTAGTCGATGAATTCCTGCAAGGTCTTCACCGGCAGCTTGGTGGCGTTGATGACCACCACCTGCGGCGGCTGGGCCACCAGGGCGACGGGCACGAAATCCTTCTGGATGTTGTAGTTCAGGCTCTTGTACAGCGACGGGGCCAGCGCGTGATGCGCGCCGCCCATGAAGAAGGTGTAGCCGTCGGGCCGCGCCTTGGCGGCCACGCCTGCGCCCACCGTGCCGCCCGCCCCGCCCTTGTTGTCGATGACCACCGCCTGACCCAACTGCGTGGTCAGTTGCTGGGCCAGCGGACGGGCGAAGGTGTCGGTGCCCCCGCCTGCGGGGAACGGGACGATCAGCGTGATGGGACGCTCGGGCCATTGGGCGGCGGCGATGCCGCCGAAACCCAGGGCGGCCACGGCGAATACGGCCGCGGCGGTCTTGCGATATGTCATGTTGTCTCCTCTTTGCTGCATCATGGGGACGGCGCGGTTTTGTGCGTCTCGTCTCTTGAAATTCTTATGGAATGAAGCTGCCAGGACGGCGTTGCGTTGGGTGGGGATGGACCTCCTTGAATAAAAAAATGCCGGCCCATCGGGACCGGCATCCTGGCTGGCGTCAAAGCGCCTTATAGGTTTCGCGCAGCACGTTCTTTTGCACCTTGCCCATGGTGTTGCGCGGCAGCTGGTCAATGATGTGCACGCGCTTGGGCACCTTGAAGTTCGCGATGCGCGACTTCAGCTCAAGCTGCATGGCGCCTGCGTCCAGCGACACGCCGTCCTTGGGCACCACCACGGCCACCACGGCTTCGCCGAAGTCCGCGTGCGGTACGCCGATGACAGCCGATTCCGCCACGCCGGGCATGTCGTCGATCAGGGTCTCGATCTCTTTCGGGTAGACGTTGAAGCCGCCCGAGATGATCAGGTCCTTGCTGCGGCCAACGATGGACAGGTAGTCGGCCGGCACGTCGCGCCCGGCGGATTCCCCGCCCCAGCGGCCCACGTCGCCCGTCTTGAACCAGCCGTCTTCCGTGAATTCTTCACGGGTCTTTTCCGGCATGCGCCAGTAGCCCGAGAACACGTTGGGGCCGCGCACCTGCACGTTGCCGATTTCACCCGGCGCCAGCGCAATGCCCGCGTCATCCACCACCCGCACCTGCACGCCGGGTAGCGCGCGTCCAACCGTGCCGGCCAGGCGTTCGCCCAGTTTCGGATCGTAGGGGTTGGACGTCAGCATGACGGTTTCGCTCATGCCGTAGCGTTCCAGGATGGCGTGGCCGCTGCGGGACTTGAAGTCGGAAAACGTTTCGGCCAGCAGCGGGGCCGAGCCCGAGATGAACAGGCGCATCTTGGCGCACACGGCACGGTCGAAACGCGGATCCGCCAAAAGGCGCACGTAGTAGGTCGGCACCCCCATCATCACCGTGCTTTGCGGCAGGTAATGCAGCGCCTGGTCGGCATCCAGCTTGGGCAGCCAGATCATCTTGGCGCCGGCCAGCAAGGCGCCGTGCGAAGCCACGAACAGGCCATGCACGTGGAAGATGGGCAGCATGTGCAGCAGCACGTCGTCTTCGCGCCAGCCCCAGTATTCGTGCAGCACCTGCGCGTTGGCCGCCAGGTTGCCGTGCGACAGCATCGCGCCCTTGCTGCGGCCGGTGGTGCCGGACGTGTACAGAATGGCCGCCAGGTCATCCGGCTTGCGGGCCACGGTCTTGAAGGTTTGCGGCAAGCCGCCGGCGGCCGCCAGCAGCGTGCCAGTGCGGTCCTCGTCCAGCGTGTAGACGTGCGCGCAACCGGCGCGATCGGCCGCGCGCTGCACCCAGTCGCGATTCTTGCTGGCGCAGACCACCACGGCCGGCTCGGCATTGCCCAGGAAGTATTCGATCTCGGATTCGCGGTACGCGGTGTTCAACGGCAGATACACCAGGCCGGCGCGCAGCGTGGCCAGGTACAGCAGCAGCGCTTCGGGCGACTTTTCGACTTGCACCGCCACGCGCGAGCCGGCCGGCAGGTCCAGCGACGTCAGCAGGTTGGCCAGGCACGCGGTGGCGCGGTCGATGTCATCCCAGGTGTATTCAAGGTCGGGCGTTTCCAGCGCGACTTTGCTGCGGTCTTCGGGAAAGCCGCCTTGCAGGACAGCATAGAGGTTGGCGTTGCTCACCTTGGTCAGTCTCCGGAAAAGGAAGGGTCTACGCCGGCCAGGAAAGCGCGCACGCCTTCCTTGTGGTCCCGGCTTTCGGCATAGGAGAAATAATCCTGATACTCGTCCTCGGTCAAGGCGCCGCCTTGGGCCAGCCTTGCGGACAAGCGCTTGTTGATGCGGGCGGCCAGCGGCGCGCCCTGGGCGATGCGGTCGGCGCTGCGGCGCGTGGCCTCGGTAACCTGATCATCCGCCACGATGCGGGTCAGGAGGCCCAGTCCCTGCGCCTCTTCGGCGCCGAACACGCGGCCTTCCAGCAGGATGGCCAGCGTGGCCGCACGGCCGGCCAACGCCAGCAGCCCGAGCATTTCATCGGGCGCCATGGGAAAGCCCAGCCGGTTGATGGGTACGCCGAAGCGCGCCGACGCCCCTGCGATGCGCAGGTCGCATTGGCTGGCGATCTCCAGCCCGCCACCCACGCACACGCCTTCGATCTGCGCGATGACGGGATGCGGGCATTGGGCCACGGCTCGCAGCGCCGGCGCCAGGATGTCGCGGTGATAGCGTTGCACGCCCGCCATATCGGCGCGCTGGGCAGGAAACTCGCGGATGTCCGCGCCCGCGGCGAAGTTGCCGCCCTCGCCGCGCACGATCACGCAGCGCAGGGAGTCGTCGGCGGCAAGCTGCGTGAACACGTCCTGCAGTTCGCGCCACATGCCCACCGTTATCGCGTTCAGGCGGCCGGGGTGAGACAGCGTCACCCAGGCCAGCGTCCCCTCGCGCTCCAGCCGCACGCGGCCAGTCACGTCTTCCGTCATGTCCCCTGCCCTTTTCTTCTTGATGGATGGCGCCGTGTATCCGGCGGTCAGGCCACGCGGCCCACGCTCCGGCTGACTTGCGGCTTGCCTTCGCCCAGCTTGGCCAGATTCGTGTCCAGCTCGTCCAGGTCGTATAGATAGTTAACCATCAGGCCGCAAGACTGCTTGAGCCCCTTCTGCGACGTGTCAGCCGCCCAGTTCAGGCGTTCGATGCGCGCGCCATTGCCCAGGTGGAAACGCGCCACGGCGTCCAGCGGCAAATTGTTCTTCATGGATTGCAGATAGCTGGCGGCCAGGCGGAAACCCGCGCGCTTGACGACGTCCGACGTGCGGCCTTGCGCGGCCTGGGCCAGACGCGACACCCAGCGCTGCCCGTCCGGCACGCCTTCGCGCTTGCGTTCCTTGGCGCGCGCCTTGTCTTCACGCACGATGGCCTCGACGGATTCGGCGTCCAGCTTGCCCAGCCAGTCGGAAAACCCCGGAATCGGCGACAAGGTGGCGAACGACTTCAGCTTGGGCAGTTCGTCCAACAATTGCTCGACCACGCGCTTGAGCAGGAAGTTGCCGAAGCTGATGCCCTTCAAGCCCGGTTGGGTATTCGAGATGGAATAGAAGATCGCCCAGCGCGCCTTGTCCAGGTCCTGCGGCGGCAGCGTGCTGTCCAGCAGCACCTGCACGTTGTCGGCCATCTGGCTGGCAAAAGCCACTTCCACGAAGATGAGCGGCACGCCGGGCATCTGCGGATGGAAGTACGCATAGCAACGGCGGTCGGGCGACACGCGGCGGCGCAGGTCGTCCCACGACGTGATTTCATGCACGGCTTCGTACAGGATCAATTTTTCCAGCAGCGACGCCGGCGAATCCCAGGTGAGCGGACGCAGCTCCAGCAGGCCCACGTCGAACCAGGCCGACAAGAGACCTTCGAGCTCTTTGTCCAGGCTCTGGATACCCGCGACCTGCTTGCGCCAGCGCAGCATGTCGGCGCGCAGCTCCACCAGGAAGCGCAGGCCTTGCGCCTGGGCGTTGAAGCGCTTGAACAAGCGCGTGCCTTCGCCGCCCTCACCCGCATAGGTGGCGCGCACCTGCGCCAACGCGGCCAGCATCAGCCGGCGGTCCTTGCCGTCGGCTGCGCTGTACTGCTCGCACCAGCGGCGCGCCAGCTTGTTCGCGGCCACGTCCGTCAGGCGCGCCTCGAACAGGCGCCGCACTTCGGATTCGCTGGGCAGGCGCCCGCGCTCCCACAGGCGGCCCAGCCGCGTCATCAGGCTGGCGCTTTCGGCGGCCGATGCGGCGTCGATCGCTTCGGCCTCGGGCTCAGGCGTGCGTGCGCCCCGCGCGGGCGCGAGATTGGCGGGTACGGACATGGGCGGGCTCCTGGATGACGATGGGATCGGATAACGCCGGATCGGCGGCGTCTTCATTGGCTAATGCGCGCAGCGCTTCCAGCTGCCGCATCAAATGGGTGTGCGCGAGCGCCTGCGCGGCGTCGCTGTCATGCGCTTTCAAGGCGGCGAAGATGGCCAGGTGTTCGGCGCAAGACTGTTCGATGCGTCCCGGCCGCGCCAGGCTGCGGTGCCGCGACAGGCTAAGCACCTTGCGCAGGTTGCCCACCATGTCCGTCAGCCACTGGTTGCCCGACAAGGCCTGCACGGCTTCGTGGATCAGGTAGTTGGTCTGGTAGTAGGCGTCGATGCGGCCGGCCTTGGCATGGCCCGCCAGTTCGGCGTGCAGGGGCTCAAGCGCCGCCAGTTCCGCGTCGCTGGCCTTGCGTGCGGCCTCGAAGGCGCAGCGCCCTTCCAGCATGGCCATCAGCGGAAAAATGTCTTCCAGGTCTTGCGTGGACAGTTCGTTGACGAAGCAGCCGCGCCGCGGCTCCAGCCGCACGAGCCCTTCGGTGGCCAGGACCTTCAAGGCTTCGCGCAGGGGGGTGCGGGAAATACCCAGTTCGCCCGCCAGCCGCATTTCGTCAATCCATTCGCCGTTGCTCAGCGCGCGCGCGTGGATCATGGCGCGCAGCCGATCCGCGACTTCCAGGTACAGGGCTTGACGGACGATAGGTTGGCTCATGGGGGACGGCTTTGGTTGCGCCGTAATTCATAATTATGAATAAGCCCATGATAGATCCCGGCGGGCGGAAAGGTAAACCCCCTTCCGCCCCGTGACTACCCTAATAAGATTTTGGGCGCCCGCGCCTTAGAAATGCAGCACCCCGTCCACGGCGTGGCGGGTCAGCGCCCGCGCCCAGCGGCGCGCGGGCAGGCCGTACTTGGCTTCCACGACCTCGGCGCGTTCCAGCAGTTCCGCCGGGGTGATCGCCAGGCTGGGGCCGGAAAAGGCCAGCACGATCTGGTTGCCGGCGTCGATTTCCGGCAGCAGCACCACGCGGTCATCGAACGCCTTGGACAGGTTGTCGATGTTCTTGCCGAAGCTGTCGTGGCGGCCGAACAGGTTGACCGCCAGCACCCCCACATCGCCCAGCACGCGGCGGCAGTCGCGGTAGAACTTCACGCTGTCGCGCACCGGCCCTTGGGCCGCAGCGTCGTACAGGTCGACCATCAGCACCGGGCAGCGTCCGGCGTTCATCGGGTCGGCCACCCATACACCGGCATCCGTGTGCTCGACCGTCAGCCGGTTTTCGCCCGGCAGGCGGAAGAACATGTGGCAAGCCGCCGTCACGCGCGGGTTCCATTCCACCGCCAGCAACGGGCTGCGCGTGTGCTTCACGCAGAACCGCACGAGCGATCCCGCGCCCAGGCCCAGCATGCCGATGGCCTCTTCCTTGGGCGGTTCCAGGAACAGCAGCCAGGCCATCATCTGCCCGGTGTATTCCAGCACCAGTTCCGACGGATTCTTGATGCGCATCGCACCCTGGACCCATTCGGTGTTGAAGTGCAGATAGCGGACGCCGTCCACTTCGGACAGCGTCGGCTGGTCCAGTTCAGAGGGGAAGTTCGATTTATTCATGGCGGGATTGTAGGTCGGACGCCGCCTGGCGTCAGACGGCCCGCCCAGTCCGCCATCAGGCGCGATACCTCTGTCTCGCATCACATGGCGGAAATGACCGCCTCTTCCTCTGCCGCACCCTCCCAGATTCGCTCCAGCAGTTCCGCGCAAGACGCCTCGGCATGCAGGCTGGCCGACAGGCGCAACACCCGCTTCAGATACAAGTGGACGTCGCATTCCCAGGTCACGCCCATCGCGCCATGCACCTGGATGGCGTTCTGCGCCGCGCGGCGTCCCCCCTCCACCGCCAGCAAGGGCACGTACAGGCTGTCGCGATCGGCGGAAGAATCCCCGGCATCGTGCGCCGACGCCGCCGCCATGCCGGCAAGCCGCACGTCATCCAGCGCCATCCAGTCATCGGCCAGGCGATGCTTGATCGCCTGGTTGGCGCCGATGGCGCGGTCGAACTGGCGGCGCTCGCGGGCATGGGCCGCGGCCATGTCCAGCGCAGCCGATGCCGCGCCCAGCAATTCGGCCGAACGCAGCAGGCACAGCCGCGTCCGCAGCCGCCGCCAGGTGCCGGCCCTGACTTGCACATCGATGCGGTCCAGCAATTCGGGGCGCGCCACCTGCGCCACCGGCATCGTGGCGTCCAAGCCCGCAACGCCCGCCGCCGGCGCATAGCGCTCCAGCCGCAAGGCATGCGGGCCGATGTTGCGCACCGCAAGCGCCGGCACGCCGTCGCCCGCGCCCTCGAAAAAGACGGACCCATCCGGGCGCAACGCCGCGTCAGCGAAATACGCGCCGCCTTCCATCATCGTGCGCGCCCATTGCGCGGGCGCGCCCTCAAGGCCGGCCTCGCATAAGGTGGGCAGCACGACCATATTGGCCACCAGCGGCAGGCTGAGCAGATGCCGCCCGGCGGCCTCGGCCACGATCCAGGCTTCGCGCAGGCCCAATCCCAGGCCGTCGGACGCGGTGGGCGCCAGCAGCGCGGGCCAGCCTTGCGCCGCGATGTCGGCCCACAGGGCCAGCCGGGCATCAGCCGCGCGGCCACCCGCGCCGCGCGCCACGGCAGGCGGGTGGCGATCGGCCAGGAAGCGCTGCGCCGCGTCTTGCAGCATGCGCTGGTCTTCAGTCAGGGGCAAAGTCATGTCAGCCTTTGGGCAAGCCCAGCATTTGCTCGGCGATGATGTTTCGCTGGATCTCGGACGTGCCGGCAAGAATGGTTTCCGCGCGCGACCACAGGTAGGCATGCGTCAGCGCCGCCGCTTGCTCGTCAGCGCCCTCCGCCACGCAAGCTGTTTCGCCGAGCAGTTGCATCGACAGTTCCAGCAGGCGCTGGTGCGCCTCGCTCCAGTGGATCTTGGTGGATGAGCCTTCCGGGCCGGGCGGGTCGCCCCGCATGGCGGCGCTTAGCGCGCGCTGCGATTTCCGCGCCAGCACATGGCTGTCGGCCGCCAGCCGCGCCCACTTGTGGCGGACGGCTGCGGACGAGGCCGGCACGTGCCCGTACGCATCGGGGCGCAACGCCAGGCGGCGCACCACAGCCAGCTCCTGGGCAAAGCGCACCAGACGGGGAATGAAGTAGGTGCCGCGCTCGAAGCTGGCGGCGGCCATCGCCACTTTCCAGCCCTGGTTCGCCTCTCCCAGCAGCAGGTCCTGCGGCACGAAGACGTCCTCGAAGAACACCTCGCAGAATTCGGCTTCGCCGGTGATCTGCCTGATGGGTTCCACGCGAACGCCAGGGCTGCGCATGTCTACCAGCAGGAAACTCAGGCCACGGTGCTTGGGCGCCTGCGGATCGGTGCGCGCCAGGACGAAGCACCACTGCGCGCGGTCGGCGAACGACGTCCAGATCTTGTGGCCATTCAGCCGGTAGCCGCCCGCCACCGCTTCTGCGCGCGTGCGCACCGATGCCAAGTCGGACCCGGCGCCCGGCTCCGAATACCCCTGGCACCAGACCTCGCGGTTGGCCAGGATGCCGGGCAGGAAACGCCGCTTTTGCAGTTCGGTGCCAAAGTGCAGCAAGGTCGGCGCCAGAATGCCGTGGCCGATCAGGTTCACGCCCAGCGGCGCGCCGCAGCGTGCATGTTCTTCATGGAACACGGCTTGGCGCGACAGCGGCAAGTCCTGCCCGCCGTACGCCTTTGGCCACCCCAGGCCAGACCAGCCATTGGCGCACAGGGTGTCTTCCCACGCGCGCCGAAAATCCAGGTCGCGCGGCGCCGCGCCGCCCGGCCAATCCCGGGCAAAACGGGCATAGGCCGAAGCCAGCCAGCCGCGCAGTTCCTGGCGGAAAGCGGCGTCATCCTGCGCCGCACTCTCCCATCGACTCATGCGTGCTACTCCAGGCGGATGTTGGACTCGCGCGCCACCTTGGCCCAGGTGGTCACGTCTTGACGGATGAAAGCGGAAAACGTCTTGGGATCGCTGCCGATGATGTCCAGCCCCAGGCCTACGAACTGCGCCTTCACATCGGGTTGCGCGAGGATCTGCGCCAGGTTCTGGTAGAGCTTGTCGATCACCGGCTGCGGCGTGCGCGCGGGAGCCACCAGCCCCAGCCATGGCATGGCTGAATAGCCCGGCAAGCCCGAGGCCGCCACCGTCGGCAGGTCCGGCACCGACGCCGACTGCCGCGTCGTGGTCACGGCCAGCGCACGCAGCTTGCCGTCCTTGACGAAGGGGCCCGACGACGCCCAGGCGTCGAACATCACCTGGATGCGTCCGGCCACCAGATCGTTCAGCGCGGGCGCGCTGCCCTTGTACGGGATATGCGCCATCTGCGTGCCCGCCATGCTGTTGAAGAGTTCGGCTTCCAGGTGCGTCGAGCTGCCGGTGCCGACCGAGCCGTAGCTGACCTTGCCCGGATTGGCCTTCAGGTAGACGATCAGTTCCCCCACGTTCTTGGCCGGGATCGACGGATGCACTTCCAGCACGTGCACGACCGACGCCACCTGGCTGACCGGCGCGAAGTCCTTGATGGGGTCGTAGTTGACCTTGGCGTAGATGCTGGGCGCAATGCCCAGCGACGACGCCGCCATCAGCAAGGTGTAGCCGTCGGGCTCGGCGCGCGACACGTAGTCGGACGCGATCATCGTCCCACCGCCCGGCTTGTTCTCGACAATCACGGTCTGCCCCAGCTTCGCCGTCAGGCGCTCGGCCAGCAGCCGGCTCATGATGTCCGCCGCGCCGCCCGGCGAAAACGGCACCACGATGCGTACGGGACGGGTGGGATACGGATCCTGGGCAAGCGCCGGGTTCGCGACGCCGATGCAGGCCAGCGCGACGCCGGCCAATAGTCTCTTCATCATGCTTGTCTCCTCCTGGGGATACGCTGCGCGAGGTTGCGTGATTGCGTGTTCGCGCTACGGGGTTGCGGGCAGGATCAGCGCGTCCAGCACCGCGACGCCTTGTCCTGCCTCTTTGATCAGCAATGGATTCACTTCAATTTCTGCCACTTCCGCGGGCGCCGCAAGCAGGGCATTGCCCACGGCGACGATGCTTCGGCACGCAGCAGCCAGATCGGCGCGGGGTTTGCCCCGGTAACCGTCCAGCAGGGGATACGCCTTGAGTTCGCGCAGCATCTGCAAGGCGATGTCCTCATCCACGGGCAGCAAGCGGTGGCTGGTGTCCTGGTACAGCTCGGTCAGCACGCCGCCCAGGCCCACGGTCAGGACCGGGCCGAACACGGGATCGCGCGTGGCGCCCACGATGATTTCGGCCACGCCGCGTTCCATCTTCTGCACCATCACGCCATCGATGCGCGCATCGGGCTGCGCCTGGCTGGCGGAGTGGCGCACCTGGGCGCAGGCCGCCTGGACCGCCGCGTCGTCGGCCAGCCCCAGCGCCACGCCGCCGGCTTCGGTCTTGTGCGCGATGTCGGCGCTCAGGATCTTCAGCGCCACGGGATAGCCCGCTGCGCGCGCGTGGGCTACTGCCTCGCCAGCATCGCGCGCGGCAGACGCCATCGCCTGCGGCAGTCCGAAAGCGGCCACGTATGCACGCGCATCGACTTCATTGCAGGGCAGCGCGGGCACGGGCGCCGCGTCCAGGCGCGGCATCGGCGCGATGCGCTTGGCGCCGCGCGCTTCGCACCACAGCAGGTACGGCGCCAGAGCGGACACGGCTTGCCCCAGGTCTTCGAACACGGCGACTTCCGCCTCGCGCAAGGCGGCGCGGCTTTGCGCCAGGCCGGTATCGATCGCGACGAACAAGCGCGCGTGCTGGCGCGAAGCCTCGGCCAGCGCGTCCGCCATGCGGTCCAGCATGTAACCCGGTGCATAGACCACCACGGCGTCGATCGCGTCCGTCGTCGCCAGGGCCTGCAGCACGGTGCGCACGAAGTCCGGATCGTTGACTACGTTACCCGTCACGTCCACGGGGTTGCCGACCATGCCGTAATCGGGAATACCGCCGCGCAGCACGGCTTGCAGGGATTCGGGCAGATCGGGCAAGTCCAGCCCCGCGCCGATGAACTTGTCGGCCAGGATCGCGCCCAGCGCGCCCGACATCGTCAGCACGGCGACCCGTTTGCCCGCGCTGCGGTGGCGCAGCGTCGCCAGGCTGGCCAGATGCGCCATCTGCGCGAAGTCCGACGCCTCGATGACGTTCAACTGGCGGAAGGCCGCCGCGTACACGCGCCGGTCCCCCGCCAGGGCGGACGTGTGGGACCGCACGGCCTGTGCACCCTTGTCCGTGCTGCCCGCCTTCAGCGCGATCAGCAGCTTGCCCTGGCGCTCAAGCTCACGGCAGGCGCGCACGAAGCGGTCGCCGTCGCGCAACTGCTCGATGTAGCCCAGCACGATTTCCGTCTGCGGATCGGCCGCCAGATATTCCAGGTACTGCGAGAAATCCAGGCACGCTTCATTGCCGGTATTGATGAAGTGCGAAAACGGCAGGTCCAGCCTGCGCGCGATGGCGTACACCGCCGCGCACACGTTGCCGCTTTGCGTCAGCAGGCTGACGACGCCCGGGCCGGTTTGCGCCGGCGCCGTCTTGAAGACCGAGGCAAACGCCGTGTGCGCCTGCGTGTTCAGGTTGGCGAATCCCATGCAGTTCGGACCCGCCACGGCCATGCCGCTTTCGGCGACGAAGGCTTCCAGTTCGTCCTGCAAGCGCGCGCCCTCGCCGCCCGCCTCGGCAAAGCCGGCGGCATAGACAATGGCGGCGCGCACGCCTTTGGCGTGGCAGCGGCGCAGCATGGGCGTGACCTCGGCAGCGCCGATCGCCAGCACGGCCAGATCCACCGGTTCAGGCACGGCTTCGATGTCCGGCCAGCAACGCTTGCCGAACACTTCCTGATACTTGGGGTTCACGGGATAGATGCCACCGGCGTAACCGAAACGGGTCAGAAGTTCCAGGGGCATGCCGCCGATGCGGCCGGCATTGGCGCTGGCGCCGATCATGGCGATGGACCCCGGGTTCAGCAGGCAATCCAAGGGCGTTCTCATGCGGCCTCGCCCTTCTTGTTGCGCTGGATGGCTTGGGCCAGCCCGCGCTCGCGCACCGCCTGGAATTCCTCGCTCAGGTGCGAGAGCTGGTGCGTGTCGAAGTGCGCCGACAGCGCCGTGCGGAACCCTTGGGCGTCCGCGGTACGGTTCAGCGACCGCTTGATCAGGCGCAGGCCGAATGGCGGCGCCTGCGCGATGCGCCGCGCCAACGCCAGCGTGGCCTCATCCAGTTCGGCCTCGGGCACGACGCGGTTCACCATGCCGATGCGCAGCGCTTCCTGCGCGTCGACCTTCTCGCCGGTGTAGAGCATTTCCTTGGCCTTGCGCAGGCCCATCACCCACGGATGGATCAGCACTTCGGTGGCGGCGGCCGCCAAGGTGTGGCCCACCGGATCCGAAAAGTATGCCGTGTCGGAACACACCACCAGGTCGCACATGTTGGCGATCATGAATCCGCCGGCGACGCAGGCGCCCTGTACCTGGGCAACGGTCGGCTTCGGAAAGTCCCAGATGCGCAGGCAATAGCCGTAATAGCGGCGCGACTCGTAGTCCCAGCGCTCTTCCACGGTGAAGTCGGCGCGCTTGGCCTGAGCTTCCTTCAGGTCGTGGCCCGCCGAAAAATGCGCGCCGCGTCCGGCCAGTACCACGACTCGCACGGAATCGTCTTGCTCGGCACGCGTCAGGGTGTCGTCCAGTTCATCCAGCATCTGCTGGCTTTGGGCATTGCGCGCGGACTCGCGCGCCAGGCTGATGCGGCATACCGAGTCAAACCGCTCGACGGCCAGGGTGGCGTATTCCATAGTCTCCTCGTCTCTTGCTATGCCCGCGCTCGACACCGGCGCGGATCGACTGGATTGAATTAACGCACCTTAAATCCTAGAATACAAAATATTCGAACGATATTTCCCATAATATGAACAAGCTAACCGCCACCGACGGCACGCAGAGCATGCGCCGCGCGCTCGGGCTGCTACGCGTGCTGGCCCAGCACCAGGAAGAAGGCATCGACCTGCAAGGCGTGATGGGTGCCACCGGCCTGGAACGGTCGACCGCGCACCGGCTGCTGAGCTGCCTGCTGGAAGAACAGTTCGCCGAACGCGACAACAAGACCCGGCGGTACCGGCTGGGCGTGGATTCCATGCAGTTGGGGTTTGCCGCGCTGCGGCGTACGCCCTTGCTGGACGCGCTGCGCCCCTTCGCGCAAAAGCTGGCGCGCCTGTCCGGCGATACGGTGTTCCTGGTCATCCGCCAGGGCGACTACGCCCTGTGCCTGTTGCGGGAAGCCGGATCGTTTCCGGTGAAGGTGTTCACGATCGACCAGGGCGAACGACGCCTGCTGGGCGTGGGCGCCGGCGGCCTGGCACTGATGGCCAGCCTGCCGGACGAGGACATCGCGTCGCTATACGCCCGCCACGCGGCCAGCTACGCGCAGATCGGCGTGTCCAGCAGCGCCTTGATGAAGGCCGTGAAGCAGACGCGCACGGCCGGTTATTCCGAGATCGTGGATACGATCACGCCGGGCGTATCAGGGGTGGGGGTGGCGTTCCCGGTATCGGAACTGACCTGGGTGGCATTCAGCTTCGGGGCGATCAGCAGCCGGCTGGACGGGCCACGCCGTGTGCAGATGGGCGCGCTGCTGCGCGCCGAATGCCTGGCGTGGGCACAGGACTACCTGGGCCACGCTTGAGGCGGCGCGTTCCGCCGCTGGCGGCGGAACGCGGTTGAGTCAAAGCGCCTGGACGGCCAGGCGCTTAAATGCGCTCGAAGATGGCGGCAATGCCTTGCCCGCCGCCGATGCACATCGTCACCAGCGCGTAGCGCCCGCCCACGCGTTGCAGTTCGTGCAGCGCCTTGACGGTGATGATCGCGCCGGTCGCGCCGATGGGATGGCCCAGGCCGATGCCGCTGCCGTTCGGATTGACCTTGGCCGGATCCAGCTTCAGCTCGCGCGACACGGCGCAGGCCTGCGCCGCGAAGGCTTCGTTGGCTTCGATGACGTCCAGCTGGTCCACGGTCAGGCCGGCGCGCTTGAGCGCGGCTTGCGTGGCCGGTACGGGGCCGATGCCCATGATGTCGGGGTCGACGCCCGCATGGGCGTAGGCCACCAGGCGGGCCAGCGGCTTGATACCGCGCTTGGCTGCCAACGAGGCGTTCATCAGCACCACGGCGCCCGCGCCGTCGTTCAGGCCCGATGCGTTGCCCGCCGTGACCGTGCCGTTCTCTTTCTGGAAGACCGGCTTGAGCGTGGCCATGGTGGCCGCCGAGACATCGCGGCGCACGTGCTCATCGGTGTCGAACACGACTTCGCCCTTGCGCGTCTTCTGCACCACCGGCACGATCTGGTCGCGGAAGTAGCCGGCGTCGATGGCGGCTGCCGCACGGCGATGCGATTCCGCGGCCAGCGCGTCCTGGTCCTGGCGGCTGATGCCGAACTTGGCCGCCACGTTCTCGGCGGTGACGCCCATGTGCATGCGGCCGAACGGATCCGACAGCGCACCGGTCATCATGTCCAGCATGACGCTGTCGCCCATGCGGGCGCCCCAGCGCTGCGACGGCACGATGTAGGGAGCACGGCTCATGCTTTCTGCGCCTGCGCCGATCGCGATCTCGGCGTCGCCCAGCAGGATGGTCTGCGCTGCCGACACGATGGCCTGCAGGCCCGAACCGCACAGGCGGTTGACGTTGAAGGCAGGGGTTTCCTTGGCGATGCCGGCGTTCATGGCGGCCACGCGCGACAGGTACATGTCGCGCGGCTCGGTATTGATGACGTGGCCGACCGCGACATGGCCGACTTCGTCGCCCTTGACGCCGGCGCGTTCCAGCGCGGCACGGATGACGGTGGCGCCCAGGTCGCACGGCGGCACGTCTTTCAGCGCGCCCCCGAAGTCGCCGATGGCGGTGCGGACGGCCGAAGCGACGATGACTTCATTCATGGTGTTTCCTCCTTGTAATGCGTTCCATCATACCGCCGGCCGGCCGCCTCAGATCGTTCCCCGCGTCAGCCGCGGGGCTTGCGCGCGGCGCGCTGCGCGATGAAGGCGCCCACCGCCTGCGCGTGCGCGTCGGTCTTGTGCGCCAGCGCCTGGTACGCCGCCGACAGCTCCAGCAAAGTATCCAGCCGCACATGCTGGCTTTCGCGCAGCAGGCGCTTGGTCAGCCGTACCGCATCGGGGGAATTCGCCGCCATGCGCGCGGCCAGCGCATGGGCGGCGGGCAGCAGCTCGACCCCCGGCACCACCCGCGACACCAGCCCCCAATCCAGCGCCGTGCCCGCGTCGATGGCGTCGCCGGTAAACGACATTTCAGCCGCCCGCGCCGACCCGATCAGCCGCGGCAGGAACCAGGCGCCGCCGTCCCCGGGCACGATCCCCAGTTTGACGAAACTTTCTGCGAAGCTCGCCCCTTCCGCGGCAATGCGCACGTCGCACATGCAGGCCAGATCGCAGCCCGCGCCGACGGCCGGTCCATTGACGGCGGCAATCGTCGGCACTTCCAAGGCATGCAGGGCCAGCGGCAGGCGCTGGATGCCGTGGCGGTATTCCTGGCGCAAGGCGGCGCTGCCGACCTCGGGGCCGATCTGCCGCTGCATATCGTTGATGTTGCCGCCGGAAGAAAACACGTTGCCGGCCGCCGTCAGGATCAGCACGCGCACGGCCGGGTCGCGCTCGATGCGCGCGAACGCCGCCAGCAGCTGGTCCACGATGCCGCTGCCGGTCAGCGCATTGCGCGTGGCCGGATCGTCCAGCGTCAGCGTCACGACGCCCTCCGCGCTTTGCTCGTAGTGCACAAGTTCCGTCATGCCTGTCTCCCCATGTTGAAGATGCCGGGTCAGCCGCCGTGCGCGAAGACCGATTCCGCAGCGTAGGCGTGGCGGCCGACGTCGTCCAATATTAGTTTTGGCGTGGGTGATACGAAATCGGTATCGGAAATCCCAAAAATAATATTGGACGGCCAACGCCGCGCTCCGGGATAGTGGCCGTAGCCCTCGTCAGTGCGCCCCTGACGGGCCGGCGCGGCACCGGAGGCCCCATGATCGATACGCTGGAACTCACCGCCATCCCGCCCGAGGATGAAGCCCTGCGCGCCGAGGTGCGCGCCTTTCTTGCCGACACGCTTGACGGCCTGGAGCCCGACGAGCGCGCGCGGTCCTGGATGGGATACGACGCGGCCTTCAGCCGCCAGTTGGCAGCGCGCGGCTGGCTGGGCCTGACCCTGCCGCGGGAACATGGCGGCGCGGCGCGCGGCCACTTCGCGCGCTTCGTGCTGTCGGAAGAATTGCTGGGCGCGGGCGCGCCGGTGTCGGCCCACTGGATCGCGGACCGCCAAAGCGCGCCGCTGATCCACAAGTATGGCACGGCGGCCCAACAGGCGTTCTACCTGCCCCGCATCTGCCGAGCCGAGGCATTCTTCTGCATCGGCATGAGCGAACCGGGATCCGGTTCCGACCTGGCCAGCATCCGCAGCCGCGCCGAGCCCGTGGCTGACGGCTGGCGCCTGAACGGCAGCAAGATCTGGACGACCAACGCGCACCGCTCGCACTACATGATTGCGCTCGTGCGCACCTCCGGCACCGTGGACGACCGCCACCAAGGGCTGTCGCAACTCATCGTGGACCTGGCGCTGCCCGGCGTTTCCATCCGGCCCATCGAAGACCTGGCGGGCGATGCCCACTTTTCGGAAGTGTTCTTCGACAACGTCGAACTGCCCCACGACGCGCTGATCGGCGAAGCGGGTGCGGGCTGGGCCCAGGTGAACGCCGAACTCGCGTTCGAGCGCAGTGGCCCCGAGCGCCTGTATTCCAGCATCGCGCTGCTCGAGTGCTGGTTGACGCATTGCCGCGGCCTGTCGGACAACGCCGGCGACCGCGCCACGCTGGGCAGCATCCTGTCGCAGATGGCGGTGCTGCGCGCCATGTCGCTGTCGGTGGCGGGCAAGCTGGCGGCGGGCGGCAGCCCCGCAACGGAAGCCGCGCTGGTCAAAGACCTGGGCACAGAATTGGAACAGCTTATTCCGCGCTTGATCGGCGATGCGCTGGGCCGCCGCCCCGATGTGCCGCCACCGTTGCCGCTGCTACGCACGCTGGCGTACCTGGAACAGGTCAGCCCCACCTTTTCCTTGCGCGGCGGCACGCGCGAAATACTTCGCGGCATCATCGCCCGCGGCCTTGGCCTTCGATAAGGACGAACATCATGGACACTCTGCTTGGCGACGCCGCCGAACGCCTGTTCGCCCAGACTTACACGCCCGCGCTGATTCGTGGCATTGAACAAGGCCAACCAGCCGCCGCCGCGTGGCAAGCCTGCGAAAACGCCGGCTTCGCCGACGCGCTGGTCCCGGAGGCGCAGGGCGGCGCTGGGCTGGACCTGCCCGATGCGCTGCCCGTGATGCTGGCCGCCGGCCGCCACCTCTGCCCCTACCCGATCGCGCACACGATGCTGGCGCGCGCGTGGCTTGCCGGCGCGGGCCGCGCACGGCCAACGGGATCGATCGCCATCGCTCCACACGGCCTGTCGATCCAGGGCAGACGCGTGATGGGCGTCAACGTGCCGTGGGTCCGCGTGGCGGACCACGTCCTGGCGCACATCAACGGACAAGCCTGGCTGCTGGCCACGCAAGCCGGCCAGGTCGAACCGAACGGCCTGCATGGCAGCCTGGACGGCGAGGCCTCGTGGGCACTGGCCGATGCGCAATGCCTGGGCAGCGGCAGTCCGCTGGACGAACTGGCGGCCGCCGCCTATGCCGGCCTGATGGCCGGCGCCATGGACCGGGTGCTCTCGCTGACGCTGGACTACGCCAACACGCGGGCGCAGTTCGGCAAGCCCATCGGCCGCTTCCAGGCCGTGCAGCAGCAGATCAGTGTGATGGCCGAACAGGTCTGGGCCGTCCGCATGGCCGCGCAGTTGGCGTTCCAAGGTGCAGGCGGGCGGCCACAGCCGATGCTGGCCGCGATAGGCAAGGCGCGCGCCAGCTTGGCTGCGCCTGTCGTCGCCGACATCGCGCACGCGGTGCATGGCGCCATCGGCGTCACCGCGGAATACGACTTGCAGCTGTACACCCGACGACTCCGCGAGTGGCGGCTGGCCGGCGGGTCGGAATCCTATTGGCACGAACGCATCGGCGCCCATGCGCTGGCCAGCGGCGCGGATGCGCTGACCTACCTGCGCGCCGTATCATCCACGGGAACCATCCTCCCGGGCCGCGCTCATGGACTTCCGCCATCTACAACAGTTCCTGGTTCTTGCCGAGACGCTGAACTTCCATCGCGCGGCGGAAAAGCTGCACATGTCGCAGCCTCCGCTGTCGGTCTCGATCCGCAAGCTTGAAGAGATGGTGGGCGTGCCGCTGTTCGTGCGCGGCCGCCAAGGCGTGCAATTGACCGAAGCGGGCCTTGCCGCCCTGGACGAAGCGCGCCGTGCCCTGTTCCATGCCGAGCAGTTCCGGCTGGCCGCGCGCGCGGGCGCAGCGGGCGAAGGCGGCACCGTGCGGATCGGTTTCGTGGGGTCCGCCACGCACGGCATCCTGCCGCGCATCCTGCCTCTCTTTCGCCAACGTTATCCCGGCGTGACGGTCGTGCTGCGCGAAGCCACCTCGATCCGCATCATGCAGGACCTGGCGGAAGACACTTTGGAGGTCGGCATCGTGCGCGTGCCGGTGGCCATGGGGTCGAACGTGCGCCTGGCCCCGCTGACCACCGAGAATTTCGCGCTGGCGGTACCCAAGGGGCATCCGTTGGCGCGGCGCGGCCGCATCCGGCTGACCGACCTGGCGGACGAGGCCTTCATCATGTACACCGCAACGGAAGCCGCGGGCTTGCGCATGGCGGCGATCAACGCCTGCCAGCTGCGCGGCTTCACGCCCCGCATTACGCAGGAAGCGGTGCAGGTGCAAACGCTGCTGAGCCTGGTCGAAAGCGGGCTGGGCGTGGCGCTGGTGCCCGCCGGCAGCCGCCGCCATCCCGGGCCCAATGTGGTCTACAAGACGCTGGCCGACTTCCCCGCCGATGCCTCCATCGGCATTTCACTGGCATGGAATCCCGATACGGAACGCAGCGCCGCGCGCAACCTGCGCGAGATGGCCAGCCAGGCGTTCCGAGACAAGCCCGCCAAATATCCGGTGCCGCGCTTGCGGCAAGGTGGCCGGCAGGCTTAGGATGGAGCATGGTCGCGCCACAGCACCCCGCGGGGCTGGACGTGCGGCGCGCGGTCCAAAGTTGAACCTTGCCAGCGATTCGGGAGCACATCGTGAAGACAGTTGCTGAGATTCTCAGGGAAAAGCCGAACCAGTCCGTCGTAACGGTTTCACCGGACTCATCGGTGTACGACGCCATCAAGACCATGGCCGAGCGCAGCATCGGCGCGGTGGTGGTCGTAGAGGGCGATACCGTGCTGGGCATGATGTCCGAGCGCGACTATGCCCGCAAAGTCGTCCTGCAAGACCGCTCGTCGCGCAGCACCAAGGTGCGCGACATCATGACGGACTCGGTCTATTACGTGGGTCCCGCCGATACGCGCGAGCACTGTATGGCCATGATGACCGAGCGGCACTTTCGCCATCTTCCGGTCATCGACAATGAAAAATTGATCGGGCTGCTGTCCATTGGCGACTTGGTCAAGGACGTTATGAGCGAACAGAAGTTCATCATCCACGAATTGGAACGCTACATCAGCGGCGGCCACGCCTGACGCATTGCCGCGGCGCCGATGGCCAAGCGGCGGGTCAGCCCGCCGCCAGGATCCGCGCCGCCGGCACGATCAGCCCCAGCCCGGCGGCCAAGAGCAGCACAAAGACCATGCGCTTGATGGTCTTCATCGAACCTGCCGAACCATAACGGCGCGCCACCCAGGTCACGGCGATCACGACCGGAAACGCCTGCACGCTGAGCCAGAACGACGACGCCATGAACGCCCCTTGTCCGGTCACCAGCCCCAAGCGCACCACGGCGTTCAGCGAAAACAGCACCAGCAGGCTGTTGCGGATGGACGCCAGCGGCAAGGGCTGGCGATACAGGTGATAGACCATCGGCGGGCCGGCGCTTGAGAACAAGCCGCCCAGCACGCCGGATATCCCCCCGAAGAATACGAATGACGCCTTGGACGACAGCCGCTCCAGCGGTTTGGCGCGCGCCACCAGCAGGACGGCGCAAGCCAGGATCGTGACGCCCAGCAGCAGTTGCAGCAGCACCGTCGTCGACCCGCTGATCCACGTCAGCACGGCCACGCCCACGCCGACTCCCACCAGACTGGCCGTCATGGCCGGCCCCATCAGCGACCAGTTCACCTGCGGCTTGGCGCGCGCCAGCGTCACGGCGGCATTCACCAGCGACAGCACGCTGACCACGTTCGCCACTTCGGACACCGACGCCAACTGGAACACGCCTGACAACCCCAGCAGAACGAGCCCGAATGCAAAGCCGGTCATGGTCTGGGCATAGGTGGCAAGCGCCACGCAGGCCAGGAACAGCAGATGTTGGGAGATGCTCATGCGTCGGGGATGTCGGAGGGCGGGCACGGATGGCGTGCGCGGCGCGGGGCTTTCCAAGGCGGCGATGATATCACCGGGGTATCGGCGCCCCCAGCCGGCACCGCGCGTGCCGCAATCACATATCTTGTCACAAATGGAAGCGTCCCTGCACCCCGTCCCCGACGGACTGCCGCTATTCTTGCCGCCCTGTCAGTCCTTGCCGGTTAGACCTCGCCTGAATGACGCCCAAACACACCACGATCAATACCGTGACCCTGACCTGCTCGACTTGCGGCAGCGCTCAGTTCACCAAATTGGCCCCCAACGAATACCGCTGCAACCACTGCCACGCCTTGACGCTGGTAGAGGACGACGTCGCCCAGCGGCTGGAAAAGATCCTGCGCGGCATGCAGCAGCCCAGCCCGACGCCGCAGGTCAAGCCTGCCGTGCTCGCGGCCATCGGCGTGGCCGTGGCGGCGATGATCGCCATTCCCCTGGTGGCCTCGCTGCTGAGTTCAGGCCGTGCACCGGTGCCGCAACGCCTGGTGCAACCGCCGCCGATCGATGCGTCGCTGGTGAAGCTGACCGACGTGCGCGAGGTGCAGCAACGCGGCCGCAAGCAGCTCGTCATGATGATGCGCAACGAGACCGGCAAGAAGATCGACGCGCCGCGCGTGACGGCGACCTTCTTCCAGGGCGAATTGACGCTGTCGTCGTCCTGGGGGTCGCCCTCGGCGCGTAGCTTGCAACCCGGCGAATACGCCCCTGTGCTGATTTCCGTGCCGGACAAGGCCTACAGCCGCTACACGCTGGAAGTCGCCACCCCCTCGCCCGCGCGCGGCAAGAACAACGATGTGGCGCCCAGCAAGGTGCAACTGGTGCGCAACGACGGCTCGTACCGGCTGGTCGGCCTGCTGAAGAACCAGGGCGCGACCGAGGCCAACAGCACCCAGATCACGGTCATCCTCTACGGCGACGACGGCGCGATGATCGGTACCGGCAACGGCTACGCCACCGCCAGCCCCCTGGCGCCCGGCGCGCTGACGTCGTTCGACGTGCACTGCGAGATGCTCGGCGACGGCAACGTCGCGTCCTACGATTACATGGTGCAAAGTGAACGCTGACCGCTCCGAAGCGAAACCCCTGTCCCGGCCGGCCAAGGCCGGGCTGGTGCTGATCATCCTGGCCGCCATCGGCTTCGCGCTGTACAAGCACACCCCCGTGGGGCCCTGGGCCATGCAGAAGTTCGCGCCCGCCCCCGCGCCGCAAGCCACGGCCTCGTCCAAGGACACCCCGCCCAAAGAGGCGGGTCCCGCCAGCCGCATCGTGCGGGTCAGCCCGGCCAATACCCGGGTCATCGACCAGGTGCGCTTGACCACCGAAGAACTGCTGGACCCGGACTTTGCCCTGTTCGACCCGAAGGCGTTCAGCCTGTCCGCGCCGCGCCGGCTGCTGGACGAAATTGAACGCCCCGTCCTGTATACGGAACTCGTCAACACCAGCGACACCTATGTGGCCCTGTCGCCGCGCGTGAAAATCGCCGTCTTCGACGGGTCGCGCGCGGTGGACTTGCGCCAGGAATGGGAACTGCCGACCCATCTGTATCCGGGCGAGCGGGTGCCGGTGGCGCTGCCGGGCGGCCGCTATGATCGGGTGACCGAGATGAAGGCGGATTGGCAGCCCGTCAAGCGCGCCGCGATGCCCGGCCCCCGCCCCAAGCTGGCCGTCACGGTGGAGAACACCGAGGCCAACATCGGCACGGGCACCCTCAATTTCAGCTACCGCTACCGTTACAAGTACGTCACCGTCCACGGCCGGGTACGCAATGAGGACCAGGCGGAGGTCGACAACGTGCGGGTCTGGATCAGCTTGTACGACGCCCAGGACCAGTTGTCGGGCGCCACGTTCAAGGAACTGCGGCTGCCCAAGCTCAAGCCGGGCGAGAGCGCGCCATTCGAAGCCCAGGTCAAGCAATACGGCGGCAATTTCGCCCGGGTAGGCCTGGTCTACGACGCCGTGGCTCGCTAAGCCGCGAACGGGCGCCGCCTCTGCGCGCCTGACGAAAAAGGCGGCTCACGGGGCCGCCTTTTCCTTGCCCGCCCCGCACAGCCGCCCGCGCGCCGTCGCCCGCAAGCAACAGCTATCGGCCCAGGTCTTATATAAGATATAAGACATTTGCTTGCGCCCCCCTCTTCCCTCTACAATTCCGCCAACAACCCTTCTTCCAACCCGACTTTGAGCAGGCCTCACATGCTGGATAACTACCGCCAACACGTTGCCGAACGCGCGGCTCTGGGGATTCCCCCGCTGCCCCTTACGGCTAAACAAACCGCTGAACTGATCGAACTGCTGAAGAACCCGCCCGCTGGCGAGGAGCAGAATCTGGTCGAACTGCTGACCTACCGTGTGCCGGCCGGCGTGGACGATGCCGCCAAGGTCAAGGCGTCCTACCTGGCCGCCGTGGCGCTGGGCAAGGAAGCTTGTGCGCTGATCAGCCGTGCCAAGGCGACGGAACTGCTGGGCACGATGCTCGGCGGCTACAACATTGGCCCGCTGGTCGACCTGCTGGATGATGCGGAAATCGGCACCATCGCCGCCGATGCGCTGAAAAAGACCCTGTTGATGTTCGACGCCTTCCATGACGTGAAGGAAAAGGCCGACCGCGGCAACGCCAACGCCAAGTCCGTGCTGCAAAGCTGGGCGGATGCCGAATGGTTCACCAGCCGTCCGGAACTGCCGGAAAGCCTGACCATCACCGTCTTCAAGGTGCCGGGCGAAACCAACACCGACGACCTGTCGCCGGCGCCTGACGCCACGACCCGCCCCGACATCCCGATGCACGCCCTGGCGATGCTGAAGAACAAGCGCGACGGCGCCGCGTTCGAACCGGAAGAAGACGGCAAGCGCGGCCCGGTCAAGTTCATCGAATCGCTGAAGGAAAAGGGCCACCTGGTCGCCTACGTGGGCGACGTGGTCGGCACGGGTTCGTCGCGCAAGTCGGCCACCAACTCGGTCCTGTGGTTCACGGGCGAAGACATCCCCTTCGTGCCGAACAAGCGCTTTGGCGGCGTGTGCCTGGGCAACAAGATCGCCCCCATCTTCTACAACACGATGGAAGACGCCGGCGCCCTGCCGATCGAGCTCGACGTTTCCAAGATGGAAATGGGTGACGTGGTCGAACTGCGCCCCTACGAAGGCAAGGCACTGAAGAACGGCGAAGTCATCGCTGAATTCGAAGTGAAGTCCGACGTGCTGTTCGACGAAGTGCGCGCCGGCGGCCGCATTCCGCTGATCATCGGCCGCGGCCTGACCAGCAAGGCGCGCGAAGCGCTGGGCCTGGCCCCGTCGACGCTGTTCCGCCTGCCCAAGGATCCGGTCGACACCGGCCGCGGCTACACGCTGGCCCAGAAGATGGTCGGCCGCGCCTGCGGCCTGCCGGAAGGCCGCGGTATCCGCCCGGGCACCTACTGCGAACCGAAGATGACCTCGGTCGGCAGCCAGGACACCACCGGCCCGATGACCCGCGACGAACTGAAAGACCTGGCTTGCCTGGGCTTCTCGGCCGATCTGGTGATGCAGTCGTTCTGCCACACCGCCGCCTACCCGAAGCCCGTGGACGTCAAGACGCATCACACGCTGCCGGAATTCATCAGCACCCGCGGCGGCATTTCGCTGCGCCCGGGCGACGGCGTGATCCACTCGTGGCTGAACCGCATGCTGTTGCCCGACACCGTCGGCACCGGCGGCGACTCGCACACCCGTTTCCCGATCGGCATCTCGTTCCCGGCCGGTTCGGGCCTGGTGGCCTTTGCCGCCGCCACGGGCGTGATGCCCCTGGACATGCCGGAATCGGTGCTGGTCCGCTTCAAGGGCAAGCTGCAGCCTGGCGTCACCCTGCGCGACCTGGTCAACGCCATCCCGCTGTACGCCATCAAGCAAGGCCTGCTGACGGTTGCCAAGCAAGGCAAGAAGAACATCTTCTCCGGCCGCATCCTGGAAATCGAAGGCCTGCCCGACCTGAAGGTCGAACAAGCCTTTGAACTGTCGGACGCCTCCGCAGAACGTTCGGCCGCCGGCTGCTCGGTGCACCTGAACAAGGAACCGATCATCGAGTACATCAACAGCAACATCGTGATGTTGAAGTGGATGATCGCCAACGGCTACGAAGACGAGCGCACGCTGGGCCGCCGCATCAAGGCCATGGAAGCCTGGCTGGCTGATCCCCAGCTGCTGGCTCCGGATGCCGACGCCGAATACGCCGCCGTCATCGAAATCGACCTGGCCGACGTGCACGAGCCCATCGTGGCCTGCCCGAACGACCCGGACGACGTCAAGACGCTGTCGGAAGTCGCCGGCGCCAAGATCGACGAAGTGTTCATCGGCAGCTGCATGACCAACATCGGCCACTTCCGCGCAGCCTCCAAGCTGCTGGAAGGCAAGCGCGACATCCCGGTCAAGCTGTGGATTGCCCCGCCGACCAAGATGGACGCCACGCAGCTCACCGAAGAAGGCCACTACGGCGTGTTCGGCACGGCAGGTGCGCGCACCGAAATGCCGGGCTGCTCGCTGTGCATGGGCAACCAGGCCCAAGTGCGCGAAGGCGCGACCGTCATGTCGACCAGCACCCGCAACTTCCCGAACCGCCTGGGCAAGAACACGAACGTGTACCTGGGCTCGGCTGAACTGGCCGCCATCTGCTCGAAGCTGGGCCGGATTCCGACCAAGGAAGAGTACATGGGCGATATGGGCGTCATCAACAAGAGCGGCGACCAGATCTACCAATACCTGAACTTCGACAAGATCGCGGACTACAAAGACGTGGCGGACGTGATCGAGGTCTAAGCCTCGCACGATAGCCAGGTTTCCAGCCTGCACGACGGCCCCGGAGCGATCCGCGGCCGTTTTTCTTTGTCCGCCGCAAACGGATGCCAGGCCGAGCGGGCCAAAAAATTTCAGGGACGGAACTTTTCCGGCGATACGTTTTCATACAATCGCGCTACCTTGTGACACTTGGCCCTTAAACCGGCGCGGCTTGCCGCCTGCGCCCCCCTTATCCAGGAGGACGCCTGCCAATGACCCGGCTTTTGCTGCCGCCGCTGCTACTGCTGGCGCTTGCCGGTTGCGCCACCGCGCCGCCATCCAATCCCGAGAACATCTGCGCGATCTTCCGCGAAAAGCCGGACTGGCACGACGCCGCCCTGAAAGTGCAGAAGAAGTGGGGCGCCCCCGTCCCGGTGCCGATGGCCATGATGTACCAGGAGTCCTCGTTCAAGCAGGACGCCGTGCCGCCCCGCTACTACTTCCTGGGCATCATCCCCTGGGGCCGCGTCAGTTCCGCCTACGGCTATGCGCAAGCCAAGGACGAAACCTGGGCCGACTACAAGAAAGAGGCCGGCGGCTGGGGCTCCAGCCGCGACAACTTCGCCGACGCGCTGGATTTCATGGGCTGGTACATGAGCAAGTCGCAGCGCATCAACGGGGTATCGAAGTGGGATGCCTACGGCCAATATCTGAATTACCACGAGGGCTGGACCGGCTACCGCAACCGTAGCTACGACCGCAAGGCATGGCTGAAGACGGTGTCGCAAAAGGTGCAGGCGCGCGCGGAGAAGTTCACGTCGCAGTACAAGAGCTGCGAGGCGGATCTGACGCGGGGGGGATGGTTCTGGTGACGTCCGGACACGAGCCAAGGCCTACGTCTGGCTAAATATACAAAAATTTGTATAATCAGGCCATGAAAGTCCTCAAACCCGTGGAATTCGTTGGCACGGCACTCGACGATCTACGGACCTTTCCCTTGTCCGCCCGACGTAACGCGGGTCACCAGATAGACCAAGTGCAACGGGGTCTTGAACCGGACGATTGGAAGCCTATGGCGACCATCGGACAGGGAGTCCGCGAGATTCGGATTTATGACGACTCAGGCGCCTTCCGAGTCATCTATGTCGCGAAACTGGCCGACGCCGTCTACGTCTTGCACTGCTTTCAAAAGAAGACGGCGAAAACTGGTAGACCTGACCTGGATCTGGCGATCAAGCGATACCGGAGCTTGTTGAAGGAGTTGGACCAATGACCAAGCAAAGATATGCCAGCGTGTGGGACGCGATAGAAGATACGCCCGCCGAAGCCGAAAACATGAAATTGCGCTCCGAGCTGATGCTGGCGTTGAAGAATCACATTGCCCACGCAGAAATGAGCCAACAAGAAGCGGCGCAACTATTCGGCGTCACCCAACCGCGCATCTCTGACCTGATGCGTGGAAAAATAAACCTGTTCGGATTGGACGCCCTGGTCAACATGGCCGCCGCGGCCGGTCTGCATGTGGAACTGCGCATCCATCGGGAAGCTGCCTGACAAAACGGTAAGTCCCATGCAAAACCCCGGCTTGGCGCCGGGGTTTTGCATGCATGCCGGCTCATGCCGGGCGCGATCAGAAGTCCATGCTGGCCGACAGCAGGAACGTGCGCGGACCGCCCAGGACCAGGTAGCCGTTGCCCGGGTAGCCGCCCACCGACGACCAGTAGTTGCGGTTGGCGATGTTCTCAACGCGCGCGCGCAGGGTCACGACGTGGCCGTCGACGTCCATCATGTAGCGCAGGCCAGCGTCGAATCGGGTCCAACCCGGCACCTTGAGGGTGTTGGCATCGTTCGCATAGGACGAACCGGTGTAGACCACGCGGCCGTCCACGGCCAGGCCCTGGACGCCCGGAATATCCCATTCCACGCCCATGTTGGCCTGGAAGCGCGGCACGCCGATCACGCGGTTGCCGTCCAGCGAAGCCGTGCCGGTCGAGCGCTGCTCGGCGTCCAGCCACGTCAGGCCGCCCAGTACGCGCACGCTCTTGACGGGTTCGCCGTAGACGGTCAGTTCCGCGCCCTGATGGCGGTCCTTGCCCGAGGTGGTCAGCTCGTTGCTGGCGTTGTACATCGCGCGCGGCTTGTCCGTGGAGAAGAGCGCCAGGCCGGCGCCCAGGCCGTCGCCTTCGTACTTCACGCCGATTTCCTTTTGCTTGGACACGTATGGCTGCAGGCTCTGGCCCACGTTGGGCACCGGCCGGCCGTTGGCGTTCGCGGGCGCCGTCGGTCCTGCAACCAGCGCCTCAATGTAGTTCGCGTACAGCGAAACGCTGGGCGCCACCTTGAACACGATGCCGGCGGCAGGCGAATTGCGGCTGGCGTCATAGGCGCCATTTTCCTTGCCGGTGTTGTAGGCGTAGTCGCGTTGCGACAGGCGCTGGTGGCGGATGCCCAGGGTCAGCAGCACCTTGTCGTCCAGGAAGGACAAGGTATCGCCCAGGGCATAGCTGCTCATGCGCGTGCGCCCTTGCAGCGCAGGGTTGTCGATATCATTGCCGCGCAGCGCGCCGGCGCTGAAGGCAGGCTTGTCGTAAGACACCGGGTCATAGATGTTGGTGGCAAACGTGTTCGCGTAATCCATGATGTAGGCATTCTTCTTCTTCAGATCGAAGAAGGACGCCGACACGACGAACTCATGGCCCACGGGACCCGTGCGCACCTTGGCGCGCAGACCCAGTTCGCCGGTGTTGACGCTGTCTTCGCGGGTATTGTCGAAGCGATAGAAATTGCCCGCGCCCGTGCTGCCGTTGGTCAAGGTCACGTTGCCCAGCGAGTTCGCTTCATCGCTGCGGCGAAAACCGTAGGCGGCCCAACCGGTCAGCTTGTCGCTGAAGTCATGTTCCGCGCGGACGGTGCCAAACACATCGCGCTCGTTGGAATACGACCACGGTTGCGCATAGTTGGAGCTGGCGTCGGGCGCGTCAGGCACGCTGGTCACGCCTGCGCCCATCGTCACGTTCGGACGCGCGCGCTTGAGCTTGTTTTCCTGCCATCCGATATCGCCCGACAAGCGCGTATCTGCCGAGCGCCAATCCAGGCCCAACGACACCAGGCTGGTGCGGGAATGTTCGTCATCGATTGCCGTGTCGCCGCTGCGCTGCGCCGCGTTCAAGCGGATGCCCGTGCTGTCGTCCGGACCGAAGCGCCGGGCGATATCGGTGGACACCTGGAACTGGCCGCCGCTGGAAATGCCGGTGGTGACACGGGTCAGCGGCTCGTTCGGCGCACGCTTGGGCACCAGGTTGATGACGCCGCCGATGCCGCCGCCGCCAGGCGTCGCGCCCGTCAGGAAGGCCGACGCGCCGCGCAGCACTTCCACGCGTTCGAACAGCTCGGTGGCGATGTACTGGCGGGGCAGCAGGCTGTACAACCCGTTGTAGGCCACGTCGTCCGAACTCAGGATGAAGCCGCGGATGAAGTAGGACTCCTGGAAGTTGCCGAAGCCGCGCGCCACGCGCACGCCCGAGTCGTTCTGCAGCACGTCGCCCACGCTGCGCGCCTGCTTGTCCTGGATCAGCTCGTTGGTATAGCTGGTGATGCTGAACGGGGTGCTCAGGTTGTCTTGCGTGCCCAGCACGCCGACGCGGCCACCCGTGGCCACCTGCCCGCCCGCAAAGGGCGCAGCCAGGCCGCCGGCCGACGCATCGGCGCTGGCCTCGACTTTAATGGCTTCCATCGACACGACGGAGCCGTTGGGCGCGGCGGGTTGGGCTTGGGGTGGGGTTTGACCGTAGACGACGCCCAGGCACGGCAGCGTAGCGGCCACGCAGGCAAGAGTTCTGATTTTCATATCGGGATCGAGAGGGGCAAGAGAAGCGCGTCGCTGCGCAAAGAAACGCAAAATCCCGATGGGTCACGCACGGAAAACGGCTGATCAGACGTACCACCGGAAGGCCGGAACGGCCTTGCCGAGCCCGTTCACCAAGGGGTCTTGAGGTCTTACGCTGGAAATGTTATCAAACAGAGAATCATTATCATTACGTCCCCAATATAGAAAGACGGTTCGTTGCCCCGACGCAACAGACGTCCCTCACGGCGGCAGGGTCAAGCCGCCTGATCCTGCCGCAACTGTCCGAAGTCGCCCGCCTCATAGGCGGCCAGTGCCCGAGTCAAGTCCCGCTGGCTCGCCATCACGATCGGGCCGTGCCGAAAAACGGGTTCGTCCACGGCGGGGCCGGCGATCAGCACGAAATGGGCGGGCACCTTGCCCGCCATCAGCAGCAGCACGCCTTCATCGTCGGCGGATGTCGCCGATGCCGCCAACGCGGCCCCCTCTCTGAGCACGGCAAAATCCGGGTCCCCACCCTGCCGCTTCGGCAAGGGCGGCGCTCCATGTCGACGATGCCGGGCGCGCACCCCCAGCTCGCCCTGCACGGCGTAGACCCAGGCGTTCCAGCCAGGCGCAAGCGGAAGCAGCTGGGTCGCGCCCGGGCGCAGCCAGCCGTCCAGGATCATCAGCGCCTCGGGGGTGGCCAGCGGCGACTGCCAGCCGCCGTGGCTGCCCGCCACGACGCGGACGCGGCCGGCGTCGGTCTGAATGACCGGCATCTCCCAGGCGCGCAACAGCGACACGGCCGGCGGCAGGGTCTTCAACCGGTCCGGCAGGTTCAAGGCGATGCGCAGCCCGTTCAAGCGGGCCGGGCCCGTCGGCTGCTGCGACCGCAGGATGCCCTTGCCGGCGACCGTCCAGTGCAGGTCGCCCGCCCTCGCCTCATGGTCGTTGCCCGCGCTGTCCCGGCATTGCATGACGCCTTTGGCGTCTTCCAATAGCAGCGTGGCGGCGCACAGGCCGGCGTACGGCAGGGGCGCGGCCGTGGGGCCGGTCATGATGAAGTGATCCACCATGACGACGGGCGACGGGCTATGGGAAAAATCGGTATGCAGGAACTGGCGGAGGGTGCAGGCCTCGCCCGCTGACTGGGGCTGGCCGGCAACGACGCTACTGAGATGGATAGTCAAAAAAGTGCTGCCTGATGAGGGAGTGACGCTAGGGCCTGTACACGCGAAAGGAAATTCCCTTTTGCGTGGACAGGCCCTAGCTGACGCGAAGCTTATGGGTTCCGCGTAACCCGCGCAATCCCCCATTTCCCCGCAGTCGCCGCGACACTGGCCAGTCTGCTCAGTCCAGCTTGATCTGGTTCGCCCGGATCACCGCGCCCCAACGTTCGCGGTCTTCGGCGACGTACCGGTCGGTCTCGGCCTGGTCGCGCGGCGCCTGGATCACCAGCCCCAGCGTCTGGAAGCGTTCCCGGAAATCCGGCTGCGCCATGACGCGGGCCACGGCATCCTGCAGGGCCTTGGCCTCGGCGGCCGGCGTGGCCAGCGGCACGGCAACGCCGAACCACGTCGCCGCGCGGAAGCCCGGAAAACCGCTTTCAGCCACGGTGGGCACGTCCGGCAGCACGGGCAGCCGCTCGGCCGTGGTCACCGCCAGCGCCTTGATCTTGTTTTCCTTCACCAGCGGCAAGGACGTGCTGATGACGTCGACCATCAGTTGCGTGTCGTTGGCCATCAATGAACTGAGCGCGGGCGCGCTGCCGTTGTACGGGATGTGGGCAATATCGATGCCGGTGCGTGTCTTGAGCAATTCGGTCGCCAGCTGCAGAGGGTTGCCGATCCCGACCGACGCATAGTTCAACTTGCCGGGGCGCGCCTTGGCGTAGCTGACGAACTGCGCCCAGGTCGTGGCAGGCACCTCGTTGTTCGCCACGACTACCAGCGGCAACTCGGCTACCACCGACAGCACGCGGAAATCGCGCGCCGCGTCGTAGGAAATCTTCTGATAAAGCATGGGGTTAAGCACCATGCTGGCATTGCTGGCCAGGAACAGCGTATAGCCGTCGGGCTGGGCGCGCGCCACCTGGGTGGCGGCAATCATGGTGTTGGCGCCCGGCTTGTTTTCAACCACGACGGACTGGGAAAGCTCGCGCGACAGCCGCTCGGCCAACACGCGCGACAACTGATCCGCCGCGCCGCCAGGCGTGTAGGGCACCACCAGTTTCACGGGCCTGTCGGGGAATGCCGCCAGGGCCTGCGGGGCGCCTGCGGCGCACACCAGCAGGGCGGCCGCGGCGCGGCCGAACCAACGATTCATCTGCAACATGCTTGTCTCCCGAGTCTTTACCGACTCTTGTATTGGGTACTGCCTGAAGGGACTGGACGACGGCGCCGGCGGCCTTTCGTAAGGCCGCACCGGGCCGCTACACCTTGCGCGCGTGGCCCTCCCAGAATTCCGCCCGCAGGCGGCGCTTGGCGATCTTGCCGTTGTCGTCGCGCGGGAGCGCCTGCCGCATTTCTAGCCCGCGCGGCACCTTGTAGCGGGCGATCCGGGAGGTCAGCCAAGCCATGGCCTCTTCCAGGTCCAGCGCGGCCCCGGGCGCAGGTTGGACCAAGCCCAGCAGGCGTTCGCCGAACTCCGGATCCGGTACGCCAAAGACCGCGCAATCAGCCACGCCGGGGTATTGCATCAGGTGGTGCTCGATTTCCGCCGGATAAATGTTCACGCCGCCCGAAATCACCAGATCCGATTCGCGGTCGCATACGAAGAGATAGCCGTCCTCGTCGACGTACCCCAGGTCGCCCAGCCCGATCAGGCCATCGCGCTCGACCGCCTGCCGCGCCTCGGGATGGTTGCGGTAGGTGAAGTCGGCATATGCCGGCTGGCGTACGTAGATGCGGCCGACCTGGCCGGGCGCGCACACCGAGCCATCCTCCGCGTAAATGCGCACCTGCGCCGGCCCGATGGGCCGCCCCGCGCTGCCCGGTTTGGCCAGCGCTTCGTGCGAATCGATCGCGGTGACCATGCCCGCTTCGCTGGACGCGTAGGTTTCATGCACGACCGGCCCCAACCAGTCGATCATCGCGCGCTTGAGTTCCGGGGCGCAGGGCGCGCCCGTCGAAGCCACGAAGCGCAGCGAAGACAGATCGAATGACGCCCGCGTTTGCGCATCCAGCTTCAGCAGGCGCACATACATGATGGGCACGAGGTAGATCGTATCGATGCGGTGCTGCTCGATCAGGCGCAAGACCTCGACCGCGTCGAAACGCCGCGTCAGCACCAGCGTGTCGCACACGCGCAGCGCCACCTGAGCGAAGACGCTGGGCGCGCTGTGGTAGATCGGCGCCGGCAACAACGCGCGGCTCCCCTGGCGCAAGCCGTAGGCCTGCTCGACGACAGCCTCCACGGCCGCCAGATGTTCGGCAAGCCGGTCCACCGGAAAAGGCTGGCGCACCACGCCCTTGGGGCGCCCCGTCGTGCCCGACGTATAGGCCATGTGGCCGCGCGGCGCGACCAGCGGGCCGTCATACCGGGGCTGCGCGTTGCGCCAGGCCTCGTAGTCGTTGGCCTCGAAGGCCGCGTTCGCCTCGGCCATGACCCGCAGCACGGGCAAGCCGGCAGGCAGCGCCGCCCATACCTGGCGCCACAGGTCGTCTTCGGCGATCAACAACTTCGCGCCGCTGTCGTTCACCAGAAAAGCCACCTCGTCGGCCGTGTAGTGCCAATTGATCGGGCAGTAGTAGCAACCCAGTCGCTTGCAGGCCTGGATGATTTCCAGATAGGGCATGCCGTTGCGCAGCAGCACCGCGATCACGTCGCCTTCGCGTATGCCCATGGCCGCCAGCCCCGCCGCCACCTGCTCGCCTCGCGCGGCCAGCGCGTCGCGGTCAAGCTGGAGGTCGCCCGCGATGATCAGTCCGCTCATGCCGGCTTCCCGGCGCGCAAGGCCTTGTCCTGCGCGGTGCGCGCCTCGATCGCGGCGCGGGCGGCAGCCCAGTCTTCCTCGGTCCATTCGAAGTACTGTTTGAAATACGCGCCGTTGGCCAGATAGTCGCCGCCGTCCAACGCAATCGTCTGGCCGTTGATCCAGTCGTTGCCGGGCCCCAGCAGAAAGGCCGCCAGTTCCCCGATATCGTGCCCCGTGCCCAGTCGCCGCATGGGATTCTGCTGAATCAGGGCGTCCTGGCCGTCGCCGTTGGGGCGCAGCCGCGCGGTCGCGCCTTCCGTGGGGATCACACCCGGCGCGATGGCGTTCATGCGGATCCCGTGCCGACCCCATTCAACCGCCAAGGACTTGGTCATCGCGTCGATGCCGGCCTTGGACATGGCCGAGGGCACCACGAACGGCGATCCGGTCCAGACCCACGTCACGACGATGGACACGACGGCGCCTCGCGCCCCGGTGGCGATCCAGCGCTTGCCCACGGCCTGGGTCGTATAGAACGTGCCGCGGAATACCGTATCGGCAATGGCGTTGAAGCCGCGCGCCGACAGCTTTTCAGTCGGGCTGATGAAGTTGCCGGCGGCGTTGTTGATCAGGCCGTCCAGGCCGCCGTGCGTGGTCCAGATCCCCTCCACCATCGCATCGACCTCGTCCGCGTCACGGATGTCCACCGCGTGGGCATGCGCCTCGCCCCCGTGCCTGGCGCGCAGGGCGGCGGCGGCTTCTTCCACCACGGACAAGCGGCGTCCGCACAGATGGACGGTGGCGCCCAGGGAGGCCAATTGATCGGCCATCGCGTAGCCCAGCCCGGTTCCCCCGCCCGTAACGAGGATGCGCTGGCCGCGGAACAAATCCGCCCGGAACATGCTTTGCGGCATGGTTTGTCTCCTGTTGTCGTTGGAATTGCCGGCACCGGACGCGTGGTGCCGATGCGGTTCAGGGCCAGAATATCAACGCGTAGATATCGCGACAATCCTTCACCCTGAGTAAACTCTGTTTCCTCACAGGCAACAATCGACGACGCCCATGTCCGCCTTGCCCACGCTAGACCTGAACCTGATCCAGCTGTTCGTGACCATCGTCGAAGCGGGCACGCTCAGCGAAGCGGCGTCGCGCCAGGGCGTCACCCGGTCCCACGTCAGCCGCAATCTGCAGAAACTGGAGCGGGCGTTCGGGGCGCAGTTGATCCGGCGCACGACCCGCCGCCTGGAACTCACGCATCAGGGCAGCGTGCTGTACGAGCACGGCGCCCGCATGGCCCGCGAGGTGGAATCGGCGCGCCACGCCTTGCAGAAGCTGGGCGCCGAACCCACCGGCCACGTTCGCCTGTCGCTGCCCACCGGGCTGGGCGAACTGGATGCGCTGCGCCCGCTGTTGGTGCGCTTCGCGCTGGCGCATCCCAGCCTGAGCCTGCGCGTGCTGTTTTCCAACCGAGTCAGCGATTTGATCTCGTCCGAGATCGACGTGGCCCTGCGCGTGGTCTCGACGCCCCCGCAGGACTACGTGGCGCGCGAACTGGGGGACGTGAAATGGCACCTATGCGCCGCCCCCGCCTATTTGCAGCGCGCCGGCACGCCCGCGCATCCGCGCGACCTGGGACGGCTGGATTTTCTTTGCCCGCCCGGCCCAAAGCCCCAGGCGACGCTGCGTCTGCACCGCAAAGGGCAAAGCTACGAAGTCAAGCTGGCGCCCCGGCTGCAATCTGAATACTTTCCGTTCCTGGCCGAGGCGGCCCGCGACGGCGCGGGCGTTGCGCTGCTGCCGGCCTACATCGTGCAGCCCGACCTGCAAGCCCGGCGGCTGCGCGAGGTGCTGCCCGCCTACAAGGCCGAAGGGCCGGGCGACAAGCTCTTCATCCTGACCTCGCCCACCCCCTACCCGTCCACCGCCCAGCGCGCGCTGGTGGATTACCTGAAGGCCGAACTCGAGCCCCTGCTGCGCGAGTTCCTGACCTGAAACGGCCCCGCCCCGCCAGCCGCCGGCCCCCCGCGCGCCCCGCCATGCAGCGGTAGGACTTCTTTGGTAAAACCGCGGGGTCTTGCAGGCTTGGCCCTTGTCCGCCAAAGTAGGGGTTTTGCAGCAGTTCCGGCTGCCGCTTTCCGGAACAGGGGCGGAACTTTGACGCGCCACCCAAGTCTTATATAAGATATAAGACATAAGGACGCGCACGGGCTTGTCTCCCCTACAATGACAAACGCGCCAAAACGCCAAAAAATGCCGCCTGCGCTTGGGCACAGTAAGCCAGGCAAAACCACGGAGTCCATCATGCCGCACAACACCCTCGATACTCTCAAGAATTTCAAGATCGGCAATAAATCCTGTCAGTACTACTCGCTGCCGGCGCTGGGCAAGTCCCTCGGCATCGATGTGCAGCGGCTCCCGGTTTCGATCCGCATCGTGCTGGAATCCGTGCTGCGCAACTGTGATGGCAAGAAGGTCACGGAAGAACACGTCAAGCAGCTCGCCAACTGGCAGGCCAATGCCCGCCGCGAAGACGAGATCCCGTTCGTCGTGGCCCGCGTGGTGCTGCAGGACTTCACCGGCGTGCCGCTGCTGGCTGACATCGCCGCCATGCGCTCGGTGGCCGACAAGATGGGCAAGAGCCCCAAGAGCATCGAACCGCTGGTACCGGTGGACCTGGTCGTTGACCACTCGGTCATGATCGATTACTTCGGCACCAAGAATGCGCTGGACCTGAACATGAAGCTGGAATTCAAGCGCAACCAGGAGCGCTACCAGTTCATGAAGTGGGGCATGCAGGCGTTCGACACCTTCGGCGTCGTGCCTCCGGGCTTCGGCATCGTCCACCAGGTCAACCTGGAGTACCTGGCGCGCGGCGTGCATCAGGACAAGAAGAACAACGTCTACTATCCCGACTCGCTGGTGGGCACCGACAGCCACACCACGATGATCAACGGCATCGGCGTGGTGGGCTGGGGCGTGGGCGGCATCGAAGCCGAAGCCGGCATGCTGGGCCAGCCCGTGTACTTCCTGACGCCCGACGTGGTGGGCGTGGAACTCAAGGGCCAGTTGCGCGGCGGCGTCACCGCCACCGACCTGGTGCTGACCATCACCGAAATGCTGCGCCGTGAAAAAGTGGTGGGCAAGTTCGTCGAGTTCTGCGGCGAAGGCACCGCCAGCCTGACCGTGGCCGAACGCGCCACCATCGGCAACATGGCGCCGGAATACGGCGCCACCATGGGTTTCTTCCCTGTCGACGAACGCACCATCGACTACTTCCGCGGCACCGGTCGCACCGAAGACGAGATCGCCGCCTTCGAAGCCTATTTCAAGGCCCAGAAGATGTTTGGCATCCCGGCCGCCCAGGACATCAACTTCACCAAGCTGCTGACGCTGGACCTGTCCACCGTGGCCCCGTCGCTGGCCGGCCCGAAGCGCCCGCAAGACCGCATCGAAATCGGCAACGTCAAGAACACGTTCATCGACCTGTTCTCCAAGCCCATCGCTGAGAACGGCTTCAACCAGCCCGCCGAAAAGCTGGGTGAAACCTTCACCACCAGCACGGGCACCAAGATCAAGAATGGCGACATCCTGATCGCCGCCATCACGTCGTGCACCAACACGTCGAACCCCAACGTGCTGCTGGCCGCCGGCCTGCTGGCCAAGAAGGCCGTGGAAGCCGGTTTGAAGGTGCCCAAGCACATCAAGACCTCGCTTGCTCCCGGATCGCGCGTCGTCACCGACTACCTCACCAAGACGGGCCTCCTGCCCTATCTGGAAAAGCTGGGCTTCGACGTGGCCGCCTACGGCTGCACCACCTGCATCGGCAACGCGGGCGACCTGACGCCGGACCTGAACGAAGCCATCACCGGCAACGATCTCGTCTGCTCGGCCGTGCTGTCGGGCAACCGCAACTTCGAAGCGCGCATCCACCCGAACATCAAGGCCAACTTCCTGGCCTCGCCTCCGCTGGTCGTGGCCTACGCGCTGGCCGGCACCGTCACGCGCGACCTGATGACTGAACCGGTAGGCAGGGGCAAGAACGGCGACGTCTGGCTGGGCGACATCTGGCCCACGTCCGAAGAAGTCGAAGCGCTGATGAAGCATGCGCTGGACCCGAAGGTCTTCGAAGCCAACTACGGCCAGGTCAAGAGCAACCCGGGCAAGCTCTGGGAGAACATCAAGGGCGTCAACGGCGACACCTACAACTGGCCGGAATCGACCTACATCGCTGAGCCGCCCTTCTTCGAAGGCTTCGGCATGACGCCGGCCGCCATGCCGGCCGTCAAGGGCGCCCGCGCGCTGGGCGTGTTCGGCGACTCGGTCACCACCGACCACATCTCGCCCGCCGGCTCCATCAAGGAAACCTCGCCCGCCGGGAAGTGGCTCAAGGCCAATGGCGTCATGAAGGCCGATTTCAACAGCTACGGCTCGCGCCGCGGCAACCATGAAATCATGATGCGCGGCACGTTCGCCAACGTGCGCATCAAGAACCTGATGATCCCGTCGCTGCCGGACGGCAGCCGCTTCGAAGGCGGCGAAACGCTGTTCCAGCCCACCGGCGAACAGATGTCCATCTATGATGCGGCCATGAAGTACGTGGCCGACGGCACGCCCACCGTGGTGTTCGGCGGCGAAGAGTACGGCACCGGATCGTCGCGCGACTGGGCGGCCAAGGGCACCCAGCTGCTGGGCGTGAAGGCCGTCATCACCCGCAGCTTCGAACGCATCCACCGCAGCAACCTGGTGGGCATGGGCGTGCTGCCGCTGCAGTTCAAGGGCGCCGACAGCGTGCAATCGCTGGGCATCACCGGCGAAGAGACCTACGACATCTCGGGCCTGGAAAACGGCATCAAGCCGATGCAGGACGTGACGCTGACTATCACCCGCAAGGACGGTTCGAAGCAGGACGTGACGGTGCTGCTGCGCATCGACACCCCGATCGAGGTCGACTACTACCAGCACGGCGGCATCCTGCCCTTCGTGCTGCGCCAGCTGCTGGCCGCCTGAGTCCGCTCGCGGCCTTCGCAATAGGAAAAGCTCCGGGACCTTGCGGTTCCGGAGCTTTTTTTACGCAGGCAATTGGCGGGATTCAGTCGTCGAACTGATAGGCGTCCATCGCCAGCGCCCCGTACGAGATCTCGTCGTTCAGCCGCTTGGCTGATGCCCCACCCGCCCCCAGCGCCACGTACAGCGGCATCAGGTGGTCGTCATGCGGATGGGCCTGCATGGCGCCAGGCGCCTGGGCCTGCCAGTCCAGCAGGGCCGGCACGTTGTGCTCGGCCAGATTACGTGCATACCAGTCCTGGAATGCCGGCACGTAAGGCACGGCCGGCGCGTTCTGCGGCATCCGCACGTGGCGCAGATTGTGCGTCAACGACCCGGACCCGATGATCAGGATGTCCTCGTCGCGCAAGGGCGCCAGCGCGCGCCCCAGCTCCAGTTGCCCCGCGGCGTCTCGCCCCATGTCGAGCGACAACTGCACCACTGGCACGTCGACCTCGGGATAAAGGTAGCGCAGCGGTACCCAGGCGCCGTGATCCAGCGGCCGGCGCGGATCGCGGTCAGCGGCGATCCCGGATTCGGCAAGCAGCGCCTGCACTCGCGCCGCCAGTTCGGGTGACCCCGGCGCGGCGTACTGCAAGGTGTAGAGCTCGGGCGGAAAGCCCCCGAAATCATGCCAGGCCACCTGCTGGTCACGCGTGGACAGCGCCAACCCCTCCCCCATCCAATGGGGAGACACCACGAGGATGCCGCGGGGCTTGCGGCCTTGCGCAAGGCTCCAGTCCGCCAGCACGGGGCCGGTCAAGCCGGGTTCGACTGCCAGCATGGGCGAGCCGTGGGAAACGAAAAGCGTAGGCCAACGCATGGCGATGCCTCCATAGATCAAGTCGATGAAAGCATTTTCGAACGTTTCGATTCAGCAATAAACCCCCTGCCCAGGGATGATCTGTTGCCAGATGCGCATCAATCAGGGCGCCTGCGCCAATGGCCTGCCCGCCGCCCCAGGCTATCGCGCGTGTCGGGCGCCCGGGTCCGCCCCCAATGCCGAGGCGCGCGGCGGGCGTTAAACTACACCGTTACACCACTTACTGGACGTCCTCCGAAGTTATGGCCCGATCCCGCAGCCAATCCGCTCCCCGTATGACCCGTGACGCGACCCGCCTGGTTGCGCTTGCCCAGGCGCTTAACCGCTCGGGCAGCCGCGTCGAAGACGTGTTCTGGGAGAACCAGCTTGGCGAAGCGATTCCCAAGCTGCTCAAGGCTGGGCAGGACGCCCCGCTGGAAGCAGCCCTGGACCACCTCGCGCAAAGCGACATAGGCGCCTACGAAGTCTTGATCGAACAGGCGGAAACCCTGTCCGAATCAATGAAGATCGAAAAGAACGGCGTTCTGTACGACGTCTTGCTGATCGTCGCGCCCATCGTCGCCTGGACCCGTTACGCAATTCCCACCGGCCCCGTTGCGGCGCCCGCCCAGCAGGCACTGCTTGCCCAGCTGCATGGCCATGTGCTGTCCAGCCAGGCGCGCACGGCGTTGATGCCCATGCTGGTCAGCGTGGACCAGATGCCCCGCACCTTCGGCGAAACCTGGCAATGGCTGCAACGCCTGGGCTCGCAGGCGCTGGGTGCCGAAACCACCAAGCCTGCCCTGAACACCGAAGCCGAAACCGCGAACATGCTGGCCGACACGCGCTACATCATCGGCGCCGTGGCGGTGCCCGAGAACGCGCCGATCTTCCGCTGGCAGGAACAGATGGGCGAAGCCGACGCCAGCCGCGACGCCTGCCAGGAACAGTGGGCCGCGCAGGCGCAGCCCACCCTGGCCGCCCTGATGCCGGGCTGCGGCTTCGAAGCGCTGCTGCCTGACGCCTATTACGTCAGCAACCGCGAAGCCGACCGCCGGGTGCGTCCCTTGTCGTTGCGCGCGGCCATCAGCTGGCTGGAAGGCGCGGTCAGCCTGGAAGCGTCGCAGTTGCGCGCGGTCGTGGCCGGCTGCGGCGAAAGCCGCATCGACGAATACCGAATCGGCTTCACGGCGCGCAACAACAATGACGTCTACTACGGCTGCGTGTGGCCCTTGTACGGGCGCGAGGAAGAACTGCCGTCCGACGAAGGCCAGCCCGACGTGGTCGACGAGATCACGGCGTTGCTCAAGGAATACGGCGTGACCGAAGTGCGACGCATCCCCGGCGTGCTGCCGGCGGAATACTGCGAAGACTGCGGCGCGCCCTACTTCCCGAACCCACTGGGCGAACTGGTGCACGCCGAACTGCCCGAAGACGCCGAAGCCGCGCCCGCCAAGTTCCACTAAAGCCGCCATGCAAGCAGACATCTTTTGCCGGGTCGTCGACAACTACGGCGACATCGGCGTCTGCTGGCGGCTGGCGCGCCGGCTCTCGCAAGGCCGCGGTTGGGATATCCGCCTGTGGGTGGACGACCTGGCCAGCTTTGCACGCATCCAGCCCGGCATCGAACCCCAAGCGGCACGGCAACAGCTGGGCGGTGTGGACATCGTGCATTGGTCTGATGCGCCGGACCCGGCCCTGACCGCGCGCGACGTCGTCATCGAAGCCTTCGCCTGCGATCCCCCGCCGGCGTTCGTGGACAGCATGCGACGCGTGCATCCGGTCTGGATCAATCTGGAATACCTGAGTGCCGAGGCCTGGGTGGAAAGCTGCCACGGCCTGCCGTCGCAGCGGCCGGACGGGATGGTGAAGCATTTTTTCTTCCCCGGCTTCACGCCTGCCACGGGTGGCCTGTTACGGGAACCCGGGCTGGATGCCGAGCGCAACGCCTTGCAGGCGTCCATGGACCTGCAGAACGCGTTTCTGCGATCGCTGGGCGTGGACGAAGCCCTGTTGTTGCGTCGCCGCTACGGCGCCCGCACAGTGTCCCTGTTTTGCTATCCCACGGCGCCGGTCGACGCGCTGGTCCAGGCGTTGGCGGCCAACGCGCAACCCAGCGTGCTGCTGGTTCCCGAGGGCGTGGCCCCTGGCCTCGAAGCCGCGTGCGCCGCGCCCGGCTCCCCCCTTCTAGCGCGCCTGCCCTTCGTGGCCCAGCCGGATTTTGACCGCCTGCTCTGGTGCGCGGACCTGAACTTCGTGCGCGGCGAAGACTCCTTCATCCGCGCGGCCTGGGCGGCGCGCCCGCTCGTGTGGCAGATCTACCCGCAAGACGAGAACGTCCATCTGGAAAAGCTGGAGTCCTGGCTGGCCCGCTATCCGGCCCCCGATTCTGCGCATGCGCTGATCCGGGCGTGGAACCAGCCCGAAACCGCGCAGACGGCTGCAGCCACTGCCCAAGCCCTGGCGCCTGACGCCTGGCAAGCGTGGTGTGCCGCCGCCCGGCAATGGAATGCCACCCAAGCCAGCCAGCCGGATCTGGCTGAAAATCTGGCGGACTTTTGCGCAGACTTGGCCAAGAAACGTTAGAATAGAGAGTTTTCTGAGTCGCCCTGGATTTGTCGGGCCTCAACAATGAACGCCTCCCGGGGTGTGCATGAAACCGCAAGCAGGGTCTTTTGCTGGGTCTTACGGCCTGTCTTCCGACCCCTTTCTTTTGTCCGTGTCTATCGCGGCAGCGGCTTTTTGCAAGCACGGCGAGTGCACCCATCACCCCCGGAGTTTTATCGATGAAAACCGCTCAGGAATTGCGAGTCGGCAACGTGGTCATGGTCGGCAAGGATCCCCTCGTGGTCCAGAAAGCCGAATACAACAAGTCTGGCCGTAACGCTGCTGTTGTGAAGCTGAAGTTCAAGAACCTCTTGACCGCCTCGGCCAGCGAATCGGTCTACAAGGCCGACGAAAAGTTCGAAGTCGTCCAGCTGGATCGCAAGGAGTGCACCTACTCCTACTTCGGCGACCCGATGTACGTCTTCATGGACGAAGAGTACAACCAGTACGAAATCGAAGCCGAAAGCATGGGCGATGCCCTGAACTACCTGGAAGAAGCGATGCCCGTGGAAGTGGTCTTCTACGACGGCCGCGCCATCTCGGTTGAACTGCCCACCACGCTCGTTCGCGAAATCACCTACACCGAACCCGCCGTCCGTGGCGATACGTCGGGCAAGGTCACCAAGCCGGCCAAGATCAACACCGGCTACGAACTGAACGTGCCGCTGTTCTGCGCCATCGGCGACAAGATCGAAATCGACACCCGCACGAACGAATACCGCAGCCGCGTCAACAACTGATCCGGCCAGCAGGTACAAAAAAGCCAGACCTTCCGGTCTGGCTTTTTTTTGCCCATATTGCCGACAGCTTCTACTGCAAACGCTCATCGTCCAGGAAGTCGGGCACCGCCATGACTTCGATGCCATCGTCGGCCAGCGCTTCGCGCTCTTCGGGCGTGGCCGTGCCGCGGATGGGACGCTCGTCGGCGTCGCCCTCATGGATGCGGCGCGCCTCTTCGGCGAAACGCGGCCCCACGTTTTCGGTATTGCGCAGCAGCGCGCGCACCTGCTTCATCACGACGGCCTGCAACGTGGCCATTTTCTCGGCGTCCGACGCGCCAGCCGGCACGGCGGGCGGTTGGGCCGGCGCATGCAAGTGGGAGACGTTCAGACGCGGCGCAGACAGGCGTTTGGTGATGCTGGCCGACCCGCAGACGGGGCACGTGACCAAGCCACGCGCCTGCTGCGCGTCATAGTCATCGTGCGATCCGAACCAGCCTTCAAAAATGTGGCTGTGCTCGCACTGGAGGTCGAAAACTTTGAGAGCCATGGTTGCTATATGGGGTCCAGCAGCCAGAATACAAGAATCCGCCCGTGGCGGGCGCCATCCCCCCGCCTCAGGCGGGGATAGGGCAGCCTCCAAGTAAAAACGGGCCCGAAGGCCCGTCCTGGCGATTGGCGCCGCTTACTTGCCGCGCTTGGCGGCCGGGCTGGCGTCGATTTGCGCCTGCTGAGCCTGCAACGAATCGATCTGGCGCTGCAGATCGCGCAGTTGCTGGCGCACGTCCTTTTGCTGATCAGCCAATGCCGTGGTTTCCTGGCGCGACTGCTCCTGACGGGCGGCGACCTGCTCTTCCTGCTGCATGCGCAGCGTGCGGTCGGCCTGCAAGGTGCTGAGCTGCGCGCTGCGGCTGGCCAACAGCTTTTCGGCGTTCGCGTATTCGGCTTGCAGCTTGATGCGCTTGATGTCCACTTCGGCCAGGTCCGCGGATTGCGTGGTGAACGCGCGGTACGTGGCTTCCGCCTGCTTTTCCGACACAGTCTTCAGCACACGCCAGAAGTCTTTCTGTTGGAACAAGGCAACGTAATAGGTCAGGTCGTCCGGCTTGAACAGCAGGCTGGCGCCGTACGTGCCGTTATAGGCGGTACGCAGTTCGGAAACCTGGCGGTTCTGGATCAGGCCTTGCAATTCGGCCACGGTGGACGACGGCCGGGCGGCAGCCGTGGGCGCGGCGGCGGGCGGCGGCGTCACCGGGGTGGATGCGGCCGGCTTGTCCTCGACCTGCTTAACCGTGGGCCGTGGCGCTTCGGATTGCGCGCTGGCGCAAGCCGCCAGGCCGGACAGTGCCGTGCCTAACAGCGCCATGCGAGTGGCGGCACGGATAAATTGGACGTTCATGCCTTCCCCAAAAAAATCGTTGCGGAACTATAGCAATTTATTTCGCTCACGGCAGACCCACTTACATTCGCCGCAAGCAAATTTGTGGCCCCGTACGGGCCTTTCCCTATTGCATGATCAGGATGCCTCGACCGTCCCTTCCGCCGTTTCGCCCTGGCCGCCCCCCAGATGCAGTTTGCGCATCTTTTCCCAGAGCACCTTGCGGCTGATGCCCAAGGTATTGGCGGTGTCCTGGCGGCGCCAGCCGTTGACGTCCAGCGCGGCCAGGATGCGGGCGCGCTCGGCGCGCTCGGCATCGGTGAAGACAGGCGGTTCGCACAGCGTGCTGGCCGTGCCCAGCGTGCCTGCGGCGCGCAGTGGCTCGGCGATCTGATCAAAAATGCGCTCGATGCGCGCCTGGTCCCAGCTCTTGAACTGCCGGCGCATGATGGCCACGCGCTCGGCCACGTTGGACAGTTCGCGCACGTTGCCGGCGTAGCGGGTGCGCGCCACGCGCTCCAGCAGCCAGTCCGGCGGGTCGCCCTCGCCACCCAGGCGCTCCAGCAAGGCGCGGAAAATCGCGATCTTCTCTTCCGCCCCCCGCTGTTCCAGGTTCGGAATACGCAGTTCGATCACGGCCAGGCGGTAATACAAGTCCGCCCGGAACTCGTCCTGGCCCACCAGCACCCGCAGATCCTTGTTGGTGGCAGCGACCAAACGGAAATCCACCGGGATCTCCACCGTGGAACCCAGGCGCGTAACCGCGCTCTGCTCCAGTACCCGCAGCAGCTTGACCTGCTGGTACAAGGGCAAATCACCGATTTCATCCAGGAACAGCGTGCCGCCGTTGGCCTGCTCGAAATACCCTTTGTGGGCGCCGACCGCGCCGGTAAAGGCGCCCTTGGCGTGGCCGAAGAAATGGGCTTCGAACAGGCCTTCCGGAATGGCGCCGCAATTGACCGCCACGAACGGGCCGTCCGACCATTCCGCCCGATCATGCAGGAGCCGGGCGATGCGCTCTTTGCCGACGCCCGTTTCGCCGTGGATCAGCGCGTTGCTGCGGCAGTCGGCGAACATCTCGGCTTCGGCCAGCAGCGCGCGCATCGGCTCAGACACCGCGATCAAGGGCTGTTCGCGCTTGGGCGCGGTACGGTTGAACTGGTCCAGCGTTCCCAGCAATTCGAACAGCAGCTTGCGTAAGTCCGCCGTCGTGAACGCCAACGGCAGCGTGTAGGAATATTCAGGCGGGTAATAGCGCGAATCGCGCCCCCGGGATTCGGCCGCGACCCAGATCACCGGCAGCGCCTGCACCGCCAGCCAGTCGTAGCCGCTGAACCGGTTGTCGCCCATCACCGACACGGACACCAGCGCCACGGCCGGACGCGTCGGATCGCGCGGCGGCGGAAACGCGGTGCCGGCGTCCGCCCGCACCAGCGACACATCCATGCCGGCCAGGCAGCGTTCCGCCCGGGAGGCAATATCGGAAGTGCCTTCCCACACGTACACGTCGAACTCGTCGCGGGCGAATTTCTGGGTCATGGCTTGGACAGCAAGAAACGGGCAAAAATCACAGGCATCCTCAGAACACCAAACGGGGTTGGCCGCAATCAACGGACAGCAGCGACACATCGGTCTGGCCCACGCTCAGGCCAAGCACGTCAAGCAGCTGTTGCAGCAGCCCCGACAACGGCGCCAGCACGGGCTGCAGCAGGTTCACGACGATGGACAACACCCCACCAACCTGCGAGCTGCCGCTAAGCGCCATCGTGGCCACCGAGTTGATGCGGCACGTGCGGATGGCGCTCGGGGTAATGCCCAACGCGCAGACCACATCATTGACAGGCGCCAGCAACAGCGAACTCAGGATATTGCCGACCAACTGCAAGGTGCCGCCCAGCACGCCCGTCAAGCCGCCGGTGGTCAAGCGCGCGCTCAGCTGGTTCAGGGCGGTGGTGGACCATTGCAGGTTATTGACCACCTGCGTGATGGAGTTGCCGGCGTTGCTGCCCCCACCGCCCACCAGATCCGTCGCCAGCGCGGTGCGTTCGGCCGGCGTGAGGGGCGTGCCGGTATTGAAAAGATCGCCCAGGATGCCGCCGATCAAGGCATCCGACAGGTTGGACGCCAACGCGCCCAGATTGATGGACGTCGCGGTGACGGTCTGCGTCGACGGGGTCCCGGGCGGTTCGGTCAGCGTCACGGACACCGGCGCGGCCGAATTGAAAACAGGCAATGTGACCTTGGCGGTCAGCGGCAGGATACCCAGCACATTCAAAACCTGATGGCGCTGGATGGCAGCAAAGGAGCTGGGTTGGCAACTGTTGGTCAGCGACACGAAATGCGCGGCGTTCTGGTCGATGTTGGACGTCATGCCGGGAAAGGTTCCCAAGCAGACGTTCGCCACGGATGAGGTCACGGCGATCGTGGCCTGCGACGGCGTCAACGGCGCCTGGCACAGATTGGTCAGGGTGCCGGTGGACTGCGCCACATCGATGATGATGGGCAGGTCGACCTTCGTGCCCAGCGTATTGGCCAGCAGCGGCCCCACCAGCGGGATGTTGCTGGTGTTCACGCGCAGGTAGACGCGGATGCCCGCGCTCGTCGCCTGGGTGCCGATGCCTCCGACCGCGAGCGTGGGCGGCTCCACGACCCGCACGCGCGCGTCCACACCCAACAGCGGCACGCTCAGCCCCAGGTTGATCAGGTTCTGCCCATTGGCGACGACCAACGCGGTTTCAAGCAGATTCAAGGCGTTGACGTTCGCTGCCAAGGCACCCGTGGCGTCTCCCCCCACGACGGACAGGTTCAGCACGCCGCCGTTGCCAAACAGCTTGACCGGCAGGTTCAGCGGCATCACCGCCAACACCGTATTGATGGCGTTGTTGATCAGCCCGATGCCGGCGCTGGCGGTACCGCTCTGGTTCACCACGGTCAACGTGGCGTTCAGCAATTGCCCCAACGTCAGGTTATTGACCGCAGCCAGCTCCGCAGGCGTGCCGACCCCGGTTGCCACCGACAAGGGCAAACCCAGGGCTTTCAGCAGCCCCGAAGGCGTGATGTTGACGCTGGCCAGCCCTGCGGCATCCAGCACATCCAATTGGGCGGGCGTTGCGCCGACGGTCGCCAGCAACTGCGACAGCAGGCCGCCGCGCTGCAAGCGCAGCAGACGTGAGCCCACCATGAATGCCGCGACGGGACGCGTGTTCGTGGCCACCGCCGTGGTCGTGACTTGCGTGCCGCCGCTTGCGCCGCTCGAAAAATTGGGAATGATGCTCGTAAGGCGCTTGCTCACGGTGACGCGCACCGCATTGAAGGACTGCCCGCTGGTGGGATCGAAGATATGCATGCCGGACGGGTCGGTCCGGGTGGAATCCCAGACCTTGCACTCAACCGTCACATCGGCTGCCGTGAAGGTATCGAAAAAGCTGGGCACATTGGCCAACGCCGACGTCCGCCCGGCGGCCACAGCCCGCGTGCAGTCCGCGGCCGCCCCCATGCTCAGTACCTGGACTGCCGATAAAGCCGCCAGGTCCGCCCCCTTCTGCATCTCGCGCTTCATATAGAAGCTGTAGGCAAGGTGCGCCACGCCAAGCAGCACCAGCCCCACCAGCACCGCGAACACGACGGCCACGGTGATGCTGCCGCGCTGACGTGGCAATGAGGCATAACGCATTGGGGCGGCTGGCATGATCTGGCGCCTCCGGCTCCTGTCCGAGCCTTAATTGGTGTTCTTGGTTTCCACGCGTTTCTGGAACCATTCCGGAATCGGATGCGTGAAGCTGTCTACGTAACGGTTCCAGGCCGCGGTAGACACGGGCCCCAGGATGGGCAGCGCGCCCCCGGCGCGGCGGCCGTCGGCCTGCGCCGCCAGCAACCCGCGCGTGACATCG
>NZ_JBYOKH010000049.1:0-51027 GCF_057799415.1 Achromobacter sp. 18P8.1.1 | reverse complement strand
CGGACATGACGTCCGCCGGCTGGCCCGAACTGGCCGCGCGCCTGCCTGTCACCGGACTGGCGGCGGAACTGGCGCGCCAGAGCGAATGGGCCGGCGTGCAGGGCGATGCAATCGTCCTGCGCGTGGCTGTCAAGACGCTGGCCGAAAGCGAAAGCCGGGTCCGCCTGCAAACCGTCTTGTGCGAACATTTCGGTCAGGGCATCCGGCTGGACGTGGAAGTCGGCGTCACGGGCGACGCCACGGCGCATGCCGTGGCGAAGGCCGAGCGCGCCGCGCGCCAGCAGGCCGCGGAAGACGCCGTGGCCGTCGATCCTTTTGTACAAGCGTTGTTGGCCGATTTCGGAGGCCAGGTCGTACCCGGCTCCATCCGCCACGTTGATCCCCCGGCCGCTGCCTGAGGCGGCGGCAATCTCTTATTCCCCTCGTTCAAGGAACATCCATCATGATGAAAGGACAACTGGCCGGCCTGATGCGCCAGGCGCAGCAGATGCAGGAAAACATGAAGAAGGCGCAAGACGCGCTGGCCGAGATCCTGGTCGAAGGCGCCTCCGGCGGCGGCCTGGTCAAGGTCACCATGACCTGCCGCCACGACGTCAAGCGCGTCGTGATCGATCCGTCGCTGTTGGGCGACGACAAGGACATGCTGGAAGACTTGGTCGCTGCTGCGTTCAACGACGCGCTGCGCAAGGCTGAAACCACGTCCCAGGAAAAGATGGCGGGCGTTACCGCCGGCATGCCGCTGCCCCCGGGCATGAAGCTGCCCTTCTGATCGACGCCGCTCAGGGCTGCAATGGATCCCTTACTGCCTGAACCCGAACCGCTGGTGTCGCTGATCGAGGCGCTGCGCCGCCTGCCCGGCGTGGGCGTGCGATCGGCCAGACGCATGGCGTACCACCTGCTGCAGCATGACCCGCAAGGCGCGGACATGCTGGGGCAGGCGCTGGCCGGCGCGGTGCGGGATCTGAAGCATTGCGCGCGGTGCAACAGCTTTTCGGAAGAAGAGGTCTGCGGCACCTGCGCCAATCCCAAGCGCGATCCTTCGCTCTTGTGCATCGTGGAAACCCCGGCCGACCAGAACATGATCGAGTCCAGCCACGGCTACCGCGGTCTGTACTACGTGCTGATGGGCCGGGTGGCGCCGCTTGAGGGCATCGGCCCGCGCGAACTCGACTTCGACCGGGTCATCAAGCGGGCGACCGACGGCATGGTGCAGGAAGTGATCCTGGCCACCAACTTCACCGCCGAAGGCGAAACCACCGCCCACTTCCTGGGCGAAGCGCTGGGCGAACGCGGCCTGCGCGTGACGCGTCTGGCGCGCGGTGTGCCGGCCGGCAGTGAACTGGAATACGTGGATGCCGGCACGATCGCCTGGGCCTTGATGGAGCGGAAAACCACCTGAGGCTCGCCGCATCACAATAGCTCGCCGGCAACGTATCGGCGCGGCAGAAAACGTGAGGAAGACAAACCATGTCAGCGCTGACCGGACTCAAGGTCCTGGAACTCGGCACGCTCATCGCCGGCCCCTTTGCCGCGCGCATCTTCGGCGAATTCGGCGCCGATGTCATCAAGGTGGAAACGCCGCATGGGCCTGACGGCACGGGCGGCGGAGACCCCATCCGCAGCTGGCGCCATCTGCACGAGGGCAATTCGCTCTGGTGGACGGTGCAGGCCCGCAACAAGCAATCCATTGCCCTGAATCTGAAAGACCCGCGTGCCCAGGAGATCGCCCGCAAGCTGGCGCTGGACGCCGATGTCGTGGTCGAAAACTACCGGCCGGGCGTGCTGGAGAAATGGGGCTTGGGCTTTGAGCAACTGCGCGCCATCAATCCCGCCTTGATCATGGTGCGGCTGTCGGGCTACGGCCAGACCGGCCCCATGAAAGACCAGCCGGGCTTCGGCGCCATCGGCGAATCGATGGGCGGTCTGCGCTACGTGTCGGGCCATCCCGACCGGCCGCCGCTGCGTGTCGGCATTTCCATCGGCGACTCGATTGCCGCGCTGCATGGCGTGATCGGCGCCATGATGGCGCTGCGCCACCGCGACGCCACCGGCGGCCGCTGGAACGGCAAGACGGGCGAGGCCTGCCAGGCCGGGCAGGGCCAGATGGTGGACGTGGCCCTGTACGAGGCCGTCTTCAACATGATGGAAAGCCTGGTTCCCGAATACGACGTGGCTGGCGTGGTGCGCGAGCGCACCGGCGGCGCGCTGCCGGGCATCGTGCCGTCCAATACCTACACCACCCGCGACGGCCAGAACGTCGTCATCGCGGGCAACGGCGACGCCATCTTCCATCGCTTGATGCGCGCCATCGGCCGGGACGATCTGGCCGAAGACCCTGATCTGGTGCGCAACGACGGGCGCGCGCGCCGCGTCGAAGAGATTGACGGCGCCATCCAGCAATGGTGCGGCGGCCGCGGCATCGACGAGGCGCTGGGCGTACTGAAAGGCGCGGACGTGCCTGTCGGCAAGATCTACAGCGTGGCCGATATGTTCAGCGATCCGCAATTCCTGGCGCGCCAGATGATCGAACAGCACCACTTCGCCGACGGCAGTCCCGTCAAGCTGCCGGCGGTGGTTCCCAAGCTGTCGGAGACCCCCGGCCAGACGCGCTGGGTGGGCCCGGCATTAGGGGAACATACCGAGGAAGTCCTGAAATCGCTGGGGTATGATTCAGCGGCTATTGATGAGCTGGCGAAGACCGGCGCTATCGGTAAACCCGACAATTAGGAGACAACCACATGTCAGTTACCCGCCGTGACTTGCTCAAGATGGCCGGCGCTGCCGGCGTCATGGGCATGGCGCCCGCCATCGTGCGCGCACAGAAGCTTGAAAAGACCAAGGTCCAGATCGCCGTCGGCGGCAAGCCCCTGATCTACTACCTCCCCTTGTCCATCGCAGAAGCCCGCGGCTACTTCAAGGACGAAGGCCTGGACGTCAGCATCGCCGACTTCGCAGGCGGCTCCAAGGCGTTGCAGGCCGTGGTGGGTGGCAGCGCCGACGTGGTGTCGGGCGCGTTCGAGCACACGCTGTCGATGCAGTCCAAGGGCCAGGCCTACCGCGCCTTCGTGCTGCAGGGCCGTGCGCCGATGATCGGCGTGGGCGTGTCGAAGAAGAACCTGCCCAACTACAAGGGCCCGGCCGACTTGAAGGGCAAGAAGATCGGCGTGACCGCGCCGGGCTCGTCCACCAACATGGTGGTCAGCTTCTTCCTGGCCAAGCACGGCCTGAAGGCGTCCGACGTCTCCATCATCGGCGTGGGCGCTGGCGCCGGTGCCGTGACGGCCTTGCGCAGCGGCCAGATCGACGCCATCTCCAACACCGACCCCGTCGTGTCGATGCTGGAAATGCCGGGCGACATCCAGATCATCGTCGATACGCGCACCCTGAAAGACACCCAGGACATCTTCGGCGGCAACATGCCGGCCGGTTGCCTGTACGCGCCGCAGGCGTTCATCGACGCCAATCCGAACACCACCCAGGCACTGACCAATGCACTGGTCCGCGCAGACAAGTGGATCCAGAAGGCAGGCCCCGACGAGATCGCCAAGATCGTGCCGGAGACCTATCTGCTGGGCGATCCGGCCGTCTACAAGGCCGCCATCGCCAAGAGCCTGGAAGGTCTGTCGCCCGACGGCATGATCCCCGAAGACGGCGCCGCGACCGCGTTGAAGGCCCTGGCTGCCTATCAGGCGGACTTCGACGGCGCGAAGATCGATCCTTCCAAGGTCTGGACCAACGATTTCGCGCGCCGCGCCAATGAGAAGTATGCCAATGGCTGAAGCCGCGCTGTCGCTGGAAAATATCAGTTGCACCTTTGTGTCGCGTGACGACCGGTCACAGCGCTACACCGCCGTCAGCGACACGACCCTGGCCATCGCGCCAGGGGAGTTCGTGTCGGTGGTGGGGCCGACCGGTTGCGGAAAATCCACCTTGCTCAACGTCGGCGCCGGCTTGCTGGCGCCGTCGTCGGGGCGGGTGTTGGTCTTCGGCCAACCCCTGACGGGCATCAACGCGCGAGCGGGCTACATGTTCCAGGGCGAGGCGCTTTTGCCCTGGCGCAGCGCGCTGGACAACGTAGTGGCCGGGCTGGACTTCGCCGGCGTGCCGCGTCCCGAAGCGCTCGAGCGCGGCCGGGAGTGGATGCGCCGTGTGGGCCTGGGCGGCTTTGAAAGCCGGTATCCGCACCAGATGTCGGGCGGCATGCGCAAGCGCGCCATGCTGGCCCAGACGCTGATCCGCGATCCGGACATCATCCTGATGGACGAACCGTTTTCCGCGCTGGACATCCAGACGCGCCAGTTGATGGAAAACGAAGTGCTGGAGCTGTGGATGGCCAAGCGCAAGGCCGTGCTGTTCATCACGCACGACCTGGACGAAGCCATCGCGATGAGCGACCGCGTGATCGTGCTGTCGGCAGGGCCGGGCACGCATCCGATCGGCGAATTCGTGATCGACCTGCCGCGTCCGCGCGACGTGGCCGAGGTGCGCGCCCATCCGCGATTCGTCGAGCTGCATACGGCCATCTGGGCGGTGCTGCGCGAAGAAGTCCTCAAGGGCTATGCCCAACAGAAGCGAGCCTGAGGTATGTCGAAGTCATTCAAATCCGGTTCCGCCAGCCTGCGCTTCTGGCAACTGCTGCTGCTGGTCGTCATTCTGGGCGTCTGGCATTTCGCATCGCGCGATTCCAAGGTGGCGTTCTTCTTCGGCGAGCCGCTGAAGGTCTGGGGCCGCATCTGGGCCTGGTTCGTCACCAACGCGGATATCTACACGCACCTGTGGGTGACCCTGACCGAAACCGTGCTGGCGTTCTTCATCGGCACCATCGCCGGTCTGGGCTTCGGCCTGTGGCTGGGGCTGTCGCCGCGCGCAAGCGCCATCCTCGACCCCTACATCAAGGCCGCCAACTCGATGCCGCGCGTCATTCTGGCGCCCATCTTCGGGATGTGGTTCGGGCTGGGGATCTGGTCCAAGGTGGCGCTGGCCGTCACGCTGGTGTTCTTCATCGTGTTCTTCAACGTCTATCAGGGCGTGCGCGAAGTCAGTCCCACCTTGCTGGACAACGCCCGCATGCTGGGCGCGCGCAAACGCCAGTTGCTGCGCCACGTCTATCTGCCGTCCGCCACCAGCTGGGTGTTCTCCAGCCTGCATACGTCCGTGGGCCTGGCCTTCGTGGGCGCCGTGGTCGGGGAATACCTGGGCTCGGCAAGCGGCGTGGGCTACCTGATCCTGCAAGCGGAAGGCACGTTCGACGTGAACACGGTGTTCGCGGGCATCGTCGTGCTGACGGCGTTCGCGCTGGTGCTGGACTACATCGTCGGCATCGGTGAAAAGCGCCTGATGAAGTGGCAGCCCAAATCGGGCGAAACCGAAAAGCTGTAGCCCGGCTGTCCGGCGGCGGCGCATCAGCCGCCGCACGGGCGGGCCAGGCGGCTCAGGCCCGCAGCGCCTGCCGGCTGTGCAGCCAGGCCGTCAGGCTGTCAAAGGCGTCGCGGGCGCCTTGCAGGGCATGGGCCTCGCTTCCCAGGGCCCCGGCCTCACTGTCCAGATACTGCAGGAACGCTTTCCACATCGGCCCTACCTGTTCGCCGTAGCCACGCAGATAGCGCAGCGGCAGGGCAGGAGTGACGTCGGCCAGGTGCTTGGCCAGGAAGCGTCCGCCCAATTGCGACCCTTCCACCACGTAGGCCACACCCAAGGCATAAGCGTCCGCCGCATCCACGCGCGGTGCATCCGCGCATTGCGGCACGGGCGCGGCATCCCCCGCATCGGCCAGGTCGGCGCGAATCCAGTCGCTCTTGCCCGCACGTGCACGGGCTTGCAGGCTGTCCGGCCAGTCCAATTGCCAGAGCCGCTGTTCCAGCGGTTCCAGCCAGCCCAGCAAGGCGCGCAGGTAATTCAGATAATCGGCGCGGTCCACGTCGCCGCTGGTCAGGGCCAGGCCCTGGTCCAGCGTTTCGTGCCTGTCACGCGTGCCTTCTCGAAGCACCTGATGAACGGGGGAAATCATGTCGGCCACTCACTTGTCGAGGGTGGGGGCAGGCAGGTGCAGCGTCCAATGATGCGTTTGACGCTCCAGGCGCCAGCCTGATGCGGCCGCAAGAAGGTCGACTTCCTGCGGATCGAAAGCGGTGGGCTGGACTTCGCTGAAGTCTGCAGCCGCGGAGAAACGGGCGTGCCAGGCATCCGCCTGTGAAAAATCCAGCGTCAGCGACGCGCCGGCGGGCAGCGCTGGCAGCAGGCACAGCAACCACGCCAGCAGCAGGTAGCGCGACGCGAATTGCGGCAACTGCACTGCGGCGATGTCTTCGGACCAGGTGACGCTGCGCCCGGACAGCAGCAGGTGCGAGAACATGAGCTTACGGCATTCACGCAGCAAGGCCTCGGCCGACGTGGACGCGTCTTGGTCGACCAGCCACTGATCCAGGTCGCGAACGATGGCGACGCTGTCTTCGAGCATGCCCGTCAGATCGCCGGCCAGCCTGTGGCAACGTTGCTGCAGGGCGTCGGGGCTGGCGCCTTCAGGACTCTGGCGCAACATGGCGGCCGCCAGCGTGGCGTTCGACAGCGGGCCGACCACCTCGTGGCGAAGCACGGGAAAGACCTGGGCCAGCACCTTCAGGCGCACGCCGTGCGCGGCCAGGGTTTCCAGGGACGTGGAGGTCGGCATCGGGGTTGCCACGCTAATGCGCCTGGCGCAGGATGGCCAGCAGCGCGTCGGGGTCGGCGGGCTTTTCGATCCAGCCGTTGAACATGCTGTCGGTGTCGTCGCGCCGTTCCTGGCGGGCCAGTCCGCTCAGCGCATAGATGCGGGGAGGGCTGCCGCGTGCGCGCAGCTTGGCGGCCAACTCGTAGCCGTCCATGTCGGGCAGCAGGATGTCCACCAGCACGGCCTCGGGGGCAAAGCTGTCGGCCAGTTCCAGGGCGGCTTCGCCGGTGGCGGCGCACCGCGTTTCCACGCCCGAAAGCGCCAGGAACTCGGCAAGCAGCTCCGAGCCCATTTCATTATCGTCAACCAGCAGGACGCGAATCGCGCGCACGTCGTTCAAAAGGGTACCTCCAGAAATCAAAGGGCGGGCGCATCGCGCAGGTCGCGCGGCAGCGTCACCGTGAAAATGACCAGGCCGTCGCGGCATTCGACCGCGATCTCGCCATCATGGTCGCGCACGACCTGATCGGCGATGTACAGGCCCAGTCCCAGGCCATTGCGGTTACGCGAATGGCCCATCGACTCAGGTTTGAAAGGCGAAAACAGGTGCGCCAGCACCTCTTCCGCGATCGGCGCGCCGTGGTTCACGACACGCAGTTCGATATTGTCGCCTACCTGCCGTGCCAGCACATGGATGGGCTGGCGCGGGGCGCCGTGCTGGCGCGCATTGCTCATCAGGTTGGTCACCACCTGGGCGATGCGGTCGGTATCGGCCATCAGTTCCAGGCCGGATGCCACCTCGGGCTCGATGCGCAGCCCAGGATACGCCTGGCGCTTTTCATCGATCAGGCCGTTGACCAGATCGCTCAGGTTGCACAGCCGCTTCTCGATGCCCAGCCCCATGCCGCCCTGCAGGCGGGACAGGTCCAGTACCTGCGAGATAAGTCGTTGCATCCGGCCGCTGGAATAGCGGATGCGTTCGCCCATGCGGGCCCCGGAATCCGTCTTGGACAACAGCGTGGCGGCCATGGAAATGGACTGCAGCGGGTCGCGCAGGTCGTGGCCCAGCATGGCCAGCAGCGCGGTGCGCGCGCGGTCCACGTCAGCGGCGCGGCTGGTCGCGATGTGGGACAGTTCGTCGCGCAGGTTGTCCGCGGCATCCCGCTCGGCGGGCAACCAGGTCGTGCAGGTGTTGCGCACGACTTCGCGCCAGGCATCGAACGAGCCGCGCGGCGTCAGGCGCGGCCCCAGATTGCCGACGGTGTACTGTTTTTCCGGCTTTCCGCCCCACACCAGCGTTTCGATCTGTTCTTTGCGCAGCCAGATCAGCCAGCCGTTGTTCATGGGGTCGAACTTGCAGGCCAGCAGCCCGGCGTAGGGCACCAGGTCGGTCTGCAGTCCGGGATAGTCGCGGGCGATGTTGTCGGTATGCACCAGGCGCTGGCCGCTCTGGTCCAGCGCGCACAGGATGCCGGCCAGTTCGCCGCGCGGCGCGATGCCGCCGAACACGGTAACGCTGTTGCCCCACAGGCAGAGCGCGGCGTCGTTCGGGATCAGCGAGGCGGGCGTCGTGGGGCCGGCGGACAGCGCCAGGTGCAGGTTCTCCGATGCGGATACGCGTTCGGCCAGTTCGCTGACCAACGCTGCATTGCGGCGCATTTCACCGGCGCGTTCGCTGCCTTCGAAATTGGCCAGCGCGGCCGACAGCACCTGCGCCAGCGCTTCGCAGGCCTGGCGGGCCGGGTAGGGGATCGGGCGCGGCGAATGATGGTGGCAGGCAATCATGCCCCACAGCCGGCCGCCGATGACGATCGACAGGCTCATCGACGCTTGCACGCCCATGTTCGCCATGTATTCCAGATGGATGGGCGACACACTGCGCAACGCGGAAAAGCTCATGTCCAGCGGCTGCGGTTCGGTGCCGGGCGCGCCCAGCACGCGGATCGGCGTATAGCGCGCGTCGGCGATCTGGCGCAAGGTGTTGACGGTGTACAGGCGGCGCGCCTGCGCCGGGATGTCGCCGGCCGGATAGCGGCGGCCCACCCAGTCTTCCAGCGACTCGTGGCGTTGCTCGGCGACGATTTCCCCGCTGTCGTCGGGGTGGAAGCGGTACGCCATGACGCGGTCGAAACCCGTGGCGCGGCGCACCTCGCGCACGGCGCTTTCCAGCAGGCCCTGGATGTCGCGCTGGCGGCGCACCCGTTCGATGCTGCGATAGATACGCGCCGGGTCGGCGATGCCCGTGTCCTCGACCCGCAGTTCCAGTTCGATGATTGTCAGGCCGTCGGCGTTGCGGTGGCCGATCACGTCGAAGGTGGCGTGATTCAGCGCAATAGTCAGCGGATCGAAGATGGGGTCGGGGTTGCCCAGCCAGACGGCCAGGTAATGGGCCAGCGCAGGAGGCAGCGCGCCGGGGGCGCACGGTTGGCCCAGTGTCAGCGGCGCACCCAGCACGTCCGGCGCGTTTTCGCTGGCGAACCGCAAGTTCCCGTCCGCGTCGAATGCAATCAGCGCGCCCAGCGGCTGGATGGCGCCCGGTACGTGTATCGGTTCGCTATCGCAGTTCGCGAGCGTGACGGGCGGAACGGATTGGGTGGGCGCATTCATTCTAGGTATATACCGGGGACGCGCAATGTGCTGTCATTATGTCAAATATATTGTATGAATGTGTGCATTTGCAGCCCCGTCACCTATATGGAGTGCCCCATGGCCCGTCTTCCCTACGCCGATCTGACTCATCCCGAAGCACGGCCCCTGGTCGATCGCATCGTTGCCGAGCGTGGCAGCGTGCTGCACCTGTACCAGATGCTGTTGCATAGCCCGGCGGTAGCGGGCGGCTGGTTGAACTACCTGACCTCGATTCGCCAGCTGAGCACGCTGCCGGGCGACCTGCGCGAGCTGGTGATCATGCGCGTGGCGGCGATCAACGGCGCGCCGTACGAGGCCGACCAGCATGCGCCGATCGCGCTGAAAGAGGGCGTTTCGCAAGCGCAGCTGGATGCGCTGGACGCCTGGCAAGACTCGGACCTGTTCAGCGAACGAGAAAAGGCCGTGCTGGCCTACACCGATGCGATGACCCGCCAAGTGCAGGTGCCGGAACCGGTGTTCCAGGCGGCGCGGGCGGCGATGGGGTCGGAAAAGCTCATCGTCGAGCTGACCGCGACGGTCGCGGCGTACAACATGGTGTCGCGCTTCCTGGAAGCGCTGCAAGTGCATTCGCACGACCACCGCTAGGGCGGCGGGAAAAGGGGGCGCGTGCCGGCAAGGCCCGCGGCCCCCGATTCGCCTTAGCTGCGTTGCGCGTCGATCAGCGCGTCAAGCTTGATCGCGTCCGCCACGAACAGGCGGATGCCTTCCGACAGCTTCTCGGTGGCCATGGCGTCGTCGTTGAGCAGGGTGCGGAACGTGATTTCGTCCGATCCGATGCGTGCGATGGGTTCGCCCGTGTCGTCGGCGCGTAATTGCGCGGGCACGTCGCCCGGCGTGCTGGCCAACTGGTTCAGCAGGTCAGGGCTGATCGTCAGCAGGTCGCAGCCCGACAGCGCCACGATTTGTCCCGCATTACGGAAGCTTGCGCCCATGATCTCGGTGGGAATGCCGTGCTGCTTGTAGTAGCGGTAGATGCGCGTCACGGACAGCACGCCGGGGTCCCGCGCGCCGGCGTTGTCGGCTTCCACCCAGGACGCGCCGGCACTTTTCTTGTACCAGTCGTAGATGCGGCCGACAAAGGGCGAGATCAACTGCACGTTTGCGTCGGCGCAGGCCACCGCCTGGGGCAGGGAAAACAGCAGCGTCAGGTTGCAGCGTACGCCTTCGGCCTGCAAGGCGCGGGCGGCCTGGATGCCTTCCCAGGTGGAAGCGATCTTGATCAGCACGCGCTCGCGCGGCACGCCGGCGGCTTCATACAGCGCGATCAGTCCGCGGGCGCGTTCGATGGTGGCGCGGGTATCGAACGACAGGCGGGCATCCACCTCAGTCGACACGCGCCCCGGCACGATGTTCAGGATGGCGCGGCCGAAGGCGACCAGCAGGCGGTCCACGAGCTCGGGCGTCGAGGCGCCGCCATGGTCGCGCGCCGTCTTTTCCAGCAGCGGGCGGTAGGCGTCCTGCTGGACGGCTTTAAGAATAAGGGACGGATTGGTAGTGGCGTCTGTGGGAAGCAACGCCTTCATCGCTTCGAAATCCCCGGTGTCGGCGACAACGGTGGTGTGATTGCGCAGGGCGTCAAGTTGGCTGGACATGGACAGATACGGCTCACAACGGCAAGGGTTGAAGGTGTCCCTAGCGTATCACTGCCGCTTGCGGCTTGCTGTCAGCCAAAGGCCTGCCCTGGGCTCAACCCTAAGCGCGATGGCGCGACAGCGCGGGCCGAAAGGGGTAAATCACCGATTCCGGCCTTATTTGGCGCGGTTCTCCGGGAAAAACGCCGGGTCAAGGTATAATCCGAAGGTTTGATTATCGATTCTAAAACCGGGGTTTACTGTGCTGCCGCAACTTTTTCCCGAGGGGATCAACCGCTTCCCTCCTGCAATTCTGGCTCTGGCGGACGGTACCATTTTTCGAGGCGTGTCGATCGGTGCGCACGGGGCTACCGTTGCCGAAGTGGTGTTCAACACCGCGATGACCGGGTACCAGGAAATTCTCACCGATCCCAGCTATAGCGGTCAGATCGTCACGCTGACCTATCCGCACATTGGCAACACCGGCGTCAACGCCGAAGACGTGGAAGCCAATCGCGTCTATGCCGCCGGATTGGTGGTCCGCGACTGTCCCGCCCGCGTGTCGAACTTCCGTTCCACGCAATCCCTGCCCGACTATCTGGCTGCGCAGGGCATCGTCGCCATTTCCGGCATCGACACCCGCAAGCTCACGCGCATCCTGCGTGAAAAAGGCGCCCAGGGCGCCTGCATCTTCGTCGGCACCGACGCCGAGCGCGCCGTTGAACTGGCTCGCGGCTTTGGCGGCATGGCCGGCCAGGACCTGGCCCGCGAAGTGTCGGTCAAGACCAGCAGCGAATGGACTGAAGGCACCTGGCAGCTGGGCAAGGGTTTCGCGAAGCCCGACCAGTCCAAGTTCCACGTCGTGGCTTACGACTTCGGCATCAAGACCAACATCCTGCGCCTGCTGGCCGACCGCGGCTGCCGCCTGACCTTGGTGCCGGCGCAAACCAGCGCCGAAGAAGTCCTGAAGCTCAATCCTGATGGCGTGTTCCTGTCCAACGGCCCCGGCGACCCCGAGCCCTGCGACTACGCGATCACCGCCACGCGCACGTTCCTGGACAAGAAGCTGCCGGTGTTCGGCATCTGCCTGGGCCACCAGATCATGGGCCTGGCCGTGGGCGGCAAGACGCTCAAGATGAAGACGGGCCACCACGGCGCGAACCACCCCGTGCAGGACCTCCAGTCCAAGCGCGTGTTCATCACGAGCCAGAACCACGGCTTCGCGGTCGACGCCGCCAGCCTGCCGGCCAATGCGCGCGTCACGCACGTGTCGTTGTTCGACGGCACCCTGCAGGGTTTCGAGCTCACCGATCGCCCGGCCTTCTGCTTCCAGGGTCACCCCGAAGCCAGCCCGGGTCCGCACGACATCCTTGAACTGTTCGACAAGTTCATCGCCCTGATGTCCGGCCAAAAGTAAAGATTGCATCATGCCCAAGCGTACAGACCTAAAAAGCATACTCATCATCGGCGCCGGCCCCATCATCATCGGGCAGGCCTGCGAATTCGACTATTCCGGCGCACAGGCTTGCAAGGCGCTCAAGGCCGAGGGTTACCGCACCATCCTGGTGAACAGCAACCCCGCCACGATCATGACGGACCCGGAAACGGCCGACGTCACCTACATCGAGCCCATCACCTGGCAAGCCGTCGAAAAGATCATCGAGCGTGAAAAGCCCGATGCGCTGCTGCCGACCATGGGCGGCCAGACCGCGCTGAACTGCGCGCTGGACCTGGCCCACCACGGCGTGCTGAAAAAGCACAACGTGGAACTGATCGGCGCCAACGAGCACGCCATCGAAAAGGCCGAAGACCGCCAGAAGTTCAAGCAGGCCATGACCGACATCGGCCTGGAATCGGCCAAGTCGGGCGTGGCCCACAGCATGGACGAAGCCTGGGAAGTGCAGCGCCGCATCGCGGCCGAAGTCGGCACCTCGGGTTTCCCGGCCGTGATCCGCCCCAGCTTCACGATGGGTGGCTCGGGCGGCGGTATCGCCTACAACGCCGAAGAATTCGAAACCATCTGCCGCCGCGGCCTGGAAGCTTCGCCGACCAGCGAACTGCTGATCGAAGAGTCGCTGTTGGGCTGGAAGGAATTCGAGATGGAAGTGGTCCGCGACAAGGCGGACAACTGCATCATCGTCTGCTCGATCGAAAACCTGGACCCGATGGGCGTGCATACCGGTGACTCGATCACCGTGGCGCCGGCCCAGACGCTGACCGACAAGGAATACCAGATCATGCGTAATGCATCGATCGCGGTGTTGCGCGAGATCGGCGTGGATACGGGCGGTTCGAACGTGCAGTTCGCGGTCAACCCGCGCGACGGCCGCATGATCGTCATCGAGATGAACCCGCGTGTGTCGCGTTCGTCGGCGCTGGCCTCCAAGGCCACCGGCTTCCCCATCGCCAAGGTCGCCGCGCGCCTGGCCGTGGGCTACACGCTGGACGAGCTCAAGAACGAAATCACCGGCGGCGCAACGCCCGCCTCGTTCGAACCGTCGATCGACTACGTCGTCACCAAGGTGCCGCGTTTCGCGTTCGAGAAATTCCCCACCGCCGACGCGCGCCTGACCACCCAGATGAAGTCCGTGGGTGAAGTCATGGCCATCGGCCGCACCTTCCAGGAATCGTTCCAGAAGGCGCTGCGTGGCCTGGAAGTCGGGGTCGACGGCCTGAACCAGAAGACGACCGACCGCGAAAAGCTGCAAGTCGAGCTGGGCGAGCCCGGTCCGGAACGCATCTGGTACGTGGGCGATGCCTTCGCGCAAGGCTTCACGCTGGACGAAGTGCACAACATCACGCACATCGACCCGTGGTTCCTGTCGCAGATCAAGGAAATCGTCGACATCGAACTGGCGCTGGAACAAAAGACGCTGGCCGACCTGGACTACGCCACCCTGTGGGAACTGAAGCGCCGCGGTTTCTCCGACCGTCGCCTGGCTTTCCTGCTGGACTCAGCTGAATCCGAAGTGCGCAAGCTGCGTCACCAGCTGAACGTGCGCCCGGTCTACAAGCGCGTCGACACCTGCGCCGCCGAATTCGCCACCCGCACCGCCTACATGTACTCCACGTACGAGGAAGAGTGCGAATCCGCGCCCACCGATCGCAAGAAGATCGTGGTGCTGGGCGGCGGACCGAACCGGATCGGCCAGGGCATCGAATTCGACTATTGCTGCGTGCATGCCGCGCTGGCGCTGCGCGAAGACGGGTACGAGACCATCATGGTCAACTGCAATCCGGAAACCGTGTCCACCGACTACGACACCTCCGACCGTTTGTACTTCGAGCCGCTGACGCTGGAAGACGTGCTGGAAATCGTCCACAAGGAAAACCCGGTCGGCATGATCGTCCAGTACGGCGGCCAGACCCCGTTGAAGCTGGCGCGCGCCCTGGAAGCCAACGGCGTGCCGATTATCGGCACCAGCCCGGAATCCATCGACGTCGCCGAAGACCGCGAGCGTTTCCAGAAGCTGTTGAACAAGCTTGGCCTGCGCCAGCCGCCCAACCGCACCGCCCGCACCGAAGGCGAGGCCTTGGCCCACGCCACCGAAATCGGCTATCCCCTCGTCGTTCGCCCCAGCTACGTGCTGGGCGGCCGCGCCATGGAAATCGTGCACGAGCAGCAAGACCTCGAGCGCTATATGCGCGAGGCCGTGAAGGTCAGCAATGACTCGCCCGTGCTGCTGGATCGCTTCCTGAACAACGCCACCGAAGTGGACGTGGACTGTCTGGCCGACGGCGAAACCGTCTTCATCGGCGGCGTCATGGAACACATCGAACAGGCCGGCGTGCACTCGGGCGACTCGGCTTGCAGCCTGCCCCCGTACTCGCTGTCGGCGGAAGTCATCGCCGAGATCAAGCGCCAGACCACGATGATGGCCAAGGCCTTGAACGTCAGCGGCCTGATGAACGTGCAGTTCGCGATCCAGGGCGGCGACGTCTACGTGCTGGAAGTGAACCCGCGCGCATCGCGCACGGTGCCGTACGTGTCCAAGGCCACCGGCCTGCAACTGGCCAAGATCGCCGCGCGCGCCATGGCCGGCCAGACACTGGCGGCGCAAGGCATCACGAAGGAAGTCGTGCCGCCTTACTTCTCGGTCAAGGAAGCCGTGTTCCCGTTCGTGAAGTTCCCGGGCGTGGACACCATCCTGGGTCCGGAAATGAAGTCGACCGGCGAAGTGATGGGCGTGGGCATGAGCTTCGGCGAAGCCTTCGTGAAGTCGCAGCTGGCTGCTGGCGTGCGCCTGCCGGATTCCGGCACGGTGTTCATCAGCGTGAAGAACCAGGACAAGCCCCGCGCCGTGGAAGTGGCGCGCGGCCTGCACGCACTGGGCTTCAAGCTGGTCGCCACGCGCGGCACGGCCGCCGAGATCGAAGCGGCCGGCATTCCGGTGCAAGTGGTCAACAAGGTCACCGAAGGCCGTCCGCACATCGTCGACATGGTGAAGAACGGCGAAATCGCGCTGGTCATCAACACGGTCGAAGAGCGTCGCAACGCCATCGTTGACTCGCGCACCATCCGTACCCAGTCGCTGGCGGCTCGCGTCACCTTCTTCACCACCATCGCCGGCGCCCGCGCCGCGGTCGAGGGCATGCAGTATCTGCGCCAGGGCCTGGGCCTGCAGGTGTATCCGTTGCAGGATCTGCACGCATCTCTGTTGAAGAACTAAAGCGAAAAGCGGGCGCGCGGCTTGAAGCCAGCCGCGCACGCTTGATGTAGGATGCCGGGGCGGCCCTTGTTAAAGAGGGTCGCCCCTTTTTCATCTCTGCTTACGACGATCCATGAACCGAGTCTTCATTACCGGCGCCAGCAGTGGCCTGGGCCGCGCCTTGGCGCAGCAGTACGCCGCAGCGGGCGCCACGCTGGGCTTGCTGGGCCGGCGCGAAGACGCGCTGCGCGAATTGGCGGACAGCCTGCCGGGCGAACATCGCTGCTACGCGGTGGACGTGCGCGACCGCGCCGCGTTGCACGCGGCGGCGGCGGATTTCATCGCGTTCTGCCAGGGCAGGGTGGACGTGGTCATCGCCAGCGCCGGCATCAGCGCGGGCACGCTGACCGAGCACGGCGAAGACTATGACGTGTTCAAAGCCATCGTCGACACCAATCTGCTGGCTACGGTTGCGACCTTCGAGCCGTTCGTGGGCGCCATGCGGGTGGCGGGTGCCGGCCGGCTGGTGGGCATCGCCAGTGTGGCCGGCGTGCGCGGCCTGCCGGGCGCGGGCGCGTACAGCGCGTCCAAGTCCGCGGTGGTGACCTACTGCGAAAGCCTGCGGCTGGAGTTGGCGGCGGACGGCATCCGGGTCGTGACGATCGCCCCCGGCTACATCAAGACCGCCATGACGGCGAAGAACCCGTATTCGATGCCCTTCCTGATGGAAGCCGACGCCTTTGCGCAACGCGCGCATGCGGCGATCGAGCGTGGCACATCGTATAAGGTGATTCCGTGGCAGATGGGCGTGGTGGCCAAGCTGATGCGCCTGCTGCCCAACGCCGTGTATGACAAGCTGGCGCGCAACGCGCCGCGCAAGCCGCGTAAGGCGGGATAAGCCCCGCTTTACGCTTCGGGCGCTTGCCCGTTACGGCACTACGTCGTCGCCGACTTCATCGGCCACATGCCCCACATCGCCCCAGTCCAGCACTTCCCATTTGCGGCCCTGCACGCCGACGCGATTGATGCTGACGTTAAGCAACGCGGCATCTCGCGGCGCGTTCAGCGGCACGCCCGACGCATGGCGCCAGATGATGTCCAGCACGCCGCCGTGCGTGAACAGCAGGATGCGTTCGCCGTCGTGGCGGCTGGCGATGTCGTCCACGGTGGAGATCACGCGCGACTGGAACTGGCCCAGCGTTTCACCGCCATCCAGCGGGCGCAACGGGTCACGGCTTTTCCAGGCGGCCGCGGCCTCGGGGGCCTGCACGTCGATACGGTCGTGGTCCAGGCCTTCCAGCACGCCGAAGCCGCGCTCGCGGATGCCGGGCTCCACGCGCACGCGCAGGCCCAGCTGTTCGGACACGGGCACGGCGGTCGCGTGGGCGCGTTGCAGGTCGCTGCTGTAGATGGCGTGAATCGGCGTGTGGCGGGCCTCTTCGCGCAGGCGCGCGGCCAGCAGGCTGGCCTGGTTGACGCCGAATTCGTTCAGGGGGATGTCTTGCCAGCCTTGCAGGCGGCGCTGGCGGTTCCAGTCGGTTTCGCCATGGCGGATGAACCAGATTTCAGTCATTGGGATCGTGATGCGGAGTAAGGCTTAAAGCTGGGCCGGCGTGATCGCCGCGCGCGGCTTCCAGATGGTTTGAATGATCGAGCTTAACGCGACCAGCGCGGGCTCGCTAGCGCGCTCATAGGGCAGGATGAAGCCTAGCATGGCGTCCACGCGGGCCTGGCCCCATACGATGAAATCGTTGGACGCGGCGCCGGCCAGGGCGGTTTCCTCGCGCAGCAGCGCGCAGCCTGCGCCGGCGCGCACCAGCGCATCCAGGTTGGCCTGGTCGTCATGCTGCATGATGATGCGCGGCGACAGGCCGTGGCGTTCGAACATGTCGCGCAGCAACAGATGGGTGTGGCAGCCGGACGGTCCGTCCAGCCAGGGCAGTTGCGCCACTTCCCGCCAGCCGCCGCGCTTGAGCACCGCGGCATGTTCCTTCGGCATGGCGATGCGGTAACGCACGCTGCGCAACGGCAGCCACAGCACACCCCGCGGCGGGTTGGCGGCAATCGTCAGCGCGGCGGGAAGGCGGCCCGTGCTGACCTGTTCGGCCAGCGTGGCGGCAGGTAGCGTCTGGGTCTTCAGTTCCACCAGCGGCAGCCGCTGGTTCACGGCGGAGGCCAATTCGCCCAGGCGCAGGAAATCCGGCATTTCGCTGGGCACGCCCAGTTCCACCACCCCGTGCAGGCTGCCTTGCAGTTGCTGCGCTTCGGATTTGAGTTGCGCGCCCAGCACCAGCAGGGATTCCGCCGTGGGCAACAACACTTCGCCCGCCTTGGCCAGCGCCAGCCGCCCGCCACTGCGGTCGAACAGCGCCACGCCCAGGCTCTGCTCCAGCGCCTTGATCTGCGCGGTGACCGCAGGCTGGGTCAGCGACAGCGCTTCGGCCGCCTTCGTCAGGTTGCCCAGCCGGGCGACCGTGACGAAGGCGCGGATCTGATAGATTTCCATGGCCGCAAGTTTAGGCCGCGAGCAGCCGGACTTGGGTAGGTTCCAACCCGATCGAAACCGGCGCGCCGGCAGGGAAGGGCGACAGCCCGGCCAGGTGCGACTGGTCCGCGGTCAGCCGCTGTTCGCCGATCAGCACCTGATAGCGCGTGAATTCGCCCAGGAATTCGCTGCTTTCGACAACGCCCGGCAGCCAGACGTAGCGTGCGTCGCCCAGGCCGTCGGCCATTTCGATCTGCACCGTGTGGGGCCGGAAGCTGGCCGCCAGCCGGGAGGCCGCCGGCGCCTCGGCGGTCAGCGGCAAGTGCAGGTCGCCAATGCCTTCCACCGCCAGCACCACGCTGCCGCTCGTGCGCTCGCGCACATCGCCTTCCAGCACGTTCATCGTGCCCACGAAGTTGGCGACGAAGCGGTTCACCGGATAGTCGAACAGCGTGCTGGGCGCGCCGATCTGCTGCACCACGCCGTGGTCCAGCACGGCCATGCGGTCGGCAGTGGTCATCGCCTCTTCCTGGTCGTGCGTGACGAAGATGGTGGTGATGCCCAGCCGCCGCTGCAAACTAAGCAAGTCCTGGCGCATCTGCACGCGCAGCTTCTTGTCCAGGTTTGATAGGGGCTCGTCCAGCAGCAGCACCTGCGGCTCGATGACGATGGTGCGGGCCAGCGCCACGCGCTGCTGTTGCCCGCCCGACAACTGGTTGGGGCGGCGCTTGCCGTATTGCGACAGGCCCACGAGCTCAAGCGCTGCTTCCACCTTGGCGCGGATCTCCGCCTTTGGCAGCTTGCGTTCGACAAGGCCGAAGGCCACGTTGTCCCACACCGTCATGTGCGGCCACAGCGCGTAGTTCTGGAACACCATGCCGATGTTGCGGTCCCAGGGCGGCGTGCCGCTGATGTCCTTGCCGTCCACCAGCAACTGCCCCGCGCTATGCCGGTTGAAGCCGGCGATCAGCCGCAGCAGCGTGGACTTGCCCGACCCCGACGGCCCCAGCAGGGCGAAGAACTCGCCGGGCTCGATGTTGATGTTCACATCCTTGAGCACTTCCGTCTTGCCATACGACAGGCGGATGTTGCGGCATTCGACGCTGACTTTCTTCATGCGGATTCCCCTTCATTGCGTGCCGGACGCTGGCGCGACTGCGCGCGCTCCACCAGCAAGTGCGATACATACGTGCCGATGGCCACCGCGGCCACCGCCAGCACGCCGAGTGCGGCGCCCGGACCCCGGCCCGCCGCGCTTTGCATATACAGATAGATGCCGTAGCTCATGGGCGCCTGGCTGTCTTTCGTGACCAGCATGATGGTGGCCGACAGTTCTACCGCGGCCGTCACGAAGCTGGTCACGAAGCCTGCCAGCATGCCGCCGGCCATCAAGGGCACCACCACGCGCCGTATCGTGCTCATGCGGGTGGCGCCCAGCGATTGCGCCGCCTCTTCCAGCGAGACGTTGATCTGCTGCAGGGACGCCACGCATGACCGCAGCGCGTAGGGCAGCCGCCTGACCGAGTACGCGATCATGATGATGATCCACGACGAAGTCAGCAAGGTGCCGGTACCGGGCAGCTCGATGCCGCGGAACGTGCGCAAAAACCCGATCGCCAGCACGATGCCGGGAATCGCCAGCGCCGCCGATGCCATGAAGTCCAGCCATTGGCGCGCCGGCAGGCGGGTGCGCAGCATCAGGTAGGCGATGGCAGTGCCCAGGATGACGTCCACCCCCGCCGCCAGGCCGCAATAGAGCAGGGTGTTGGCGATCATGCCCTGGGATTCGGAGAACACCGCCGAGTAATGAGCCAGCGTATAGCCGTCAGGCAGCGGCGCGAAGCTCCAGACGCTGGCCAGCGACAACAGCAGCACGCCCATGTGCGGCGACAGCACCAACATCAGCACCAGGATGATCCACCCATAGGCCAGCACGCTTTCCACCGGGCGCAGCTTGCGCTTCTGGATGGAGTTGCCGCCCTTTTGCAGGGTGGAGTAGTCGCGGCCCTTGAGCACGCGCGCCGACAGCCACAGCGCCAGGATCGAGAATGCGATCATGATCACGCTGATCACATACCCCAGCGGGTCTTCCAGCCCCACCTGCGTGATGCGCAGATAGGCCTGCGGGGCCAGCATGTTGGTCGTGCCCAGCACCAGTGGCGTACCCAGGTCATCGAACACTTTGACGAACACCAGCGATGTACCTGCCACATAGCCCGGCAACGCCAGCGGGAAGATCACGCGACGGAACAGGCGGAACCCGCGCGATCCCAGGTTGAAGGCGGCTTCCTCCATGGCGCCGTCGATGTTGCGCAGCGCCACCACCAGGTTCATCAGGATGAACGGGAAGTAGTGCAGGGCCTCAACGAAGATGACGCCGTTCAGCCCTTCCATGAACGGGATCGTGAAGCCGAACCAGTCGTTCAGCAGCAGGTTGACGCTGCCCGAGCGGCCGAAGATCAGCTGCATCGCAACCGCGCCCACGAAGGGCGGCATGATCAGCGGCAGCACGCCGAGCGTCTGGATGATCAGCGCGCCGCGGAATTCGAAGCGCACGGTGAAGTACGCCAGCGGAACGGCGATCAACGACGCCAGCAGCGCCGACCAGCCCGCGACGTACAGGCTGTTGAAAAAGGCTTCCTTCATCAGCGGCTGGTTGAAGAACGCACCGAAGTGGCCCATCGTGAGGCTGCCGTCGGCGTTCACGAAGGCGCTGTAGAACACCGTGCCCACGGGTACGGCCAGGAAAAGCAGCAGAAAGCCGAACACCAGCAGCGCCGTCAATACGGGGCCGGCGGGCAGGCGTGAGTGGCCCGAAGAATTCATCGAGATTCCCGAAATCGTTGCCAGGGGACCGCGGCGCAGCGCACGGGAACTGTCCCGTGCGCTGCCGCGCGCGTCATGCGGGTTAGAGCGCTGCGGCCTGTTTGGCCAGCTTGACGGCTTCTTCGTAGTTCGCCTTGGACTTGCCGTTCCACTCGCCTTCCAGCTGGGTGATCTGCTGGTTCACGGCCGCGTCCTTCTTGTTGCCGGCGAAGATCGCCAGGAAGGCCGGGTCGGCAGCTTTCTTTCCGTCGACCAGCGGGGCCCAGGTCAGCTTGCGCGCCTGCGCCAGCAGCTCGGCGGCGCGGCCGCTTTTGGCCTTGTCGCCCAGCTTGGCTTCGGCGTCGTAGATCGCCTTGGTGGCGGCCTGCAGTTCCTTCAGGCGGAACGTGACGGTCTGGTCGTACAGCGATTGCACAACGTAGTAGCGCGTCTGCGACAGGTCGGCGTTGAACTGCACCTTGCTGCGCTTGGCAATCTCGGCCGGGTCGGGATAGCCCGCCGGCACCTTGCCGGCCAGCGCCGAATACGGCAGCACCGGCAGCCGCGAGATCTTCGGTTCAAGCAGCAGTTCCTGGCCGGCCTGGCTAAGCGTGAAGGCAATGAACTTCTTGCCTTCCTCGGTGTTCTTCGCGCCTTCGATCAACGCGATGTTGGCGGGCACGATGGCGGTTTCGGAGGGGTAGACGAATTCGACTGGGAACTTTGAATACTTGCTGGACAGGCCGAAGAAGTCGATGACCGGGCCGGCGCCGAACTGGCCGTTGTTCACCCCGTCCGGTACGCCGAACGACCGCTCGGTGACGGCGCTGCTGTTGCCGGACATGCGCAGCAAGGTGCTCCAGCCCTCATCCCAGCCTTCGCCCTGCAGAATGGTCTCCACGGTCAGGTGCATCGTGCCCGAGCGAGACGGCGAGGTGATGCCGACATGGCCGAACCACTGCGGCGACAACAGGTCCTTCCATTCCACGGGGGCCGGAATCTTGTGCGCCGCGATATAGCGTGTGTTGTAGACGATGCCGTAGCCCGCCAGCGCCTGCCCCAGGTACATGCCGCCCGGGTCGTTGATGGGGTAGTTGCCGATCTTGTCCGGCACGTCTTTGTTCGCCATGTCGGACGATTTGGCCAGCAGCTTGTCGCGGCCCAGCACTTCGAAGGCGTCCGGGGCGCTGGCCCAGAACACTTCCGGACGCTGGCCGGCGGGCGTTTCGCGCACATAGGCTATGCCCGACACCGTATTCTTGTTCAGGATTTCCAGCGTGATGCCGGGATTGGCCTTTTCAAAGGCGCTCTTGTAGGCCTGGGTCAGGTCTTTGGGAAACGACGTGATGACCGTGACGGTGCCGGCCAGGGCCGGTGCCGCGCAGGCGGCCAGCAGGGCTCCTGCAAGGGCTGTGCGCATTGCATGCATGGTTTGTCTCCGTAGTTTTTGATTTGTCCGGAGACAGTAATGTCTGACCTGCTATGCGTCCAATCAGAAATTTTGATGCGCCTCATCAGCGCGGGCGCCTGGATGATGCGCCCGTTACCCGCCGTTGCGGGTCAGGCGGTCGTCGAGATGCCGCCTTGCGCGGCGCGCGCCTGCTGCGCCATCACTTGCGCGATCTGGCCTTGGATCTGCACGGCCTGCGCATTCAGCGACATGAGCTGCTGCGCCTTCATTTCATCGGACATCCCGCTGGCCTTGACCCTGGCGATCTGGTCCATGACCCGCTTGAGCTGCTTTTGCAGTTCCTTGATCTGACGGGTGTATTCGTCGTCATTGTCGGTTTCTTCGCTGGCGTTCGTGCTGGCCACGTTCATCCCACCCGGCGTATTGACGCGGATCTTGCCGTCCGCGGTCAGCGAGGTCGCCTCGCCATCCGTGGCCGGCTTGGCTTCCTTGTTGGCCTGGATCCGCTCGGCCCACAGGTCGGCCAGCGAGTTGTTCCGGGAGATGCCGTTGATGGGGGTGGTCGCCATGGTTGCTCCTGCTGCCGGTTTGGATTTCGGGGTTTCCACTAGTACGGCATTCTGGCGGCAAACTTAAACGTTGCCGCCTGTTCGCGGCCCCCTTTACACTGGCGCCCGCTCATACCCAACACCTATTTTGGGAAACCCATGTCCAATTCTTATTTTCCGCGCTGGCGCCTGGCGGACGACGCCGAGCCGGGCGTCATCATCGCGCCCGACGAACGCCTGTCCTGGCCCAAGAACGTTGCCATGGGCGCGCAGCACGTGGTGGCCATGTTCGGCTCGACCGTGCTGGCGCCGCTGCTGATGGGTTTCGACCCCAACGTCGCCATCCTGATGTCCGGTATCGGCACGCTGATCTTCTTCCTGTTCGTCGGCGGCCGCGTGCCCAGCTATCTGGGGTCCAGCTTTGCCTTCATCGGTGGGGTGATCGCGGTCACCGGGTATGCCGGCGGCGGGGCCAACGCCAATATCGGCGTGGCGCTGGGCGCCATCATTGCCTGCGGCCTGGCCTACACGCTGATCGGCGTCATCGTCTGGATCGTCAATGCGCGCGCCGGTGGCGGCGCCAATTGGATCGATACGCTCATGCCGCCCGTCGTGACGGGCGCCGTGGTTGCCGTGATCGGCCTGAACCTGGCGCCGATTGCCGCCAAGGGCGCCATGGGCGCCTCGGGCTTCGACACCTTCATGGCCCTGGTCACCATCGTCTGCGTGGGCGGCATCGCCGTCTACACGAAGGGCATGGTCCAGCGCCTCTTGATCCTGGTCGGACTGATCCTGGCTTGCGTGGTGTACGCCGTGCTGGCCAATGGCATGGGCATGGGCAAGCCCATCGACTTCTCGGGGGTGGCGGCCGCGGCCTGGATCGGCCTGCCGCATTTCGCCGCGCCGGTCTTCAAGGCCGAGGCGATGGGGCTGATCGTGCCGGTGGCCATCATCCTGGTGGCCGAAAACCTGGGGCACGTGAAGGCGGTCAGCGCCATGACGGGCCAGGACCTGGACCGCTACCTGGGCCGTGCCTTCGTCGGCGACGGCGTGGCCACCATGGTCTCGGGCGCCGTGGGCGGCACCGGCGTCACCACCTACGCCGAGAACATCGGCGTGATGGCGGTAACCCGCATCTATTCCACGCTGGTGTTCGTGGTGGCGGCCCTGATTGCCGTCGTACTGGGGTTTTCGCCCAAATTCGGCGCGCTGATCCAGACCATCCCGGGCCCGGTCTTGGGCGGCATGTCGGTGGTGGTGTTCGGCTTGATCGCCATCGCCGGCGCCCGTATCTGGGTGGTCAACCAGGTGGATTTCAGCGACAACCGCAACCTGATCGTGGCCGCCGTCACACTAGTGCTGGGCGCGGGCGATTTCACGATCAAGCTGGGCGACTTCATGCTGGGCGGCATCGGCACCGCCACCTTCGGCGCCATCATCCTGTACGCCTTGCTGCGCCGCAGGAAGCCGGCGGCGGGCTGACCCCGGCGCGGGCGCAAGCCCCGCGCACGGCGGCCGCGGCGGTCAGGACCTGGACAGCCGCGCCGCCTGCTTCACCCCGGACACCCGGGCCGGCGCGGCCTCGATCACCTGACCTGATTGTGTCTTGAACACCGCGGTGGCCTCCGACAGGCGCCGCGCCTGTTCCTCCATCGCGGAAGCGGCGGCCGACGCCTCTTCCACCAGCGCGGCGTTCTGCTGCGTCACCTCGTCCATTTGCGATACGGCCATCGTGACCTGATCGATCCCGCCTGCCTGCTCGGTCGACGCGGCCGAGATTTCGCCCATGATGTCCGTCACGCGCTGCACCGACGCCACGATCTCCTGCATGGTTTGGCCGGCGGCGGATACTTGGGCCGAGCCGGCCTTGACAGTGTCCACGGACGCTTCGATCAGGCCCTTGATCTCCTTGGCCGCCTGCGCGGCGCGCTGCGCCAGCGTGCGCACCTCGCCCGCCACGACGGCGAAGCCCTTGCCCTGCTCGCCGGCGCGGGCGGCTTCCACGGCGGCGTTCAACGCCAGGATGTTGGTCTGGAAGGCGATGCTGTCGATGACCGACACGATGTCGGAAATCTTGCGCGAACTCTCCGAAATCCCCTGCATGGTGGCGACCACCTGGCCCACGTTGTCGCCGCCGCGCTGCGCGACCTGCATGCTGACCGCGGCCAGCTGGTTCGCCTGGGCGGCGTTTTCGGCGTTCTGCTTGACGGTGGCGGCAAGCTCTTCCATCGTCGCGGCGGTTTCTTCCAGGGCTGCGGCCTGCTCCTCGGTGCGCGTCGACAGGTTGGCATTGCCGGCAGCGATCTCCGCCGCACCCACATTGATTTCCTCGACGCCTTGGCGCACGGACACCACCGTGCGCGTCAGGCCCTCCTGCATGCGCTTCAACGCGGCGAACAAGGCGCCGATCTCGTTGTTGGAGCGGGTTTCGACCCGGGTGGTCAGGTCGCCGCCGGCGATGCGGTCGAAGTGCCGGCCAGCCTCCTGCAGCGGCTGCAGCACGCCGCGCCGGATGAAGGTCCAGCACAGGGCGGTCAGCAGCAACGCAACCGTCAGCAGGGCGATCGCCGAGATCCGGGCATTGGAATAGGTGGCTTGCGAACTGGCCAGCACGCCGTCGCTACGCTCTTGCACACGGGCCAGGAAGGTCTTCATGTCCCTGACGAAATTGGCGTCGGCCTGGCGGGTCTTGCCGACGTCCTGCTGGTATTTGGCCGGCGCGCGTTCCTTGATGGCCGCGCTTAGCGTGTCCAACAGCGATGCATATTCCGTGAAACGGCCCTGCAGGATCACCGCCAGCGCCTGGCCGCGTTCGCTCTTGGGCACTTCCATGTATAGCGCGAAACGTTCGCGGGCCTGCGCCAGTTCCCGCCCGGCCTCCTGTTCGGCCGTGCTGGCCTGTTCGGCGTTGCCGGCCAGGATGCCCGCCAGCGCGTCGTCCAGCGCCAACCGCGTGCGCAGCAGGGCGCCATTGGCTTCGTATAGGGGATCGACCTGGTGCACCGCCACGGTATTCAGGTCTTCGATCTCGCGGACGCTATTGTCCGCATTCATCCAGCTCAACCCGCAGGCCAGCGCCAGCGCGATGACAAAGCACGCCAGCACCAGCAGCATGCCCGTACGGACTTTCAATTTTTCCAGCATGAGAGCTCCTCTTTCATGAACGCGATCCTCTGCGCGCAGGCAGGCGTTGCCCACCGGCCCTGCGGCTGAAGGGGCGGACGTCGAGCCGGATGACTGCGATGCGTCCGCCTGAAACTTGCAAGCACGCACAATCCATCGTTCGCGCGGCAGCATCTGCCGCGTTGCCCGCAACACTTGAAATAAGGAGAAGCGCCGGTTACCGCTTTTTGTATTTAATTGTTATTAGTCTTTCTACTTGTTATTTATACCGTCGTTATCGACGTAGTCGGGCGGGTTTTTTTGTAAACCCACTATTGGGAATACAAAAAACTATCGACAAGTATCTTTTATGCAACGCGTGGGTGCGGGCGTGCAGGCGGCGTCACGGGCCGCATGCAAGGATTTTTGGGAAAACCGCCTGTTTTAGCGGGTTACGGCGGTGAATTGCGCCGAAAAGCACGTTTTCTGCCCCGGCTTGCAATTCCGGTGGACTTTGACCACAATATGACCTTGATTGCCCCGGTTCCGACCCGAGCCGGGGTTTTGTTTTGGTCGTCCGCGCCGCAGGTCCTGCCCACAAGGCAACAGACCCCATGCGCGCGCCTGGGTAACGACCTTCACCGAGAACGCTCCTTCGGGGCGTTTTTCTACTTTTGTTTGGGAAACGACATGTCTGCCATTCCTTTGACCGTGCGCGGGGCCGAGCGCTTGCAAGAAGAGCTCCACCGGCTGAAAACCGTGGAACGTCCTGCCGTGATTAACGCGATCGCCGAGGCGCGTGCGCAGGGTGATCTGTCGGAAAATGCCGAATACGATGCCGCTCGCGAGCGCCAAGGTTTCATCGAGGGTCGGATTGCCGAACTCGAAGGCACGCTTTCCAACGCCCATCTGATCGATCCGTCTTCCCTGGAAGCCGAAGGCCGCGCCGTGTTTGGCGCCACCGTCGATATCGAAGACCTGGATTCGGGCGACCGCGTGACGTACCAAATCGTCGGCGACGTCGAAGCCGACATCAAGTCGAACCTGATTTCCGTGTCGAGCCCGGTGGCGCGCGCGCTGATCGGCAAGAGCGAAGGCGATGTGGTCGAGGTCAAGGCCCCGGCTGGCGTTCGCGAGTATGAAGTTCTGGGCGTGCGTTACATCTAACGCATGCACCCAAGCAGGTAGCTGTCAAAACACCATAGTCCGAACCCTGCGTTCGTCTGGATTCCGCGGTACATTCGCGGATCGCTATGGTGGACCGGGCGCGTAAAGCGCCCGTTTTTGTGCCCAGCCTTACCTTTTCGACGTCTTGCGGCTGGTGCCGCTGCGTGCCCCGGCCCGAAGGCTGAGTGCGCTGCCGGCGCGACGGGGAATGCCGTGGCCGCTGTCAGTAGCGCGTTTGTTGCTGGGACGCATGGGCTTGCCGTTCTTATTGAGCTGGTCCTGCGGCACGAAGCGGGTTTTGGCCGGCTTGGGCTCTTCGGACTCGCTGCGGCGCGGACGCTTGCCCAGGGTCTTGCCTTCGGCGGCCAGCTTCTTGGGCGTGTAGGGCTCGGAGGCGCGGCGCTTGGCAGGGGCTTCGGGCTCCCTGGCGGCCAGCGCGGCAGGCTTGACGTTGCCGGCCAGCGGGCGGAAAAGAATCAGGGTCTTGCCCAGGTGATGCACCGGGGCGCAGGACAGAGTGTCGCAAATCGTCGACAACATGGTGTCGCGGGCCTCGCGGTCGTCGCCACCGGCGCGTACCTTGATAAGGCCGTGCGAAGACAGTGCCAGGTCGATTTCCTTGAGCACGGCTTCGGTCAGGCCATTGTCGCCAATCAGGACGACGGGGCGCAGGGGGTGGGCGGCGGACCGAAGGTCGCTGCGCTCACGAGAGGTAAGTTCTAATATAGGCATGCGTGGAATTGTACGGTAATGGCCAAGAATAAATTCTCTAAAGACTGGATTCACCAGCACATCAATGATCCCTATGTGAAGCTGGCGCAACAGAAGGGCTATCGAGCCCGTGGCGCGTTCAAGCTGATCGAGCTTCTGGACAATGAAAAGCTGCTGCGCCGGGGCGACCTGGTCGTGGACCTGGGTTCATCGCCCGGCAGCTGGTCCCAAGTGGTGCGAGAGCGCCTGACGGGGCCGGGCGGGGTCGTGGACGGACGTATTATTGCGCTGGACATGCTTCCCATGGAACCCATTGCGGGCGTGGAATTCATCCAGGGCGACTTCCGCGAAGATGAAGTCCTGAAACAATTGGAAGACATGGTCGGATCGCACGCGGTGGACCTTGTTATTTCAGACATGGCCCCCAACTTGTCAGGCGTGGGGATTGCCGACGCCGCGCGCATCCAGCATGTTTGCGACTTGGCGATGGAGTTTTCCCGCGCTCACCTCAAGCCCGACGGGGTGCTGATCGTCAAAGCTTTCCACGGCAGCGGTTTTTCGCAGATCGTGCAAAGCTTCAAGCAGCACTTCAAGCGGGTGGTCGAGCGCAAGCCGAAGGCGTCGAGGGCGAAGTCCTCTGAAACCTTTCTGGTTGCCCGCGATCTGAAGTAACCCCGGTCCGGGGCCTGTTGCTCCGGAACCCAAAAAAAACGCTACCTGCTTGGCGAGACAACGACCTAACAAATCACGAATCAGACGTAAATACACGGGCCCCAGGGATCCCAGGACGCAATCGGGTCCAACAGGGTAGAATGGGCTATTGACATACTTGTGACTGTGCCATATGCGGGTGCGCGGTCGCCGGTCGGAATCGAAAGCAGGAGATCGACCTTGAATAATTCATTTTCGAAAGTCGCTGTCTGGATGGTGATAGCCCTCGTGCTATTTACCGTCTTCAAACAGTTCGACGGACGCGCTCAGACCCAGGACGGCGTGACCTACACGCAGTTCATGGACGACGCCAAGGCGGGACGTATCCGCAAGGTCGACGTTCAGGGCGACGTGCTGTACGTCACCCCGGACGCGGGCCGCGCCTATACGCTGACTTCGCCGGGCGACCTCTGGATGGTCTCCGATCTGCTGAAGTACGGCGTGCAGGTGTCGGGCAAGCCGCGCGAAGAGCAATCGCTGCTGATGAGCATCTTCGTGTCGTGGTTCCCCATGCTGCTGTTGATCGGCGTCTGGGTGTTCTTCATGCGACAGATGCAAGGGGGCGGCAGGGGCGGCGCGTTCAGCTTCGGCAAGTCCCGCGCCCGCATGCTTGACGAAAACACCAACCAGATCACGTTCGCTGACGTTGCCGGCTGCGATGAAGCCAAGGAAGACGTCCAGGAACTGGTCGACTTCCTGCGCGACCCCAGCAAGTTCCAGAAGCTGGGCGGCCGTATTCCGCGCGGCGTGCTGATGGTCGGCTCGCCCGGTACCGGTAAGACGCTGCTGGCCAAGGCCATCGCCGGCGAAGCCAAGGTTCCGTTCTTCAGCATCTCGGGTTCCGATTTCGTTGAAATGTTCGTCGGCGTGGGCGCTGCCCGTGTGCGCGACATGTTCGAAAACGCCAAGAAGCACGCTCCCTGCATCATCTTCATCGACGAAATCGATGCGGTGGGCCGTCAGCGTGGCGCCGGCCTGGGTGGCGGCAACGACGAACGCGAACAGACCCTGAACCAGATGCTGGTGGAAATGGACGGGTTCGAATCCGGCCAGGGCGTCATCGTGATCGCTGCCACCAACCGTCCCGACGTGCTGGACCCGGCCTTGCTGCGTCCGGGCCGTTTCGACCGCCAAGTGGTTGTGCCGCTGCCCGATATCCGTGGCCGCGAGCAGATCCTGAAGGTCCACATGCGCAAGGTTCCGCTGTCGCCTAACGTCGACGCGACCATCCTGGCACGCGGCTGCCCCGGTTTCTCGGGCGCCGACCTGGCCAACCTGGTCAACGAAGCCGCTCTGTTCGCCGCGCGCCGCAATGGCCGCACCGTGGATATGTCCGACTTCGAAAAGGCCAAGGACAAGATCATCATGGGCGCCGAGCGCCGCTCCATCGTGATGCCCGAAGAGGAACGCAAGAACACCGCGTACCACGAATCCGGCCACGCGATCGTTGCCCGCCTGCTGCCCAAGACCGACCCGGTCCACAAGGTTACGATCATCCCGCGCGGCCGTGCGCTGGGCGTGACGATGCAGTTGCCCGAAACCGACCGCTACAGCATGGACAAGGGCCGCTTGCTGTCCACCATCGCTGTGCTGTTCGGCGGCCGCATCGCTGAAGAGCTCTTCATGGACCAGATGACGACGGGCGCCTCGAACGACTTCGAACGCGCCACCGCCATCGCCCGCGACATCGTCACGCGCTACGGCATGACCGACGAACTGGGCCCCATGGTCTACGCCGAGAACGAAGGCGAAGTGTTCCTGGGCCGCAGCGTCACCAAGACGACGCACATGTCCGAAGCCACCATGCAGAAGGTGGACACCGAGATCCGCCGCATCATCGACGAGCAGTACGGTGTTGCGCGCAAGATCCTGGAAGAGAACCGCGACAAGGTCGAAGTGATGACGTCGGCCCTGCTGGAATGGGAAACCATCGACGCAGACCAGATCAACGACATCATCGAAGGCCGTCCGCCGCGTCCCCCGAAGACGCCGCAAGGCCCGTCGGATTCGACCGACACGCCGCCGACCACCGGCCTGGCAGCTGGCGGTAGCACGGCAGCAGCTGTCTGAGGTTTTTTGTCCTGAGTTATGGCAAATAACTTTCTTTGCGGGCGCTTCGAGTTTGATCTCGAGCGCCCGCTTGTCATGGGTATCGTCAATGTCACGCCGGATTCCTTTTCCGACGGCGGCCAGCACGACGATACGGATTCCGCAGTGGCGCATGCGCGCCAGTTGATCGAAGAAGGCGCGCACATCCTGGATCTGGGCGGCGAGTCCACGCGCCCGGGCGCAGACCCGGTCTCGGTGGCGGACGAACTGGATCGGCTGCTGCCGGTGATCGAAGCGCTGCGCGATTGCGGCGTGCCGTTGTCCATCGACACCTTCAAGCCGGAAGTCATGCGCGCCACGCTGGATGCAGGCGCGGACATGATCAACGACATCTACGGGTTCAGGCAGCCTGGCGCCATCGAGGCCGTGGCGCAATCGCGCTGCGGGCTATGCGTGATGCACATGAAGGGCGAGCCCCGCACGATGCAGGCCAGCCCGCCCGAATACACAGACCTGATCGGCGAAATCGGTCTATTCCTGGGCGCGCGGGCGCAAAAGCTGCGTGCGGCCTGGATCGATCCCCGCCGTATCGTGCTGGATCCGGGCTTCGGTTTCGGCAAGACGGCGGACCAGAATTTTCAATTATTGCGCCGGCTATCGAGCCTGCGCAGCACGGGTTATCCATTGCTGATCGGCCTGTCGCGTAAAAACATGATCGGCCAGGCCACTGGCCGGCCCGTTGGCGACAGGTTGTCCGGCAGCATTGCCGCTGCGCTTGCCTGTGTGTCCCGGGGGGCTTCCATCGTGCGTGTGCACGATGTCGCCGCCACCGTGGATGCCCTTAAGGTATGGCACGCGGCTGAACAAGGAGCAATCAGTTCATGATTCGACGCAAGTATTTTGGTACGGATGGAGTACGTGGCGAAGTCGGCGGTCCGGTGATCAACGCCGAATTCGCCCTGCGCCTGGGCTACGCGGCTGGCCGCGTGCTGGCGCGCGAACACGCGGCGCGCGGCGGTAGCCGTCCGCAGGTCGTGATTGGCAAGGACACCCGCATTTCGGGCTACATGCTGGAATCCGCCCTGGAAGCCGGCTTGTCGGCCGCGGGCATCGATGTGTTGCTGGCCGGGCCGATCCCGACGCCCGCCGTGGCCTACCTGACCCGGGCGCTGCGCCTGGTGGCGGGTATCGTCATCAGCGCGTCGCACAACCCGTACCAGGACAACGGCATCAAGTTCTTCTCGGCGCAGGGCATGAAGCTGCCCGACGAGATCGAAGCCGACATCGAAGCCGCGTTGGACGAGCCGCTGGGCTGCGTCTCCTCCGAGGGCCTGGGCCGCGCGCGCCGCATGGCCGATTCGCAGGGCCGCTACATCGAATTCTGCAAGAGCACGTTCCCCAACGATCTTGACTTGAACGGCATGACGATCGTGGTGGACGCCGCGCACGGCGCTGCCTACAACATCGCACCGCACGTGTTCCGGGAGTTGGGCGCCGAGGTGCATGCCATCGGCGTGCATCCCGACGGCTTCAACATCAACAAGGGCGTGGGTGCCTTGCACCCCGAAATGCTGGCCCAGGAAGTGAAGGCCCGTGGCGCCCAGCTGGGTATCGCGCTGGACGGCGACGCCGATCGCCTGCAGGTAGTGGATGGCGACGGCCGCATCTATAACGGCGACGAACTCCTGTACGCGATCGTGCGTGAACGCATGCAGCGCAACAAGGTGGATGGCGTGGTTGGCACGCTGATGACCAACTTCGGTTTCGAGCGTGAGATGGAGCGCCTGGGCGTGGGCTTCGAGCGCGCCAACGTGGGCGACCGCTACGTGCTGGAGCAGATGCAGTCGCGCGGTTGGCTGTACGGCGGCGAAAGCTCCGGCCATCTGCTCTGCCTGGATTGCCATTCGACAGGCGACGGCATCATCGCCGCGCTGCAGGTGCTGACGGCCCTGCGCCGCAACAACGTGTCGATGGCGCAATGGGTCGGCGATCTGCGCATGTATCCGCAGAAGATGATCAACGTGCCGCTTGCCCCCGGCCAGGACTGGAAGACGCATGCCGGCCTGACCGCTGCGCGCAAGGCGGTCGAGGCCGAATTGGGCGGCCGGGGCCGCATCCTGATCCGCGCGTCGGGGACGGAACCGAAGTTGCGGCTGATGGTCGAAGCCGAGGATGAATCCCTTGCCGTGTCGTGCGCCGAGAAGCTTGCCGCCAGCCTGGGGTAAGCGCGATAGGCCTATTTGGACGAAAGCCACCCACCGTCAGCGGGGGTGGCTTTTGTGCATTCAAGGCCGGTATTTAATTGTAAAGTTTTGTCGAGATTTGCCTAAAGTTGACCTATCTCCCCCGAATTAAACTTCATAGTCACGTAACATATTGGTCAAGTCTTTGACATACAGGGCGTCCACACTGACTGGACTCTCTAGGAGCTTCGCGCAATGCTGGAACTAGCACGCATCAACCCAAGCCGTAATCCCGCCGAACCATTCACGGGCGCCGCCCCGAAGGTGCTGGCGGTCGGCCTGGCGCGCACAGCTGAAGAAATCGAGCAGATTCAGCGTCTGCGCTACGAGGTCTTCACTGAGGATATGGGCGTGGTATTTCCCGACGCCCAGGACGGTATCGAACACGATCGTTTCGATCCCTTCTGCGAACACCTGATGGTCCGCGAAATGGACACGGGCCGCATCGTCGGCACGTACCGGATCCTGACGCCTGAAAAGGCGCGGGAGGCGGGCGGGTACTACTCGCAATCCGAATTCGATCTATCCGGCCTGGGTTCGATCCGCGACAACCTGGTCGAAGTCGGCCGGTCGTGTACGCACGCCGACTACCGCAACGGCGCCGTCATCATGCTGCTGTGGTCCGGCCTGGCTGAATACCTGCGCCGTGGCGGTTACGAATACGTGCTGGGTTGCGCAAGCGTCAGCCTGCGCGACGATGGCGTGACCGCGGCGGAAGTCTGGCGCACGATTTCCAAGCAGCTGCCGCTGGACAACGAGCCGCGAGTCATGCCGCTGCACCGGTATCCGGTGGAAAAGCTGAACAGCTCGTTGCCGGCCCGGGTGCCGCCGCTGATCAAGGGTTACCTGAAGCTGGGTGCCAAGGTTTGCGGCGAACCCGCCTGGGACCCGGATTTCAATGCCGCGGACTTCCCGGTATTGCTGAAAATGGACCGCATGGACGAGCGTTACCGCCGCCACTTCGGTCTGGACCAACCCGCGGCCGTGAACGGCCAGCGCTGATCATCATGCGCCGCCTGATCCGTCGTATGAAGATCAGATTGATACGGCGGGCCACGCGGCCCTTGCGCATGGAGCTCAAGCAGCTCCATCGCCAGACGGATCTGTCGCCGTTCTGAAGAAAAAACGGGCGATGGCTTTGCAGCCATCGCCCGTTTTGTTTTTACCGTCAAGCCGCCTTTTCGCCGGCTTGACGCTAGCCCATCAGAATTCCAGCAATTCGAACGAAAATCCCACCTTGTTCCATTCCGCTTCTTCCGCACGCAGCGTGAAGTCGCTTAACGGGTGCTGGGCCAGCCATTCGCGGTTGACGCGCACCACGATGGAGTTGTCGCGGACCGAGGCGGTCAGCGGCAGCGGTTCGATTTCGCCGCGGCGGCGGAACAGCAGGACGGCCAGGCGCAGGCTCAGGATGGCTTTCCACTGCGGCCGCGTGCGGATCAGCGGTTCCAGCTTGGTCAGTTTGCCTTGATGGCCCAGGGCCAACAGGGCCAGCAACTGCTGGTCGGCGCGAGAGAAGCCCGGCATGTCGGCGTTTTCCAGCACGTACGCCGTGTGCTTGTGGTACGCGTTGTGCGCGATGGACAGGCCCACCTCGTGCAGGTCCGCGGCCCATCCCAGGGCCGGGCGCAGCTCGGCGCGTTCGGGGCCTTCGGGGAACATGGCGTCGAACAGCGTCAATGCAGCGTGGCGCACGCGGCGGGCCTGGTTCACGTCGACGTGGTAGCGCTTCATGAACTGGCGCACCGATTCGTCGCGCTTGTCGTGTTCGTCGTCGCGGCCCAGCAGGTCATACAGCACGCCCAGGCGCAGCGCGCCGTCGCCCGTGTGCATGACCTCGATGCCCAGTTCATCGAACAGTGCGCTCATGATGGCCAGCCCGCCAGGCAGCACGTCGGAGCGTTCGATCTTGATGCCCGGCAGTTCGGACGGGATGACCCGGCCCGAACGCACGATGCGGTCTTTCAGCTTGGCCAGGCCCGCGCGGGTGATGCCGCGGTCGGAGAAGCGGCTTTCGGTCAGGATCGCGAATAGCGCCTTGGCAGTGCCGGAAGAGCCATAGGCCTCTTTCCAGCCCATCTTGCGGTACTGCTTGGCAATGACTTCGATTTCGCGCCGGGCGGCCAGTTCGGCCTGCTTCATCTGGTGCGCATCCACCACGCCGTCCGAGAAGAACTGGCGGCTGTAGCTGACGCAGCCCATGTACAGCGAGGACATCAGACCGGGTTCGTGTCCCTTGCCGATGATGACTTCGGTTGAACCGCCGCCGATGTCGATGACCAGCCGCTTGTTGGGCGAGGGGGGCAGGGTGTGGACCACGCCCGAGAAGATCAGGCGGGCCTCTTCGCGGCCGGCGATGACTTCGATGGGAAAGCCCAGGGCGGCTTCGGCGCGCGGCAGGAAGTCCCGCGTGTTGCGGGCGACTCGGAAGGTGTTGGTGGCAACCGCGCGGACGCGATTGGGGTGGAAACTGCGCAGGCGGTCGCCAAAACGTTCCAGGACGGCGATGGCGCGTTCGATGGCGTCGTCGCCAAGGCGCTTTTCGGCATCCAGGCCGGCGGCAAGCCGGACGGTTTCCTTGAGACGATCGATCTGATAGATCTGGGGCGTACCGTCCTGTTGAACGATGCGTCCGATGGAGAGGCGGAAGCTGTTGGACCCGAGGTCCACCGCGGCCAGAAGTTGATCCATGCGGCTCGTAATATAGGCTTTGAGGTGGCCTGATTATAGAGACCCCATATGACAGTGCCCTGAGCTACGGGTTTTCGCTTATGGAACAGGGGCTTGGCGGAAACTGGGCGTGCGCTATACGTCCCGATTTTGGCGTACGCTACGCATTTGGCGTCGTGTCATAGAACCGTCACTTATTTGCAGTAAAACTCCACGCTCCCTCTACGTATGGAATCCGGTATGCCCACACGCCCGCCTGGCGAGCCCTTGCTCATGAATCGCGAGTTGTCGCTGCTCAAATTCAACGACCGTGTGCTGGCGATGGCGGAAAATCCCAAGACGCCTTTGCTGGAACGCCTGCGGTACGTGTGTATCGTCAGTTCGAATCTGGATGAGTTCTTCGAGATCCGGATCTCCAGCCTGAAAGAGCAGCAGCGCCAGTCGCCCAATATGGTCGGCCCTGATGGCATGACGCCCGACCAGGCGTTCGAAAACGTCCAGCAGGCGGTGCACGCCCTGGTTGCGCGCCAGTACAACCTGTTGAACGACGAGATCCTGCCGGCCATGCAGGCCGAGGGCATCACCCTGCATCACGCGTCCGAATGGAACGCCGAGCAGCAGGAGTGGGCGCGCGACGTGTTCAACCGCGACGTGATGCCGCTCTTGACCCCGATTGGGCTGGACCCAGCGCATCCGTTTCCCCGCGTCTACAACAAGAGCCTGAATTTCATCGTGTCGCTGGCCGGGGCCGATGCCTTCGGCCGCCAGGCATCGATTGCCGTGGTGCAGGCGCCGCGCGCGCTGCCGCGCCTGATCAAGATGCCGCCGGCGCTGTCCGGCCACCCCGAAGGTTTCATCCTGCTGACCTCCTTGCTGCGCGCCTTCGTGGGCGAGCTGTTCCCGGGGCTGGAGATGCTGGGCTGCTACCAGTGGCGGGTCACGCGCAACAGCGACCTGTTCGTGGACGAGGAAGAAGTCACCAACCTGCGCCATGCGCTGCAGGGCGAGCTGTCGCAGCGAAACTTCGGCGCCGCCGTGCGGCTGGAAATCGACAAGCTGACGCCCGTCGAGCTGGAAACCTTCCTGCAACGCGAGTTTTCGCTGACGGCCCAGGACACGTACCGCGTGCCGGGGCCGGTGAACCTGTCGCGCCTGATGCAGCTGTGCAATTCGGATCTGCGGCCCGATCTGCTGTTCCCGGACTACCGTGCGCCGGTGCCGGCCCCCTTCGACCGGGTGGGCGACAAGCCGTCCGAGCTGTTCGAAGCCGTGGCCGAGCAGGATCGCCTGCTGCACCACCCCTACCAGTCCTTCCAGCCCGTCATCGACTTCCTGACGGCGGCCGCGCTGGATCCGGACGTGATGGCGATCAAGCAGACCATCTACCGCACCGGCGAGGATTCCGAACTGATGAAGATCCTGCTGGCCGCCGCGCGCGCCGGCAAGGAAGTGACCGTGGTGGTGGAACTGATGGCGCGCTTTGACGAGCAGACCAACATCAACTGGGCGTCCAAGCTGGAAGAGGTGGGCGCGCACGTGGTGTACGGCGTCGTGGCGCACAAGACCCACGCCAAGATGGCGGTGGTGCTGCGCCGCGAAAATGGCCGACTGCGCCGCTACGCGCACTTGGGCACCGGCAATTACCACCCGCGCACGGCCCGGCTGTACACCGACTTCGGGCTGCTGACCGCGGACCCGAAGCTGTGCGAGGACATGGACAAGGTTTTCGCGCAATTGACCGGGCTGGGCGCGCGTCGTTCGCTCAAGGCGCTGATGCAGTCGCCTTTCACCATGCACGACGGGATGGTGGCGCTGATCCGCGCCGAGGCCCGCGCGGCCAAGGCGGGCAAGCGTTCGCGCATCATGGCCAAGATGAATTCGCTGCTGGAAGAGCAGATCATCGAAGAGCTCTACAAGGCCAGCCAGGCTGGCGTGAAGATCGACTTGATCGTGCGCGGCGTCTGCGCGCTGCGGGCCGGCGTGCCGGGGCTGTCCGAGAACATCCGGGTGCGCTCCATCGTAGGGCGCTTCCTGGAGCATTCGCGGGTGTTCTATTTCTATGCGGACGGCGAGGAAACGGTTTACCTGTCGTCGGCGGACTGGATGGACCGCAATTTCTTCCGTCGTGTGGAAATCGCTTTCCCGATCTATGACAAGACCTTGAAGAAGCGCGTGGTCGACGAGGCGTTCACGTATGCGCTGCGCGACAACCAGCTAGCCTGGCAGCAGCAGCCCGATGGCGATTACGCCCGGGTCAAGAGCCGCCGCGAACCTTTCAACCTGCATCTGTACCTGATGCAGAAACTGGGCGTGTAACCGACCAAGCTGTCACACGGGGAATCGTCCCTGAATATCGCGGCCGCCCCGTTTTTCAGGGCGGCCGCGGTGTTTTTCGGGGGTGGAAATGGTGTCGCATGAAGCGTATGTGACTGTCACTATCTTGTCACGTTGGGCTTCTAAGATGCGAGGGTCGCTGAAAGACAGGCACCGAAAAAGCCTGACCAGACTCCTCCAACGAGCACAGAAGGAACCCTGATGTTCAAACGTGTCTTCAAACAAGTTTCCCTGGGCGTCGCGCTGAGCGCCGCCGTTTTCGCCGTCCAGGCTGCCGATGTGACCGGCGCCGGCGCATCGTTCCCGTACCCCATCTACGCCAAGTGGGCTTCCGACTACAAGGCTGCCACCAACAACGCGGTCAACTACCAGTCGATCGGTTCGGGCGGCGGCCAGCAGCAGATTATCGCCAAGACCGTCGATTTCGGCGCTTCGGACGATCCCATGAAGGCGGCTGACCTGGAAAAGAACGGCCTGCTGCAATTCCCGGCCGTGATCGGCGGTACCGTGGCTGTGGTCAACGTCGACGGCGTCGAGCCGGGCAAGCTGAAGCTGTCGGGCCCCGTGCTGGCCGACATCTTCCTGGGCAAGATCAAGAAGTGGGACGACAGCGCCATCAAGGCCCTGAACCCCGACGTCAAGCTGCCCTCGGCCGACATCATCGTCGTGCACCGTTCGGACGGCTCGGGCACCACCTTCGGCTGGACCAACTACCTGTCCAAGGTGTCGGCTGACTGGAAGTCGCAAGTCGGTGAAGGCAAGGCCGTCAAGTGGCCCACCGGTCAAGGCGGCAAGGGCAACGAAGGCGTCGCCGCCTACGTCGGCCAGCTGAAGAACTCGATCGGCTACGTGGAATACGCCTATGCCAAGCAGAACAAGCTGGCCTGGACGCAGCTGCAGAACAAGGAAGGCAAGTTCGTTCAGCCGGAGCAGAAGGCATTCGCCGCTGCGGCCGCCAACGCCGACTGGAAGAGCGCGCCGGGCATGGGCGTGGTCCTGACCGACGAACCGGGTGCCGATTCGTGGCCCGTCACCGCCGCCACCTTCATCCTGATCCACAAGTCGCAAGACAAGCCGGCTCAGGGCAAGGCCGTGCTGGAGTTCTTCGACTGGGCGTTCAAGAACGGCGCCAAGTCGGCTGAAACGATGGACTACGTGCCGCTGCCGGAAGCGGTCACCAAGGAAATCCGCGCCGCTTGGGGCGAAGTGAAGGCTGCCGACGGCAAGGCCGTCTGGAAGTAGGATGGGTGTAGCGCGCGAGAGCTCTGGCAAGAACGCAGATCTCTCCTCGCGCGCAACCCATCAAGCAGCCGCCCCTAGCACTCTGCCAGCAGAAGAAAAGGGGCGGTCTGCCGCAAGACCTCCCGTTGTTCCCCCAGGTTACCTAAGGAAAGTCCATCCATGAGCGCGGTAATGGATAATAGTGTGCCGCTTTCGCCCAGCGTGGCGGACTCCGTGACTACCGGCACGCCTTCGCCTATGAAGCAAAATAAAAATGCGCTGATGGATGCGCTTTTCAAGAATCTGACCCGCCTGTTCGCCTTCCTGGTGTTCATCCTGCTGGCGGCGATTCTCGTATCCCTGATCTACGGCAGCCGCGAATCGCTGGCCAAATATGGCCTGTCGTTCCTGTGGCTGAACGACTGGGATCCCGTCAATCAGAACTACGGCGCCGTGGTGCCGATCATCGGCACGCTGCTGACCTCGGCCATTGCGCTGATCATCGCGGTGCCCGTCTCGTTCGGCATCGCCATTTTCCTGACCGAGCTTTCGCCGACCTGGCTGCGCCGCCCGCTGGGCACCGCCGTGGAAATGCTGGCCGCGATCCCGTCGATCATCTACGGCATGTGGGGCCTGTTCGTCTTCGTGCCGGTGTTCCAGCAGTACGTGCAGCCTTTCCTGATCGCCACCCTGGGCAGCGTGCCCGTCATCGGGGGCATCTTCGCGGGCCCGCCGTTCGGCATCGGCATCTTCACGGCTGGCCTGATCTTGTCGATCATGATCATCCCGTTCATCGCCGCGGTGATGCGCGACGTGTTCGAACTGGTGCCGGCGATGCTGAAGGAATCGGCCTACGGCCTGGGCAGCACCACCTGGGAAGTGATGTGGCGCGTGGTACTGCCCTTCACCAAGTCGGGCGTCATCGGCGGCATCATGCTGGGCCTGGGCCGCGCGCTTGGCGAGACGATGGCCGTCACATTCGTGATCGGCAACGCCTTCAAGTGGTCCGGTTCGCTGTTCTCTCCGGGCAACTCGATCGCGTCGGCCTTGGCCAACGAATTCAATGAAGCGGGCGGCATCCAGAAGTCGGCGTTGCTGGAACTGGGCCTGATCCTGTTCCTGATCACGACGATCGTGCTGGCCCTGGCCAAGGTGCTGCTGGTTCGCCTGTCTGCCGGCGAAGGCAAGAAGACCTGACCCGACGCGAGCACAAGGAAAAGATCATGGCTGTCTCCGTACTCAATATGCAGAATGGCATCTACCGCCGGCGCCGCGTGGTCAACCGCATCATGCTGGCGGTGTCCCTCGGAACCCTGGGGTTTGGCCTGTTCTGGCTGTTCTGGATCATTCTGACGCTGCTGACCAAGGGCGCGCCCGCGCTGTCGTACACGCTGTTCACCGAGATCACGCCGCCGCCGGGGCAAACCGGCGGCCTGATCAACGCGATCTTCGGCAGCGTGGTCATGGCGGGCGTGGGCACGCTGATCGGCACGCCGGTCGGCATCCTGGCCGGCACCTACCTGGCGGAATACGGCCAGCGCGGCTGGCTGGCCCCCGCGACGCGCTTCTTGAACGACGTGCTGCTGTCGGCGCCGTCCATCATCATCGGCCTGTTCATCTACGCCGTGTACGTGGCGCAGGTGGGGCACTACTCCGGCTGGGCGGGGGCGCTTGCGCTGTCCATCCTGGTGATTCCGGTGGTGGTGCGCACGACCGACAACATGCTGCTGCTGGTGCCCAACAGCCTGCGCGAAGCCGCGGCGGCGCTGGGTTGCCCCAAGTGGCGCATGATCACGCTGGTGTGCTATCGCGCCGCCAAGACCGGCATCATCACCGGCGTGTTGCTGGCCATTGCCCGGATCTCCGGCGAGACCGCGCCGCTGCTGTTCACCGCGCTGTCCAACCAGTTCATGTCGTTCAACATGAATGCGCCGATGGCCAACCTGCCGGTCGTGATCTACCAATACGCCGCCAGCCCCTTCAAGGACTGGAACGACCTGGCCTGGGCAGGGGCCACGCTGATTACGTTGCTGGTGCTGGGCATCAACATCATTGCCCGCAACATGTTCCGCAAGTAAAGATCGCTTTGCCGGCGCGCGTGGCGCGCCGGAGCCAAGGGAAAAGAAATGGAAAACACCGCTACCGCCGTCAAGAACAAGATCGAGGTCAAGAACCTGAACTTCTACTACGGCAAGTTCCATGCGATCCGCAATGTGAACATGTCGATCCAGGAGAAGAAGGTCACGGCCTTCATCGGCCCGTCGGGCTGCGGCAAGTCGACGCTTCTGCGCACGTTCAACCGCATGTTCGAGCTCTACCCGGGCCAGCGTGCCGAAGGCGAAATCATGCTGGACGGCGAAAACCTGCTGACCACCAAGACCGATATTTCGCTGATCCGCGCCAAGGTCGGCATGGTGTTCCAGAAGCCCACGCCGTTCCCGATGAGCATCTACGACAACATCGCCTTCGGCGTGCGCCTGTTCGAACGCCTGTCCAAGGGCGAGATGGACGAGCGCGTGGAATGGGCGCTGAGCAAGGCCGCGCTGTGGAACGAAGTGAAGGACAAGCTGCATCAAAGCGGCAACAGCCTGTCGGGCGGCCAGCAACAGCGCCTGTGCATCGCGCGCGGCGTGGCCATCAAGCCGGAAGTGCTGCTGCTGGACGAGCCGTGCTCGGCGCTTGACCCGATCTCCACCGCCAAGATCGAAGAGCTGATCGCCGAACTGAAGAACGACTACACGGTCGTGATCGTGACGCACAACATGCAGCAGGCGGCCCGCTGCTCGGACTACACCGCCTACATGTACCTGGGCGAGTTGATGGAATTCGGCCAGACCGACCAGATCTTCGTGAAGCCTTCGCGCAAGGAAACCGAAGACTACATCACGGGCCGTTTCGGCTGATCGCGTTTCGGATCGGTTCCAGATGCAAAACGGCGCGCCTGATGGGCGCGCCGTTTTGCATTGGGGGCAGGGTGGAATCAGGAACGCTGCAAGGCTGCCTTGGCGCCCTGGCGGGGGGATTCCGCCCGCGGATTGCCGGCGTAGCGGGCGGGGATCAAGACCACGAACACCGCCGCCAGCACGGCCGCGCACGAGAATGCGATGAAGTTCCAGGCCAGCGGCAACTGCAGTCCGGCCAGGTAGCCGCCGACGATCGGGCCGCTCATGGCGCCGATGCGGGCGAACGACAGCGCCCAGCCCGTTGCCGCCCCCCGGGCGTGCGCCGGGTAGTAGCCCGCCAGATAACCCGTCAGGATCAGCGACGAGGAAATGCTGCCCACGCCAGCCAGCGCCACCCACAGGTAGTTCACGACCAACGGATTGTTGTAGGTCAGGCAATAGATGCCCACGGCGCCCACCAGGAAGAACAGGGCGACGATCTTGCGCGGCTCGGTCTTGTCGGCGAACTGGCCCAGCACCAGGCCGCCGATGGCGGACGCCAGGCTGAACACCAGCAGGAAGGACAGGCTGGAGCCAAGGTCGTAGCCGTTCTTGCGCATGATCTGCGGCAGCCACGTGTTCAGGCCATAGACCAGCATCATGCCCAGGAACAGGGCGCCCCAGAAGCACAGGGTGGCGCGCAAGTGGCGCGGCGAGAACACTGCCGCCATCACGTCGCGCCACGTGGCTTTGTCGCCCGTGACCTCGCGGGGGCGGAACGGATCCAGCGACACGATGCCCAGGCGCTGCGCTTGCGCGCGCGCGCCGGCTTCGTCGCCCTTGGCCAGCAGGTACTCCAGCGATTCCGGCAACAGCTTGGCCAGCACCGGCACCAGCAGCAAGGGCAGCGCGCCCACGGCGATGACCGAACGCCAGCCCCAATGACTGAGCAGAGCCATCGCCACCGCGGCCGCGCACAGGATGCCCAGCGAATAACCTGAGTACATCACGCCATAGTTGAAACCGCGTTTGGCGGGTGGAGAATATTCGATGGTCAGTGCGGCAGCCACCGGGATCACGCCGCCCAGGCCGAGTCCGCCGATGAAGCGGAACGTCGCGAACCAGGCGGGCGTGGGCGCCCAGGCCGCGCCGATCATCGTCAGCGAAAACAGGCTGACGCAGGCCAGCAGCATGCGGCGGCGCCCCAGCAGGTCGCTCAGCGTACCGACCGCGAACGAGCCCAAGAACATGCCCGCCAACGCGTAGCTGCCCAGCATGCCCAGCTGTATCGAAGACAGGTTCCAGTTCTTGTCGTCGGCCAATGCCGGCAGCACCGCCCCCATCACGCCCACGTCGTAGCCCTCGAAAAGGATGGCCAGCCAGCAGACGAACAGCACGGTATAGGTGGTCCGCCGGGGCGCGGCCCAGTCGGATGGAGCGGAGGCGTTTGCCATGTGTTTCCCGATGGATGTCTATGCGTGTTTTTGCCCGAAGGCGGCTTCTGGTCATGCGCCAGAAGCGGCAATTAATTTAGGCTTGAACTATATAGGTGTCAATCAGGGGATTGCCGGAAGGCAGGCTGGATGGGGCCGATGGGCGGTGACGGCTCCCAGCGCGGGTGGGATTCTGGTATAGTTGCCACCCTTCGGGGCGTAGCGCAGCCTGGTAGCGCATCTGCTTTGGGAGCAGAGGGTCGTGAGTTCGAATCCCACCGCCCCGACCAATAAAATCAAAGGGTTGGCTTACTTCTGGTGAGCTAACCCTTTTTCTTTGCTCGGCTTATGGGACAACATATGGGACAACAAAGCCGAAGCTGAGCGTGCCTGCAAATTCCGGTCGGAACGCGCAGGAGTTGGAGCACTTCCATAACGCCCAGAGGGGGCGGTCGCCGCGATCGCCGGCGTGATGCTGCACGGCGTGATCCTGTGGCGCGAGAGACGGGCCCGCGACCTGTCTCAGCTGCTGCGCCGGGCGATACGGGACAGGGAGTTCCATCTGGTCTACCAGCCCATCGTCGATATCCGGACTAAGCGGCAGCATCCCGCTGGCTAGCGGCTCCGCCGCCGGGAACCGTTGAGGCCGCGCCGCACACTCAATCCCTGCAAAGGATGGCGGTTCATGAACTGGCTGCGGGCGCGCGGTGGCGCCTGCCTCCCTGGCTCATGGCACCTGCCCATCAACGTACCGCGTCCGCCGACGCGGCGTCATGGATGCACAGGGAGAACGGGATGACCATCAACCGCGACAACATCAAGCCGCCTTCAGGCCCGCTCGTCGCGAGCAAGTCGGCCCAGGAGGCCGCGCGGCCCACGTCGGGCCGGATCCAGGGCCTGCTCGCTGTCGTGTTGCCCTCGGGGGCCGGCCGGTCATATGCCAGCCGTTTCCATTCCGGCCTGGCCGGGTTGTGGGCGAGCATCAAGGCATGCTTTTCGCCGCGCATCCGGGCGCAGGCGGGCGGGGCTGCCCAGCGCCCGGATGCGGCGCCGACCTCGCCCCGGACGGCGCTGGCGGCGCAAACGCGGATCGACCCCGTGGCACACCAGCGCGAGACGATGGAGCAGCTGTACGCGGCTCTGGAACAGCCGGCCGCCGACGAAGGCAATCTGGACGCCGTGGTCCGGGGACTGTGCCGGGCCGTCGAGGGGCCGCAAGCGGATCACCCGGCGTTCGCGCGGACGCTGGATGCCGCGATAGAGAAGGCGATGGACCGGTGCCGCGACTTCCACTTGCCGGACTCCGATTCGTTCGCCGAGTCCGCGCTAAGCCATCTGCGCCGGCATCCGGACGCGGCCGCGAAGGCGCTGAACGCGCTGCCGCCCGCATTGCGCGCCAAGGCCCAGGCGCTGCTGTCCACCATTATCTGGAACATGGGCTATGGCCATGCCGAGGCGTTCTTCTTCCTGCTGCTGGCCCGCAAGGTCCAGGCAAGCATGGCTGACGTCACGGCGGATGGTGCGCGTTCCACGGGCGACAATCCCTATGTCGAACAGGCGCTGCGGTCCGCCTCGGGCTTTGCCTATGAGGCGCCGGACCTGGATTTGGCGGGCCACCTGACGCTGGATCCGCCCGATGTGCGCCTGGTGGAGACGGTGGAGAACCTGTCCTGGCATTATCAATCCGGACGCTACCCGGCCAGTCATGCGTCGGAGGTGACGCGGGCGGCGATGACCGGTTTCAAGGCCTTGACTCCGCAGGAACTAGACAAGCTGGAGCTGGTCACCAGGCTGCGCTGCGGCCAACGGAAGTTCGACGTGGCGCCCAGCAGGTTCTTTCTTACCCAAGAACCGGGACAACCCTTGAGCCATTTCATGCGCGGCGCCCTGCGCGGCTGCTACGAAGAACGCATCGGCAGGGAGCTGGCGTCATGCGCGCGCTCCCTGCGGCGGCAGGGCTTCCCGCAGACCTACGTCGGCAATATGCAGGCGGCCCGGTCGATGATGGCGTCGGCCGCCGGCAAGGTATTGGGCAGCGCCAGCCACTACGCGCACACGCTGGATTCACCACAGCCGCCCGACACCGTCATGGCTTCCCGCCTGTTGTTGAATGCCGGCCTGGCGCAGCAATCGGCGCAGGACGCCGAATGGATCGTGGACCTGCTGGGCAGCAACGGCACGATGCCGCGCGAGGCGACCGGCTGAACCTTTTCGATCTCCTGGACGCATGCGAAGAGCGGGCTCGCGCCCCGGACGCGCCCGCCCGGATTTCCGCCTTCCGCTCAAATGGCGATGGGCTCCAGCCAGCTCCGCTCCACCACGCGAAAGCCGATCAGCACCGGCTGCTCGCCGGACGGAACTTCCCGTACCGGGCGGACGACGCTATCGTCGTGGCGCTCCCAGCCAGCGGCCGTCTTGCGGTACATCCAGTAGTGGCCGACGTTTGTTTCCTCGTCAAGAGGGTTCGCGCTCGCCACGCCATCGTGCATGACCACGGCGACGGGTTCCAGCGTGACCAGGTATTCCTGCTCCACCTCCAGATCCATGATACGCAGGCTGACCGTGCCGTCGTAGCGGAAGGGCATGGCGGGTATGTCGATGACATCCGTGGGAAATCCGATACGCAGGTTGAATCCCCGCAGCTCATCGATGTTGCGCACCGCCAGGCCGTGGGCGCAGGACGGGCCTGACTCAGGCGAGTCTGGTGGAATGTCGCGCAGGGATTTGTTCAGGATCGCCTGCAGGTCGAGGCCGCCGTCATGGCGTTCCAGTCTGACGTTGATCAGGCTGGTCGGCAGGCCATAGGGTTCGGTCGGCAGGCCGGCGCCAGGGATCCGGCAGAGCCGCAGCCGATGCGAGGGCAGGTTGTCCAGTTCCATCGCCGTGATCAGGCCTTCCGCGAAGTCCGTCGCATCGTGCTGCATGTAAGGCGATGCGTTGCGGAACAGCACAAATTCAGGGGCGTTCTGCAACATGGCGAAGAGTCGGCGCAGATCCGGTTCCAGCGAATCGGATCGGGTCGTCAGCGCGTCCATGAAGTCCGCGATGGCCCGATGCGACGCGGTCGCGCTGGCCGGCAGCGGCGGTGAGTCGGGGGCGCGTTGCATCGCCCGCGGGCCGTACGCGCTCAGGACGAACTTCAGCGCGGCGTTGGCGTAGCAGGTGCTGCCCAGATTCGGCAGGCCGGGCAGAGGGGGCAAGGGCGGCTCCTTGCCGTTGCGCGCGGCGCGCGACGCGTCGCGGCCTTGGCTGGACAGGGATTTCGCGTGAGAGCCGGGCGGTGGCTGATCGTGAACGCCGGCTGGAGGCAGGCCTTGCCGGTTCCGTTCGAGATCGCTCCTGGCCCGCGAGATCACCCTGGGCGTCAGCGCGCCATCCGGGCATATCCTCACGCGCCGCAGCATGCCGGATGTGGCCTGCGCGCCGTATTCGCAGGACAGGGCGTGCAGGAACATCCCGGTCGCGCGGGCGTTTTCCATCCGGTAGCGCCTGGGCGCTGGAAAATTCTTCAATAGCGGCACGCAGCTGAGCAGCCTGACGAGCAGCACAGGCTGGCGGGCGCCGGCGATGGCTGGGTCGCCCTTTGCGTTGTCTACCAGGACAAGGCGGGCGTGTTGCGATGGCACGGAGAGAAAGGCGCTGAGGGCGATGCCCATGATTGCCCTTTGAAGTCGGATTGGTGGCGCGGTCTGCGGGCGCGGCGTGGCGGGCCGCAGGCTTGTCGGCGGGACGGGAAGGTTGGCGGCCTTGCGGTGGCGTGGCGCCGGGATCAACCGTGGGGATTCTTCCGATCGTCATGGTGCATGCTCCGCGAGAGGTATCCGTTCAGGAATGGCGCGTTGGCATTGCGCCATTTCCTCCTTGTTCGTGCCCGCCGATAGGCTAGGCTTGCCTTGCGTTGTTGTTGTTGTTGTCGTTGTTGTTGTTGATTCCCATCAATTCGATGGCGTTCCCGTTATGCTCTGGCGGGTTGCCGCCCTGGCCGCCCTGGTCGTCCTGGTCGCCGGCAAGGGCGAGTTGCGGCGGTTGTTGATCGTTCTGCGGCGGATTTACCTGTGGCGCCACGTTTCCTGCGTTCTGCTGGGGGGGCGGCCCCGCGACCAGGTTCTGCTGCGCCGCCCCGCCCCCGGCGGGCGTTCGGATCAGCCCTTTCGCGGGATCGGCGAACAGGGCGTTGACGGCGCAGCCCACCAGGGCGAAGGTCACCAGCTTCATTTCGGTCGATGCGTTCGTCGCATCGATGAGTCCCGGGGCGATGCTGGACGCGGCCCAGGCGACGGCCAGGCTGAGGGCAATCTTCATGCCTAGCTGTTTGCAGGGCTCGGGCACGACGTGGCGGTTGCCCTCGGCATAGCCCTGATCGTGGGTGAGATTCCGATAACACTCCGTGCTGCGGGCCCAGTCATACAAATTTCCGAGCAGACTGCCCCCGGCGCCCAGGCTTGCGTGCGAGCCGATGGCGGCGGCATAGCTGGCCGTCAGCGCGGATATGGACAACAGTGACATCCTCGGCAGGCTGTCGAAAAGGCAGCGGGCGATCTGCAGCGCGTCCGCCGTGATCTGCTGCTTGTTGTTTTCTGGCTGCCATCGCGTGGATTCGCGCTTGTTGACGTTGGTGATAAAGGACTGCACGATCTTCGATGACACCGCGCCCGCAACGTTCGACAGATACGGCGCCAGCCGTTGCGCCAGCTGTTCCGCCAGCTGTTCCGTCGAGCATGCCGAGGGCTTGAGGAACGGTATCGCGGCAATCATGGAGCCGGCGCCAAGCAGCAGCGCGCCGCCCAACCCGCCCAGGACCTTCCATTTCCCGACAGTCTGCGCGTCGGCATACTTTTCCACGATCCTGTAGCCCGCCATGCCGCCGACGACGAGGGCCGCAGCCCCGCCGATGGCCGCCGTGGAGTACGCCGCGCGGCTCAGCGCGCCGCACTGGGCCTGCGGTGAGTTGACGTAGTCCTTGACCGCCTTGCTCACGGCGCCGAAGACCGCGCCCGAGCAGGCCGCGCCAACGACTTCCTTGGCGCGCACCGCATACCTGTGAGGTTCCTGTATTTGCGCTCTTACCCAGTTGATGCTGTCGGTGATATTGACCATGATGTACCTCCCATGATGTTTCGGGATCAGGAGTGCATGCGCGGATCCATCAGCGGATCGGGCCTGGGGACCGCCAGTCGCGTCAGCACGGTTTCTCCACGGCGCCACAGCAGCGCCAGTTCCGCCAGGATGGCAAGATGGGATGCGAGCCGTTCCGGCGTGGCATCCGTCATCCGTTGATAGGCCAGCAACAGGACGTTGCCGGACTCCGGATTGACCGCGAAGCTGCTGCCGATCGATCCGCTATAGAGCTGAAGATTGGTGTGCAGCAGGTCCAGGTATTCCCTGGCCGGGTCGTCCTGCGGCAGCGGGCCGAAGTCGCAATAGATGAGGACGTCGTCGCGGCCGAGGCTGTCGTCATGGATCAGGGTGAAGGCGACTTCGCCGATGTGCAGGTTGCCGTGCTCGAGGATATCGGCGGGGTTCGCCGCCTGTACGTGCTCGCAGAATGCGCTCAGTAGTTCGGTATAGGCCTGTTGGCTCATGAGTGGCTCCTGTGAAGTTGGCGGGAGGACTGCTTGGCGCGCGGCCTGGCACCGCAGCGGGCGAAGCATTGGAACAGCACCGTGAGCACGAGATAGATCGCACCCAGCAGCGCCAGCGCGCCGTGCAGCCCAAGCGTGCTGGTCGCGGCGCCCACGATCAGCGGACCGGCCATCTGGCCCAGCTTGTCCGACGCGCGCATCAGGCCCAGCGCGCCGGCGGTGCCGTAGCCCTGCACTTGCGGCAGGGCCAGCATGTAGGGCGCCTGGGACGCGCCCAGGCAGCAGCTGGCCAGGGCCAGCGTCAGCACGGCGACCGTCGCGGCGATCAGGCCGCTGTTGAAGTACAGGCCCAGCATGCCGGCGCTGCCGATCAGGCCGCCCAGGACGATCCAGCGCTTCTTGGCGCTGGTCCGGTCCAGCAGCTGGCCCATGAGCGGCCCCAGGTAGATCACGCCCAGGCCGTACACCATCAGCACCCGGCCGATGCTGGATGCGGCCACGCCCTCCGCTTCCAGGTACAGCGGCAGCGCGTAGGAAAGCAGGCCGACCTGGGACATCGAGAACGGCGTCACGCTGGCGATCAGCAGCAGGGCGAAATCCCGGCTGCCCAGCAGGCGGGCGGTCCGGCGCAGGTGTTCGCGCGCGGTCGTGGCGATCATGCTGGCGCCCAGCGTGGGGGCGGGATAGGCGCGGCCGTTGTACGGGCGCAGAAGCAGCAGCACGCCCGCCAGGGGCGGGAGCAGCATGCCCGCTCCTGCAACGAACACAGCATGCGGGCCCAGCTGCTCCATCAGCATCGCGCCGACGGCGGCGCCGGAGAGATGCCCCGCGAACAGCCCGGCGACCAAGCCCGTCATGTTGCGGCCGCGGCAGTCCGCCGGACTGCGGGACATCACCAGGCCCTGCAATCCCATCCAGGTCAGTCCGTACCCCAGGCCGATCAGGCCGCGGGCCAGGATGAACTGCGGCAAGGTCGCGGCGGTCAGGCAGGCGAGCATGCCCGCGCAGCTCAACGCCAGTCCGATCAATACCGGCACGCGCCAGCTTTTCAGGTCGCTCAGGCGGCCCGCGCACAGCGCGGCGACCAGGCCGCAGGCCATTTCCGCAGAGATGGGCAGCGCGATCATGATGTTGGGAGGCAGCGACAAACCATCGGCCGGCAGCGAGCGCGCGAACAGGGGGAGGAATCCCAGCGGCAGCGCCCAGGCGAACAGGAAGCCGAACATGACGGGCCGCGTCGCGCGGCCCACGTCGCGGCCATCCTGCATGATGGCGTTGGCCGTGGGGCCGCGTCCGGCCAGCAGCGATAGGAGGAGCAGCATTTCGATCGCGGCGACCATGGCCACGGCGATCACCGTGGCCGCGTCCAAGGCGCGGGCCAGCACGCTGGAGGCAATCACCGCCTGGGAGAGCTGGATGATCAGGCTGCCGCGCGACTGCGGCGGCGCGTTGACCGCGCCCAGCGGCAGCGTGATGGTCAGTTCGCCTGCCGGCGCGGGTGCGCCGGCAGGGGGCTGCGCGTCCGGCGCGCCGCTGCGCGTCAGCACCTGACCGTGCGCGTCGGCCAGCTCGACGCGGGCGATGGTGGGGAAGGTGGCGATCAGCCTGTCGAACGGCGCTTCGACGCCGCGTAGCCTGTCGATCTCGACACCGAAGGCCAGCACCCGGTTCAGGTCGCGCTGCAGGCCTTCGGCCAGATCCTGGGCATTGCCTCGGGTCACGTCCAGCCAGGCGCCGCGAAAGGTATGGATGGTGTACCCGGCGTACACGCCCTGGGCGATCATGAGGGCCAGCAAGGGCGCGGCGAAACGGCCGCGCCGTCCGCGCACCGGCCCCGGCGGCGCGAAGATGCGCCGGGACGCCACCGCCAGGCCCAGGCCGGCGACGAGCGTCACCAGCACCAGCATGCGCAGATTGTCCTGGACCAGCGTCCGTGATGCTTCGGTATTGCGTTGCGTGGACAGGATTACGGCGCCTTGCGTGACGCCCGCCGTATCGCGCAACGGCGCCGCCAGCGTCACGCTGCCGGGCCGGCGCAGCACCAGCGCGCCGCTGGCGCGCCGCGCCATGCCCTTGGGCAGCACGTCGGCGGCGGGGGGGCCCCCCGCCCCCCCCCCTTTCGGCACCCCACCAAACCCCCGCAATTATGCGGCCCCCA
>NZ_JBYOKH010000048.1:0-51353 GCF_057799415.1 Achromobacter sp. 18P8.1.1 | reverse complement strand
GACTTCGTTAATTGCTGGCGCGACTGCGCCTGTTGCCGCGCGCTGTTGCCGATGCCCGCCAGGCTGCCGTCCGGCATGCGGCCCGTGCGCTGCGCGGTGGACTGCACGGCGTTCTTGTCGGAGAACCAGCCGGGGCTGAATGCGCGCGTCTGGGCTTGAGCCGTGCCGGTGGCGCTGCCTGCAATCGCCAATGCCGCCACCGCCTGCGACAGGGGGTTCAGGCGCCAGGCGGGCCGGTAGCCAAAAGCGCGCGAGCCGGCGCGCGTGGGGGCGTGGTGCCGGCGGGATGGGGCGGAGGGCGTAGCGGACGTAGACAGGGACATGGCGTGATTCAAGGATGTCGATGAAGGGCGGCAGTGACAGGGTCACTGGGCCCGCTTACTCATCTAGTCGAACGACGCTTCGGGACTCGGCATAGGAATCCGCGTGAATTTTTTATGACAAGCGTCCAGGCCCCAGGGCTGTCAGCTCAGGAACACCACGTCGCCTACGCGTCTGACGGACACGCCATAGAGTTGCTGGATCTGCGCAATGGCCTGATCCAGGTTCTTCACCTCGTAGCGGGCGCTCAGGCGGTGACGTGCCAGCGCGCTATTCATCAACACCACGCGGCCGGGCCGATAGCGGTTGATCTCTTCTACGGCCAGATTCAAGGGCAGGTCATGAAAACTGACCATGCCGCCGCGCCAGTCGGAGGCCGACTGGCCGAAGGCGGCCGGTGCACCCAGGGCGTCGGCGTCGTAGCGTAGCTGCTGCCCCGCCTGAAGAACCAGCATGGCCTTGGGATGCGTGAGTTCGACCTGGCCGCTGTTGCAGCGCAATTGCACTTGATCATCGTTAAGGCGGCGAATTTCGATGTCTGCGGTGGACAGCCGCATGCGCCCCACGCCCGCCACGACCTCGCAAGGCTGGCTGCGGGCGCCGCGGATGGCAGCTTCGCCCGAGACCAGCTCAATGCGGGGTGCGGCGCCGGGAAGCGATATGTTGACGCTGGTCTGGGTGTTCAGCGCCAGTTCCAGGTGCTGGTCGGCAAGGGCGACCTTGCGTTGCTCACCCGTGGCGGTGCGATAGTCGGCGTTGGCTTCCGCCCAGGACGGCCAAAGGCCGAAGGGCGGGTGCAGCAAACCGATTGCCGCCATGCTGGCGAATGCGCTGGCGCCGCCTGCCAGGAACCACCTTCGGCCCGGCCTGAATGGGCCCGAGCGGCCGGGCCTCCGGCTTGCGTTGTCATTCGGGCCGGGTGCGGTGCCAGGGGTCGCGTGATGCGCCACGTAGGCGTGTGCAACGTGGCCCAGCTCCTTCCATGCACGCGCGGCCCGCACCCAGGCGCGCTCATGCGCCGCGCTTTGGGCTCGCCATGCCTTGAAGGCGTCACCATCCCGGGTGGTGGGCGAGCCGGTCGCCAACGCGCGGGCCCAGGCGTGGGCCTCGCGTTCAATGGCGGGGTCGAAGGCAGGGCGGGGGCCCGCGTTAAGTTCGGAGTTCATGAGGGGTCGTTCGCCTGCGCGGCGCTATCTGCCGTTCTGATATCTAGACGTTTGCGCGGCGCCGGAGCGGAACCCATAACGCGGGAAATAAACACTTTCTTTCAATTATTCCTCCGTACGCGCCATCTGCCGCACGCAGTGTTCATGCGCGGTCTGCAGCTCTCGCCCTACAAGCCGCACCGAGATGCCCCAGCGTTTGGCAAGATCGGGGCGCGACAGGCCTTCCACGCGCGCAGCCAGCAGAATGTCGCGCTGTCGCGGCGTCAGCATATCCAGCGCCTTGAACATCTGGGTCAGGTCGGAGCGAGACTGCATCACCTGGTCCGGCCCGGGACTGGCATCCGCCACATCGAAGAATTCGCTGACCTCGCCTTCGCTCAGCAGCCGGACGTCCTGCCGGATGCGGTCGATGGCGACATGCACGGCCGTGTTGACCAGGTAGGATTGCGGATGCCGGACAGCGTCCAGGTCGTCACGCACGGACAAGCGCATATAGGCATCATGCAGCGCGTCGCCCGCCAGGTCGGACGCGCCGCCCAGCCGACGCGACACCTGATGCTTGATGGCTTCGTAACGCTCGGCGATCAACCGCCGCAGCGCGGCCAGGCCGGCGCCGCTCATCCCGTGCAGCCGCCGTATCGGCGGGCGGCCTCGGGCGTGATCAGCAGCGTGGCGGGTGAGCCGAAACCGGGCGGTGGGGGCGCAATGGGCAGGCCCGACAGGGCCTTGCGCAAGGCGCGTTCCATCTCGGGGTGACCGGTGGCGTGCACCTGCACGTCCGACAAGACATTCGAGCCGTTTAGCCCGACACGCAATGCCACGCGGTATTCCCCTGTGCGCAAGGCCGGGCGGGCGCACAACGCAGCCAGCACCGTGCGCTGCAGCTGGCCGTAATATTGCTGCCGCACGGCTGGCGAGGCGGGCGGGACCGGCGCTGGCCGGGTCAACGCCCGAGGCATCAGCAGCACGGCCTGCGGCGCCGTGTAGCGAGCCTGAAGATCGGTTCCCGCCAGCAGCCGCGTCAAGGCTTCGCGCGCGGTAAAGCGGCCTGCCAGCGGCGGCGCCATCTTACCGGCGGTCTGGCCGCTGTCATACAGCATGGAATCTCCGGTCAATTGGCTGTAGCGCTGCAACGCGTCATGCAGCGACTGGCGCGGCCAGTCGAAGACGTAGACCGCGACGGGGATTGGGGCAGGCTGGCCCGCAAGCTCAGCCGCCACGGGCGCGGACGTGGCAATGGCCGTCCCGGCGGCCAGCATCGCAAGGATGTTGCGCATCCGCCTCAGGCTGAAGCGACATGGTCGGCAGGCAACGCGGGGGGAGGAGGGCAGCAAGGCGGGGCATACGCGCAAGGAAGTCAACGCAGGCTACCGGAAGGCAGCGGATGAGCGCACATGGTAAGGCGCGACCATGACGTTTTTGTTGCGGAAATGCGTGGTGAACTGACCCCAGCGCACAGCAGGTGTCATGACGGGGCGGCTGCCCCGTCGTGACACCTGCCGTTAGGGACGATATAGCGGCTTCAATAGCGGCCAACGGGGATACGTTGGTCCTCGCGGGCACGCTTACGCTGTACCCGCTGAACGTCCTTCAGTGAATCTGTTCAGAGCCTGCGGGCTGCAGTTCCGACAGGGCATTCCAGTCGGGGTCCTTGAACATGCGCAGGTTGATGGGATAGATCGGATGTCCCGCCAGGCAGGCGTTGAATGCGTCGAGGAAGGTTTCGACGTTATCGGTGTAGTACCGCCACTCCTTCAGATGATTGCCTGTCATGCAAGCCACCTGCACACCGACGGGGGAGTTCTCGAAGGCTTGCTCGATGGCCTCCTCAAAGCGATTGGTGTGCTGCTTGTCTTCGTCATTGGGCATGCCGGACTCGATGCCGGTATAGGGCCACGAGATGATGATCAGGTTCTCATGGATCTGACGATCAGGCGCTGACGGCATCCCGGTACGAAAACGAACGATGACCGACAGACCGTTGACGCGGGTTTCGCCCACGGCCCACATATCGCCTGGAAAAATGCTGCTCATTGAATAAATTCCTGCATAAAAGCCGAACCGACGGGTTCGGGGTTGGGTACTACTTGTCTCGCGACGTGGAAAAGAACGTTCCGCCTTGGCCATCCGGTGTCAACGTCACCTTGAACGGAATCTGCTGGTTGCACAGCTGCACAATCCATCGTTCATCTACGCTTCCGTACTGCCGGGACGCGGCCGAATTGCCGGTGCCGACCGGATTGATCTTCACGACCTCGGTTTGAATCGCGTCGACCTTTTGGCAATTCGATTGTATTTGGGCCTGCATGGAAAGGTTCTGGGCGACGTCAGTTTTCAACGTTGCGCCCGCGTGCGTGTTGCCGGTGATGGGGACGTTGGCCTGCGGGGTGGCGCAAGCGGCAAGCCCAGAGACGGATGCGGCAATGATGAACGCGCGCAAAGGGTTATTCATGATGATTTCCTTGTCGGTCGGTTGATGCTATTCGACGAAACGACTGGCTGGCGTCGGACGGACCGCCTTGAGAATACCGCAGATGCGGATCCCCATCGGATAGGCCGATGCCTCGATCGGACATTCCTTCTGGCGCCTGACTGCGCGTCACGCCACCATCGCTCATTCCAAACTTCCAATCACGATTTTCAAGGAAATGAGCATGGGTAACCGTCTTGCGGGACAACGCATCGTGGTCGTCGGCGGCAGCTCGGGCATGGGGCTGGCCGTCAGTGCGCAATTGCTGCGCAGGCATTGCGAGGTGCTGATCGTGGGCCGATCCCGCGACAAACTTGATGCGGCGCGCGAGGCGCTGCGGGCGTTTGGCGCGCCCCGCCTGCATCAGGTGGATGTGACAAGCGAAGCGCAAGTGCAGCGGCTGTTTGAAGAATCCGGCCCGGTGGATCACCTGGTCTGCACGGCCGCCGACATACGTGGCGCCTACGAGTTGCTGCCGCAGCTTTCCTTGGACGCGCTGGACCGGGCTATCCGCTCGAAGGTCGTCGCGCCCATCCTGCTGGCCAAGCATGGCGCCCAGCGCATGCCGGCACACGGCTCCATCACCCTGACTTCCGGCATCGCCGCCTATCGGCCCAGGCCCAAGGGCGTGGCCGTGGCGGCGATCAATGCCGCACTGGAAGGGGTCGTACGTGCGATGGCCGTCGAGCTTGCGCCGTTGCGGGTCAATGCCGTATCGCCGGGTTGGGTCCGTACGCCGATCTGGAAGGACGTGGCTGGCGCCGACAGCGAACCGCTCTTGGCATCGATGGCCGAGCAGCTTCCCGTGGGCAGGGTCGGCACCGGCGACGATATCGCCGATGCCATCGTCTTCCTACTTGGCAATGGCTACACGACCGGCACCGTGCTGCATGTCGATGGCGGGCATCGGCTCGTCTGAAGCAGTCGCCGCAAGCCGGATCATCTCGATGAAGGCGGCCACCTGGCGGGTGGGTGCGCGATGCAAGGTGAGAAGACAGATGGGAAGACCTTCTCCCCCTGTCGACAGTGGCCGCCACTGGACGCGTGCCGCGGTTGCCGCCGGATCCAGCGCCATCCGTGGCAGGATCGAGACCCCAAGGCCCGCGGCCACCATCTGCATCAAGGCCGGTACGCTGTCGGCAGTACCTCGGATACGGGGCCGCACGGAGGCGTCCTGCAACAGGGCCTCCAGGTATTGCCGATACCGGCAGCCTTCCATCGTGACGATCAGCGGAAACGCCGCAAGCGCGTCAGGGCTGATGCGGGCTGTCTGGCTGAGGGGATGGCCAGGGGGCAGCAAGACCACCGGCATGTCCCGGGCAATGACTTCCGCCCGCAAGTTGGCGTCTTGCGCCGGCCACCCGTGCACCAGGCCGAGGTCGGCCGTTCCATCGAGCACCGCCTGGGCCGTCGCCTGGGAGTTTCTTTCCTGCACCGCGACCTGCGTGTCGGGATGCATGCCCGCAAAGTGCAGCAGTTGCGGAAGCAGCACGCTGGTGCACAGGGTCTGCGGGGCGGCGACCCGGATCGTGCCGCCTGGGTCGTCGACGTTGTCGCGGACTTCCCGGTAGGCATCATCGGCCATGGCAAGCAACTCGCGCGCGCGGATGGCCAGTTTTTCTCCGGCCGCGGTAAGTTGCAGGCGATTGTTCTGGCGGATGAAAAGCGCCTGGCCGACGCTCTCTTCAAGCGCCCGTACTTGTTCCGTCACGCTAGGCTGGGACAGGTGAACCCGTTTGGCGGCTTGCGTGAAGCTCAACGTTTCCACTGCCGCGACGAAGATTTTCAGCTGCCGTAGTTGGAACATGGGACTGGGGCGTTGGCCGTATGGGGCGGCCCGGGGGCGGGGCCTGGGAATGTAACGTGGCCTCACCGCCAGGCGGATGGCGATGTGATGCTGAGTTTACGGCAACCCGCCTGGGCGCGGCGATCACCTGGAAGCTAGCCGTGGGGGGAAATCGGAATTCCATCCCCGCGGCACAGGCCCAGGATCGTGCGCCGCAGCCACTGGTGCGCAAGGTCGCTCTGGAAGCGGGGGTGCCAGGCCTGAGTAAGCAGCACCGTTTCCAGCGGCACGGGCAGATCGAACAGCCGGATGCGCAGCCCGGCGGTGAGCGCGCTGCGCGCGAGATGTTCAGGCATGGGCAGCAGCAGGTCGGAATCTTGCAACGTGAATAGGGCGGCAGAGGACGTGGGCACGATCAGGGATACATGCCGTTGCAGGCCTTGGGCCTCCAATGCGGCGTCGAGAGGGCCCGCGGACTTGCCGCGCCGGGAAATGCCGATGTGCCCCCAACGCGTGAGCCGTTCGGGCGTAATGTCGTCCTCGAAAATCGGATGGTTCTCGCGGGCGACGCCGACGAACGTGGTGGTGAACAACGGCTGCACCCTGATTTCCGGGCCGAGTTTGCGGGACGCACTGATAAACAGGTCAATACGACCGCTGCGCAACGCCTCGACGTCCACATCGTCTTCCTCGGGAGAAAAACGCAGCATGGCGCGGGGCATGTCCCGTGCCATCGCCTCCAGCAAACGGCCAGCGTGGATGCCCACGAATTCGTCATTGGCGCGCACGCTGAAGCGCCGCTCCAGCGTCGTCAAATTGGATTCGGAGGCAGGCGCGAGCGCCTGGGTCGCGTGCTCGACCGCCACACGCACTTGCTCGCGCATCGCCAATGCCCTGGGGGTCGGTACCAATTTGCGGCCCGCCAGCACGAAGACCGGGTCGCCCAGGGTCTCGCGGATGCGGCCCAGGGTGCGGCTCATGGCGGGAGGGCTCAGGTTCATGCGCCTGGCCGCGCCGCTCACGCTGCCTTCCTCCAGCAGCACGTCCAACGCGAGCAGAAGGTTCAGGTCGGGGTGCTCCATGGTGTGCCTCGCATCTGCTGCAAAAAGCAGAATCCTACCCCTATACCGTGCAGCGAGAGCATGAATGGACCCTTGCGTTTGACGCACTCATTGCGTGCGGACAGCGGTATTTGCCCCCCCTCAACGTGCAGGGCTTTAAGGTGCCAGACGACATTTCTGCTTTAAGGTATGCCTCTTCCGTCTTGAAGTCAGACGACATCTTGGCCGCACGCGCTACGAAGGAATCCAGCTCATGAGTCCCGCAACAGATACCGCCATTGCCATCGTGGGCCCGGGCGCCATCGGCACAACGATCGCCGCCGCGCTGCACGAGGTTGGCCGCCCGCAACTGTTGTGCGGACGCACGCCCCGCGACCAGCTCACGCTGCATGATGGCGATCGTCGCGTCATTGTTCCGGGCCCCGTGCAGACCGATCCCGACCGGATCGACCGCAAGGCGGACCTGGTCTTTCTCGCGGTCAAGGCGACGCAGACCGAGACGGCGTCAGGATGGCTTGCGGCATTGTGCCGTCCGGATACCGTCGTGTGCGTACTGCAGAACGGCGTCGAACAGTTGGAAGCGGTCGCAAAGCACGCGCCGCGTGCGCGGGTCGTCCCGGCTGTCGTGTGGTTTCCTGCGCAGGCTCAAGCCGATGGCTCGGTACGCTTACGAGGCGAAGCTCGCCTGAGCCTGCCGGAATCGCCGGCCTCCCGCGTGGTGGCGGAGGGGCTCCGGGGTACCCGGTGCGCCGTGGAGATCTCCGCGGATTTCCAGTCCGTAGCCTGGCGCAAACTGCTGCAGAACGCGGTGGCCGGCCTGATGGCCCTGACGCATCGGCGCGCCGGCATGTTCGTCCGGCCCGACATCGCCGAGCTCTCGCTGGCATATTTGCGAGAATGCCTGGCCGTGGCGCGCGCCGAGGGAGCCAATCTGGGCGACGAGGTCCCGCAGGAAATCCTCGCCAAGTTGCAAGCCGCTTCCGCGGACTTGAGCACGTCCATCCTGACAGACCGCGAAGCCGGCCGGCCCCTCGAATGGGACATCCGAAACGGCGTCGTCCCGCGTCGCGCCCGGGCCCACGGCATCCCGACGCCGATCAGCGACATCATCGTGCCGCTGCTGGCCGCGGCGAGCGACGGGCCGGGTTGAAGGCCGGCGTTCGTCAACGGCATGCTCGAATAAGTCGATCCGGCGATCAATGGCGTATCAGGCGTTCGCCACCGGCCATTGGAAGCGCTGCGCCACCTTGTCGAGAAAGCGGCCGGCGGCCTCGCGGTGGTATTCGGAAGAGCGCGCCACGCCCTGGCCTGCAGCCTCCATGTCCAGCATGGTGTTCAGATCACTGTTGAGCGATGCATTCAAGCCGCGCTTGGTGATCGCCAGCGCCGCCATCGGCAGTTCGACCATGGACAGCGCGATCTGCCTCGCGCGCTCGTGGATCAGCTCCTGCGGCTGGATCTCGAACACGATGCCCATTTCCTTGGCTTCCTGCGCCTGGAACTCGCGGGTGGAAAAGGCCAGCTCCTTGGCCCGCTGCAGGCCCACCATGCGCGGCAGGGTGTACATCGTGGCGCAGTCGGGAATGGCCCCCAGCCGCAGGAACGACAGGCAGAAGCGCGCGCGCGGCGACGCCAGGACCAGGTCGGCGGTCAGGGCCAGGCCCAGCCCGGCGCCATAGGCCGGGCCGTCGACTGCTGCGATCACCGGCCGGTCCAGCGTGATCAGGCCTTCTATCGTCAGGAGCAGGCTGGCCATGCGCTCCCGCGCTTCCTCGGCGGAACCACCGGACCCCATGGTGGAGATGTCTCCGCCCGAGCAGAAGGCGCCGCCGGCGCCCGCCAGGATCACGACGCGAACGCCGCGGTCGCGCCGGATCGCGTCCACCAGGTGGGCCAGCTCCTCGCGCATGGTCAGGTCCAGCGCGTTTCTCTGGGCAGGGCGGTTGAGGGTGATGGTGGCGACGCCGCCTTCGACGGCATAGAGCAGGGTCTTGAACTCGCTAGAGATGACTTGCATCGTATCGTTCTCCATGTCTGCACTCCATGATGACCGGGCCGCGCACTTGAGCCTGGCCGCAAGCTGCCGCGGGCCCGTCAGGCGATGGCGCCGCGTTCGCGCAAGGCCTGGATCTCGGTTTGCGCCAGACCCAGTTCCGCCAGCAGTTCTTCCGTGTGCTCGCCCGGCTTGGGTACGGCGCGGGCCTGCCCCGGCGTGCGCGACAGGCGCGGCGCGGGGGCGGGGCATAGCGTGCCGCCGCTTTTGACGAAGCTGCCGCGCGCCTGGTGATGCGGGTGCCGCGGCGCTTCTTCGAAGTCGAGCACGGGCGCAAAGCAGGCGTCCGTGCCTTCGAGCAGCAAGCACCATTGCTCGCGGGTCTTGCCGGCGATGATGCCCGCCAGCTTGGCGCGCAGCTGCGGCCATTGCGCGCGATCCCATTGCTGCTGGAAATCCGGGTCGTCGATCCCGCAGCGTTCCAGCAGCAGGCGATAGAACTGTGGTTCGATGGCGCCAATGGAGACGTACTTGCCGTCGGCGCAGGTGTAGCAGCCGTAGAAGTGGGCGCCGCCATCCAGCATGTTGGACTGGCGCTGGTTGACCCAGCCGCCATCCTGCAGCTTGCCGTGGTAGGCGCTGGCCAGCAGGGAGGCGCCGTCACAGATGGCCGCGTCCACCACCTGGCCCCGGCCAGTGCGTCCGGCTTCAAGCAGGCCGCAAAGAACGCCGAAGGCCAGCATCATGGCGCCGCCGCCCATGTCGCCGACCAGGTGCAGCGGCGGCGCGGGCGGCAGCTCGGCATGTCCCATGGCGTGCAGGGCGCCGGTGATGGCGATGTAGTTCAGATCATGGCCGGCCGACTGCGCCAGCGGACCGTCCTGCCCCCAGCCGGTCATGCGTCCGTAAACCAGCCGCGGATTGCGCGCCAGGCATTCGTCGGGCCCCAGGCCCAGCCTTTCCATGACGCCCGGCCGGAACCCTTCGAGCAGGGCGTCGGCCTTGTCCAGCAGCCGCAATACGATATCAGCCGCGCCGGGCTGCTTGAGGTCCAGCGCGATCGTGCGGCGGCCTCTGTCGATGATGGTGCCGCCGCCGCCCAGGAATCCGGGCGTGAGCCGGTCAATGCGGATCACGTCCGCGCCCATGTCCGCCAACATCATGGCGCAGAACGGACCGGGCCCTATGCCGGCCATTTCCACCACCGTAAATCCGCTCAGAGCACCAGCCATGTCTATCGTCACTCCATGATTGCGTGTTTCAGGACTCGAAGAATTCGGCGCGCGCGTCCAGGATGATCTGGATGTACTTGTCCATGTTGGCATCCATGCGGTGAGTGGGGCCGACAATGGACAGCGCCGTCAGCTGGCCGCCCACGCGGCCCGCGATGCCGACGGCCGACACGCCTTCATTGCCCTCGTCGCGGCTGTTGAAGTAGTGCTTGGCCCGCTGCGATTCGATCTGCGCGCGCAAGGTGTCGGGGTTGGTGATGGTGCTGGCCGTGACGTGCTCGAACGGCAGCGTGTCGATGAGTGCGTTGCGTTCCGTCGCGTCCATCTCGCCCAGCAAGGCCTTGCCCAGCGCGGCGACCTGCAGGTCGAAGGTGGTGCCGGGCTGTACCACGTAGCGCAAGGCGCGCGGGCTCTCCTGGCTGGCGTAGATCTTCACCTTGTTGCCGTCGAGCAGGCCGCACATGGAGGACTCACCGGACTGGCGCGTCAGGATCTCCAGCGCTTCGGATGCGAAGGCCTGCAGCGGGTCGGCCGCCGAGATGCCTTGCGCCACGTCGAGGAGCCTGCCCGTCGGGTGGAAGTAGCGCGATTTCGGTGTGCGCAGCAGATAGCCGGCCTGGCGCAGCGTGTAGAGCAGGTCCGAGCAGCTGCTGTCGGCCAGATCGAGAAAGCGCGCCATTTCCGAATTCGTCAGGGGACGGCGTTCCCGCGCATAGACTTCGAAGACTTGCAGCACACGTTGCGCGGTAGGGAGAATTTGCGGCATAGGATGTCGGAGTTGAGTGGGGAGCCGGCCGGGGCTTTGGCGTAGCCGGTCATTTCAAGGCGGATATGCCCAATACGCTCTGCGCCATGAGCAAGGCCTGAATCTGGTTGGTGCCTTCGGCGATGCTCAGGTGGCGGGCGTCGCGGTAATAACGCTCGACCGGGAAAAGCGTGGTGTAGCCCGCGCCGCCGTGCACTTGCATGGACAGTTCCGCCACGCGCAGCACGGCGTCAGTGGCGTGGCGCTTGGCCATCGAACATAGCATCTGGCTGTCGGCGGCGTTGCGGTCCAGCGCGTCGGCGGCGCGCCAACACAGCAGGCGCGAGGTCTCGACCAGCGTCATCATGTCGGCGATCATATGCTGCACCAGCTGGAAGCCGCCTATGGGCCGGCCGAACTGGACCCGGTCGCCGGCGTATTTTACCGCCGCCTCGTAGGCGGCCTCGGCAATGCCCAGCGCCGAGAACGCCACCACGCAACGGCCGATGTTGAGGTATTTCTTGGCCAGCGCAAAGCCCTTGCCCTCGGTGCCGATCAGGTTGGCCGCCGGAATCTCCACGTCTTCGAACAGCAGTTCACCCAGCGGGCAGCTCAGCATGCCCATCTTGTGGATGGGGCTGGACGAAAAGCCCGCCATGGCGCGCTCGAACAGCAGGCAGGAGACGCCGCGCTCGCCATTTTGCCGCTGGGTCTGCACGAACACCACGCCCAGCTCGCACACCGTGCCCAGGCTGATGTAGAGCTTGCGGCCGTTGACTCGCCAGCCGGTCGCGGTTTCAACGGCGCGGGTTTCGACGTTGGCGGCGTCCGAACCGATGTTGGGTTCGCTGAGGGCAAAGCTGGCGATCGCGTCGCCCGACAGGACCCGCGGCAAATACTTTTCCTTGAGGTAGGGCGAGCCGCCGTCGCTCAGCACCGAGGCGGCGAGATTGCTGGTGCTGACGATGCTTCGCAGCGAAGGCCAGACGCTCGCCAGCTCGGCTATCAGCATGCCGTAGGTCGTCATCGGCAAGCCATAGCCGCCGTCCTTTTCCTGCAGCATGCCGCCCAGCAGGCCGAAGTCGCGCATGGCACGGACCATGTCCTGCGGCACCACGCGGGCTTCGGCTTCGTAACGGTTGACGATCGGCGCGACTTCGGCGGCCAGGTACCGGCGCAATGAATCGCGCAATTCGATCTGGGTGGAGTCCAATGAGAAGTCCATGCGTGTCCTAGGCGAGTATGTTCGGGAAGGAGAGTCCAGTGGTGCTCAGGGCTGGCGTTGGCCCAGGGCGGGGTCGGCGCCGGGGCGCAAGCCGATCAACGCGTCCAGCGGCATCGCGCCTTGTCCTTCGGCACCGACCCAGACCGGGTTGAGCTCCATTTCCTGCAAGGCGTCGCGGTGGCTCCAGGCGAAGTCCGATACCCGCAGGATCAGGTCCTCCAGGGCCGTGAGGTCGGCAGGCGCCTGGCCGCGCACGCCGTCCAGCACTTCGGCGTAGCGGATCTCGTCGAGCAGCGCGCGCGCGTCGTCTCGCGACAGCGGAATCATGCGGTGGGCCACGTCGCGGATGGTCTCGACGAAGATGCCGCCCAGGCCGAAGGTCAGCACCAGGCCGAAGGCCGGGTCGATGTGCACGCCGACGAGCACCTCGCGGCCGCCTGGTGGCAGCATGCGCTCCACCAGTATGCCGTCGATAGCGGCGTCGGGGTTATGGCGCGCGACGGACTCGTGGATGGCGGCATAGGCATCCCGCGCCGCACTGGCGCTGGCGATGCCCAGCTTGACGCCGCCCGCTTCGGTCTTGTGCGCGATCTGGGCGCTGACCACCTTCATCACTACGGGAAAGCCCAGGCGCTCGGCTTCCTGGGCCGCCTGCGCAGCGCTGGCGACCACCACCCCTTCAGGTATCGGCAGGCCGGCTTCCCGCAGCAGGGATTTGGCGGCGGCTTCGCTAAGCATGCGGACCTTGCCGGCTGCGGCTGCCATTTGTTGGGGAGCGGCGGCGCTCTCGTGCGCGGGCAGCTTCCACGGGATGGCCTTGGACAGGGCCGCTATGGCGTCCGACAGAGACAGGAAGGGCAGGAGGCCGGCCGTCTCCAGCAACTGGAAACCGCCGCCCAGGCGCCGGCTCATCCAGACCGGCACGATCAAGGTGGCGGTTTCGGCCGCCACCGTGGCGATGGCCTGGGCCATGCCGTCGGTGATGGAACCGTAATCCATGGGGATAGGGAACAGGACCGTGCCCACCTGGGGGTCGGCGCATATCGCGCGCAGGCATGCGGCCGAGGCCTCCGGGTTGCGCAGGATGTCGGCGGTGGTGTCGACGGGATTGTCCATGCTGGCGAAATCCGGCAGCAGTTTGCGCAGGGCGGCCTTGGTCTCGGGCGCGAACACTGCCATCGGGAGGCCGGCCGCGCCGGCGATGTCGGCCGCCAGCGCGGCGGTACCGCCCGAGAAGGTATAGATGCACAAGCCGTTGCCGCTCTTGGGCGTGATCTGGGTCAGCAGGCGCGAGGCCGCCAGCAATTGGTCCAGGTCGTCCACCTCAATGGCGCCGAACTGGCGGAACACGGCGCTGTTGACGGCGGCGGTGCCGGCCACCGACGCCGTGTGCGACTGCGCCGCGCGCACCCCGGCTTCCGAGCGCCCCACCTTCAGCACCACCACAGGCTTATTGCGGGCACGCGCCAGTTCCAGCGCGGCGGTCAGCCGACGGCCGTGCTTGACGCCTTCCATCAGCAGGGCGATTACGCTGATCTTCGGATCGTTCGCCATGTGGGCAATAAAGTCGGGAATTTCCAGGTCCACCTCATTGCCGGCGGAAAACCACAGGCCCACGCCCTGGCCGAAAGACAGGCCCTGCAGCAGGTTGCGGCCCAGTCCGCCGCCCTGGGTCGCCAGGCCGATCGAGCCTGCGTTCAGATCGTCCTTGAAAGCGGGCGAGAAGGTCATGCCCAGGCGGTCGCGCACATTCACGAAGCCGGGGCAGTTCGGTCCGTAGACGTGCAGGCCGGTGGCCTCGCACAGCTGGGCGATCTCGCGTTCGAGCCGCTGGCCTTCCTCGCCCGCTTCCGAAAAGCCAGATGTCATGACCACGGCGAAGGGTATCCCGCGCGCCGCGCATTGCCGCAAGGCATCCAGCACCAGCGTGGCGTTGATCATGATCAGCGCTACGTCGATCTCGGCCTCGGGCAGGGCGCTGATGGAGGGCCAGCACGGCCGTCCGCCGATTTCCTGGTAGGCCGGGTTGACCGCGTACACCTCGCCGGGCACCGACGAATGCAGTACCAGGTTGTCGTACAGGCGGCGCCCCTGGCTGGATTCGCGGGCGGAGGCGCCGACCACGGCCACGTTGCGCGGATTGATGAAGCGGCTCAGATCTGCAAACGGTTTCATGCTGCACCCTCCATGGACCGCAGAATCATCGCGAAGTCTGCCTGAACCACTACCTCGCCGCGCTGGTTGATGGCTTCGCGTCGGAACACCACCTTGTCCTTGCCTGGGCGGTACTGCCCGGTTTTTTCCGCCACCGTCACCCGCACCACGATGGTGTCGCCGATGAAGGTAGGTTTGGGAAAGCGGCAATGGATGTCGATCAGAGCCAGTACATAAGGTTCCAGCTGACGGTAGCCGCTGGACTGGGTGGTCAGTCCGGACAGCACGGACAGCACCAGCAGGCCGTGGGCGATACGCTGGCCGAAGGGCGTGGCGCTGGCGTATTCGTGGTCGACGTGCAGGCGGTTGAAGTCGCCGGACAGGCAGGCGAAGTTGACGATATCGCTCTCGGTGATGGTGCGGCCGGCTGATTCGAAACGATGGCCGACTTCCAGGGGCTGCTGGACGGGAAGCGGGGGCGGGCTGGCAGGGCTTGCGCTTTGCATGGTTGATCGGATTCCGGAGTGGGGGCGCGGGGAAGGGATATCAGGAAGCGTAGCGGCCGCCGGTCACGTGCAGCAGTTCACCCGTGATGAAAGAGGACCGCTCGGAAGCCAGGAAGGCCACGGCATTGGCGATGTCCTCGACCGCGCCCAGACGCGGCACCGGCTGGCGCGCCAACGCATTGGCGCGCAGCGTGTCATAGGTTGACAGGCCGCGCACCAGCGGTGTTTCGATCAGCCCCGGCGCGATGGCGTTGGCGGTGATGTTGAATTTGCCTTGTTCCAGCGCCAGCGCGCGGGTGAATCCGATCAGCCCGGCCTTGGCGGCCGAATAGTTGGTCTGGCCGGGATTGCCCCAGTGTGCGCGCGAGGCAATGTTGATGACGCGGCCCCACTTCCTTTCCATCATCGAGGGCAGGGCAGCCTTGGTGCAGTAGTAGGCGCCCTTCAGGACGGTGTCCACCACCGAGTCCCAGTCTTCCACCGGCATCTTGAGCAGGTACTTGTCGCGCGTGAAACCGGCGTTGTTGACCAGGATGTCGATGCCGCCGAACGCGTGCGCCGCGAGCTCGGCCATGGTCTGGACTTGATCAGGATCGCAGACGTCCAGCACGGCGCCGATGGCATCGTGGCCCGCCTGTTTCAGGCCGCCAACCGCCTGTTCCACCGATTCGGGGTTGATATCGGTAATGACGATCCGCGCGCCTTCCTGCGCCAGAGCCAGCGCCGAGGCGTAGCCGATGCCGCGGCCGGAGCCCGTGATGACAGCGACTTTACCGGTGAGTTGCAGGTCCATCTCCATTCCCCTTCTGTAGCTGATAGTGCCCGCCGCCCTGGGCCCGAAATCCGATATCTCGGGATAGGCGACGAGTAGGTTCGAATTTATTCCGAGGTTCCGAACAAATATACACACCACCGGAAATATTGACAATTAATATCGGCACGTCGTTATACTGTTCGGCATGTCGGAATAAGCTGGCCCGACGTTCCCCTATCTCTAAAAAAACGGAAGGAGATCGACTCATGGAAATGTTGAAGGGATTGTTGGCCGCGGTACTGAGCCTGACTGCTGTCGGAGCAGCGGGCGCGGCCGACGCTTATCCGGATAAGCCGGTGCGGGTTTATGTGGGCTTCGCGCCCGGCGGCGCCACCGACTTGCTCGCCCGTCTGTATGCCAAGAAGCTGGGGGAGCGTTTCAATCAGACGTTCATCGTGGAAAACCGTCCGGGCGCCGGCGGCAACATCGCGATCCAGGCGCTGACGCAGGCGCCGGCTGATGGCTACATCATCGCGATGGCGGCCAACTATGTGGCTGCCAACGCCGCCATGAAGCGCAACCCCTACGACTGGGAGCGCGACCTGATGCCCATCGGCATGGTGGCGTCCACGCCCAACATCCTGGTCGTGCCGCCCGGCTCCAGCATCCAGGGCGTCGACGACCTGATTCGCAAGGCCAAGGCCGGTGGCAACAAGCTGACCTTCGGGTCGGCCGGCATGGGCTCTTCCATTCATCTGGCCGGCGAATTGTTCAAGGTCATGGCCGGCGTCGACATGACCCACGTGCCCTACAAGGGGGTGAGCCCGGCCGAGGTGGACCTGATGTCGGGCACGGTAGACATGATGTTCGGCAGCGTCTCCACCGCGATCCCGCTGGTGCAGTCCAAGAAGCTGAAGGCGCTGGCGGTGACCGGGCGCGAACGCATGAAGGCGATGCCGGACCTGCCCACCATCGAAGAGGCCGGCCTCAAGGGCTACGACGTGGAAGCGGTGTACTTCATGGCGGCACCCGCCAAGGTGCCGGCACCGGTCTTAAAGAAACTGGCCGACGCCGTCGCTGACATCAACACGCAACCCGATGTGCAGGAGTTCATGGACCGGATCTATGCCCGGCCCCTGACCGGCGGCCCGGAGGAGGCCCGCGCTTTCCTGAAGACCGAAGTGCGGAAGTGGCAGGGCGTGGTCGACGCGACCGGCATGAAGGTGGATTGACGCGCAGTAAGGGATCCGCCCAGCGGAGTCCAGACAGCGGGCGCCACAAGCCCGCGAGACGAAAACTATCAGGAGACAGACATGAACAAACGCAGGCGAGTCGCGCTGGCAGTCCTTGCCGGCCTGATGACTTCATTGGCCTTGCCGCAGATGTCGCGAGCGGCGGAGGGCTACCCGAACAGACCTTTGCGGCTGATCGCGCCCAGTTCGCCGGGCGGCATCCTGGACATCACCAGTCGGATCGTGGGCAAGAAATTGTCTGAACGGCTGGGGCAGCCGGTAGTGGTCGAAAACGTGCCCGGCGCGGCTGGCATTCTGGGCATGCAGAGCTTGCTTCGGGCCGAGCCCGACGGGTACACGATGGTCATGGGCAGCAGCGGGCCGAACGCGGTCAATTACACGCTGTACAGCAAGCTGCCGTATGCGATGTCCGACTTTGCGCCGGTGGCGCGCATCATCACCATGCCGAATGCGCTGGTCGTCAACGCCAACGCGCCCGTCAAGACGCTGGCGGAGTTCCGTGACTATGCCCGCGGCAAACAGGGCAACCTGTCCATGGCGGTGTCGATGATCGGGACCTCCGGACACCTGGGCGGCGAACTGCTGAAGAATCGCCTGGAGTTCACGGCCGTCACCGTGCCGTACAAGGGGGCGGCGCCGGCAACCAACGACCTGGTCGCTGGCCAGGTCGACTTTACGGTCGAGAACGTGATCACCGTGGCGCCGTTGGTCAAGGCCGGCAGGCTGCGGGCGCTGGCCGTCACCACCCGTGAACGCAGCCAAATATTGCCCGACGTGCCGACGCTGGCCGAGCAAGGCTATCCCGATGTGGATGTCGGTGCCTGGCTGGGCGTGCTGGTCGCAGCGCGCACGCCGCCGGCCGTGGTGGCGCGCCTGAATACGGAGCTCAATGCAGTCCTGGCCGATGAAGACGTGAAGAAGCAATTGGCGCAGCAGGGCGGCATTCCTCTGGGCGGCACGGCAGCCGAGTTCGACGGCTTCATCCGGTCGGAAAAGGACCGCTGGGAAAAAATCATCAAAGCCGCCGGCATCAAGGCGGAATGACCTGTACGCCGGCGGCGGCAAGGTCGCCGCCGGCATGCTTAGGGAGGCATGATCCATGGCAATCGATTATCAACGCCTGCGCAACTGGAAGTTCGAAGACCGCGTGGACCGCTACACCGAGCGCGACTGCATGATCTATGCGCTGGGTCTGGGCTACGGCACTGATCCGGCCAATGAAGACGAGCTGCGCTACGTGCACGAAGAGGGGACGGCCGTGGTGCCGACCTTCCTGGCCACCCTCGGCGCGCCCAACGGTTGGGCAGCCGACCCGGCCACCGGCATCGACTGGGTGAAGATCCTGCACGGCGAGCACCGCATGACGTTTCACGCCCCGCTGGCCGCGGCCGGGGCAGTGCGCAGCCAGACCCGCGTCACGCGGGTGGTGGACAAAGGCGCCAGCAAGGGCGCGCTGGTGGTGACGGTGCGCGACATTTCCGACGCCGATAGCGGGGCACCGCTGGCCACGGTGGAGCACGTGTCGTTCTGCCGCGCCGATGGCGGCTTTGGCCAGGGCGACGAGCCGCCGGAGGCGTTGCCGGCCACGCCACAGCGCGAACCCGATCAGGTCGTGTTGCTGTCCACGCTGCCGCAGCAAGCCTTGTTGTACCGCCTGAACGGCGACCTCAATCCGGTGCACGCGCTGCCGCACATGGCGCGCGCCGCCGGTTTCGAGCGGCCCATCCTGCACGGGCTGTGCACCTATGGAATGGCTGCGCGCGCCTTGCTGCAGGCTTGCGCAGCTGCGTCGCCCCAACGGCTGGGTGCGATCGCCGCGCGCTTTTCCGCACCGTTCTTCCCGGGCGAGACGCTGCGCGTGGAAATCTGGCGCGATGGTGACCGCCTGCAATTTCGCGCGCTGGCCGACGAGCGCGGCACAGTGGTGCTGAGCAACGGCGTTGCCCGCCTGGCCAATTGAGCAAACCAGAGGTGAACCATGTCTGCACTTGAAGCCCATGCCCGGGAGATGCCCGATCGCATCGCCTACCGCATGATTCCGTCCGGTATCACGGTGACCTGGCGCGAGCTGGAGCTGCGCAGCCGCAAATGCGCCGCGGCCTTGCTGGATGCCGGCCTGCAGGCCGGCGACGGGATTGCAGTATTCCTGGAGAACCATCCGCGGTTCTTCGAACTGCTGTGGGCCGCGCATCGCGTCGGCCTGTACTACACCACCATCAGCAGGCATCTCAAGCGCGAAGAAGCGCGCTACATCATCGAGAATTGCGACGCGCGCGTGCTGTTCTATTCCGGCTGCACGCAGACCGAAACCGATGTGGACAGCCTGGATGCGCGCGGCGTGCTGCGTGTCTGCATGGACGGCGCGGACGCCGGTGCAATCCAGTACGAGGCCTGGGTCGGCCGCTGCGCCGACGACGTGGCGCTGCCGGAAACCCCGGAAGGCACGGACTTCCTCTATTCGTCGGGCACCACCGGACTGCCCAAGGGAATCAAGCGTCCGCTATCGGTCGCCAACCGCTACTTCCGTGTCGGCGACTCGCCCAGCAGCGCCTGGAAGGCGTTCGATCGCGACACGGTCTATCTGTCCACGGCGCCGTTCTATCACGCGGCCCCGGTGCGCTGGAACATGGCGGCGCTGCGCGCCGGCGGCAGCTGCGTCATGATGGAAAAATTCGATGCGGCCGCGGCGCTGGAGGCCATCGCCGCCTACGGTGTCACGCATTCGCAATGGGTGCCGACCATGTTCATCCGTCTGCTGCGCCTGCCAGAGACAGAGCGCACGCGCCACGACCTGTCCACGCTGCGCTACGCGGTGCATGCGGCCGCACCGTGCCCGGCCGACGTCAAGGAAGCCATGATCGCGTGGTGGGGACCGATCCTGTACGAGTACTACAGCGGCACGGAACTGGTCGGGCGTACGTCGCTGGGTTCCGAGGAATGGCTGGCGCATCGCGGCTCGGTGGGCAGACCGGAGTTCGGCCAGGCGCACATCATGAGCGAGGACGGGCTGACCGAACTGCCGGCGGGCCAGCCCGGGGTCATCTACTTTTCGGGGGGCGGTTCATTCGAATACCACAAGGATCCGGACAAGACGCGCGGCGCCTACAACGCGCGCGGCTGGGCCACCTATGGCGATATCGGCTACCTGGACCAGGACGGCTATCTGTACCTGACCGATCGCCTGTCCAACATGATCGTGTCGGGCGGAGTCAACATCTATCCCCAGGAAGCGGAGAACCTGCTTTGCACGCACCCCGCCGTGGCCGATGTGGCGGTGGTCGGCGTGCCGAACGACGAGTTCGGCGAGGAGGTCAAGGCGGTCGTGCAATTGCGTGATCCCAACGCGGCCAGCGCTGACCTGGCGCAGCAGCTGATCGCGTATTGCCGCGAGCGCATCTCGCCCATCAAGTGCCCCAAGAGCGTGGATTTTTCCACCGACATGCCGCGCACCGAGACGGGCAAGCTGCTCAAGCGGCTGGTCAAGCAGCGCTACTGGCCCTAGGAGGCCCTTCATGACAGATCAGGAGGCAGCATGAACCAGCAACGCAAGCTCTTCTCGGCGGACCACGAATTGTTCCGCGACACGGTGGCGCGCTTCATTGCGGACGAGATAACGCCCCATCACTATCAATGGGAACAGGACGGCCTGGTGCCGCGCGACCTGTGGCGCAAGGCCGGCGCGGCGGGCATCCTGCTGCCTAGCACGCCTGAAGAATACGGCGGCGGCGGCGGGGATTTCCTGCACACCATCATCGTGGTGGAGGAGATCGCCCGCGCGCTGGCTACGGGCGTGACGGGTTTCACCACGCATTCGGACATCGTGGCGCCGTATTTATTGAATTTCGGCACCGAAAGCCAGAAGCGGCGCGATCTGCCCGGCATGGCCCAGGGCGACATCGTGGCGTCTCTCGCGATGACCGAGCCAGGCGCGGGCAGCGACGTCAAGGCGATCCGCACCGCGGCGGCCCGGGCGCAGGGCGGCTACGTCATAAACGGCCAGAAGACCTTTATCACCAACGGCTTCCATGCTGATCGTGTGCTGGTGGTGGCCAAGACGGATCCCGGCGCCGGCTCGCGCGGCATCAGCCTGTTCTGGGTCGATGCCGCGACGCCCGGATTCACGCGCGGGCGGCTGCTGGACAAGGTCGGGCAGAAGGCGCAGGACACGGCCGAATTGTTCTTCCAGGACATGTTCGTGCCGGACGAGGACATGCTGGGAGAACCGGGGCAGGGCTTCGGCTACCTGATGAAGGAGCTGGTGCGCGAACGGCTGATGATCGCGGTGCGCTGCGCCATGGCGCTGGAGAGCGCGCTGCAATGGACCGTCGACTACACCAAGGAACGCCGTGCCTTCGACAAGGCCTTGATCGACAACCAGTACATCCGCTTCAAGCTGGCCGACATCAAGACCCTGGCCGCCGCCACCCGAGCCTTCGTCGACGGCTGCGTGCAGCAATACCTGGATGGCGAACTCGACGCCGGGGGCGCCGCCATGGCCAAGCTGTGGGCGTCCGAAGCCACCAGCGCCATCGACGATCTGCTGCAGTTCCACGGCGGCTACGGCTACATGCGCGAGTATCCCATCGCCCGCGCCTACACCGACGTGCGGCCCAATCGGATCTACGGCGGCGCCTCGGAAGTGATGCGCGAGCTGATCGCCCGGACGCTTTGAACCCTATTTTTGGACTTCGACAGGAGCAGATTCCTACATGACCAAGCATCTTTCGAAATCGGTTGCCATCGTCGGCGCCGCCGAATCCGACCTCGGGAAAGTGCCCGGGATGACCTCGCTGGACCTGCAGGCGCAGGCGGCGGCCCGCGCCCTGCGCGATGCGGGATTGACTCTCCAGGACGTCGACGGCGTGTTCGCGCACGTGGACGACAAGTTCGCCGGACTGCATCTGGCCGAATATTTGGGCATACGCCCGCGCTACGTGGATTCAACCAGCGTGGGCGGCATGTCCAGCGTCATGCACGTCCGCCACGCCATGGCCGCGATCGAGGCCGGTATGTGCGAGGTGGCGCTGGTGGCCTACGGCAGCACCCAGTTGTCGGACGGAACGCGCAAGGTGGGCGGTACGCCGGAGGACATGCGCATGCCGCGCGGGCAGTTCATCACGCCCTATGGCCAGCTGAGTCCCATCGGCTATTACGCGATGGTGGCGCAGCTGCACATGCAGCGCTACGGCACCACCCACAAGGACCTGGCCGAAGTGGCGGTGGCGGCGCGAAAATGGGCGCAGCTCAATCCCAAAGCCTACCGGCGCGAGGAAACCTCGATCGAGGAAGTCATGGCTTCCAAGATGATTGCCGATCCTTTGCGCCAGCGCGACTGCTGCCTGGTGACCGACGCCGGCGGGGCGGTCATCGTCACGTCCGCCGCGCGCGCTCGTACGCTGAAGCGGCCACCGGTCTACGTGATGGGCATTGCCGAATCCTTCTCGCATCATTACACGCCCTTCAATACCGCGGACTGGCTGGACACCAATGTGGCGCAGACGGCGGACGCCGCGCTGGAGATGGCCGGCGTCACGCGGGCGGACATCGACGTGGTGCAGATCTACGACCACTTCACCATCGGCGTGATCCAGTCGCTGGAGGAGCTGGGCTTCTGCAAGCGCGGCGAGGGCGGGGCCTTCGTGGCGGATGGACGCCTGGCGCCCGGAGGCGACTTCCCCATCAATACCTCGGGCGGCGGCCTGTCCTACAACCATCCCGGCCAGTTCGGCATGCTGCTGCTACTCGAGGCCGTGCACCAGTTGCGCAAGGAATGCGGCGAGCGCCAGCTGCCCAAGGCCGAACTGGCTCTGGTCCATGCGCCCGGGCTGGTTTTTTCCTGCAACACCACCCTGATTCTCGGAGTCTGACCATGGACCAAGTTCAACGCCCGCTGCCGCAACCGACCCGGATCACCCAGCCCTACTGGGATGCAGCGAAGGAAGGTCGCCTGGTCATCCAGCAATGCGGCTGCTGCAAGGCGCGCCAGTTCTATCCGCGCGAGTTCTGCACGGCCTGCCTGTCGGACAGCATCGAGTGGATCGAATCCGCAGGCCAGGGAACCGTCTACACCTACACCATCAACCGGCGTCCGAGCAATGCGGCCCTGAGTGAAAAAGTGCCGTACGTCGTCGCCATGATCGACCTGGATGAGGGCGTGCGCATGATGGCCAACATCATCGACAGTCCACCCGAGGCGGTCCGGATAGGAAGCCGCGTGTGCGTGTGCTTCGAGCAGGCCTCCCCCGAGATTGCCTTGCCGCAATTCCGGTTGGAGGGCTGACATTCACATGGTGCTGTGTCTCAACCCTTTAAATTCGCCGCAATTGTTCGACGTGCGAAATTTGGCCGGAAGATGGAATAAAGCCCCTATTTCACGTACTTGAACTCGGGTAGCGCTTTCAGCGTGTCCTTGGTTGCCTCCGGCAGCACCAACTGATCGTCGGTGATTTGCATTTTTGCCAGGGGCACAGTGACGAGATGATTGCCTACGCCGAGTATGCCTCCGACCGAAAGGACGGCGTACGGCACCCAATCCGGAGGTCCCAGGATCAGATCGTCGACGGTGCCGATCTTTTCCTTCTTGCTGTTGTAGACGGTGGAACCGCTCATCTTCGACGCGCGGTATCCCGCGTCCACCTTCGCAACGTCGACTCGAACTTCGGTTACCGACTGCGGCGAGCCCTGCGCCGAAGCGGCCGGCACGCTTGAGAAGACGCCCAGCAGGACGGCCAAGCCAACCATTGCAGTTTTTTCGCTCATCGCTGATCTCCTTTGGAATTTCGCCTTTGGCACGTTATGTCGCGCGCGGCAGTCACCCTCCTTGTAACGGGAGGACGATGGCGGCAGAGTTGACCAGAACGGGTTCCCCGGCGGGCCGTGGCGCTTTCTCTTATCAGCAAGCCTTATGCCCAAGGAGTACGGCAACGCGCCAGCAGGGCGATTGCTCGCCCTTTTGGACCCCGATGGGCCGGCAGACCCTCAATTCACCAGCACCGGCTTGTCCCGATACCGGTCCGGGAAGGTCTTGGCCAGGTTCTCCACTTTGGGGATGTCGTTCACCATGATGTACATGCTGTACGGGTGACGCACCAGGTAGTCCTGGTGGTAGCCCTCGGCCGGATAGAAGCCCTGCAGCGGTTCCACCGTGGTCGCCAGCGCCTTCGAATACACGCCCGTCTGGTTCAGTTGCGCGATGTAGGCCTCGGCCACCTTGCGTTGGCCGTCGTTGGACGGGAAGACGGTTGAGCGGTATTGCGTGCCGCTGTCCGGGCCCTGGCGGTTCAGCTGGGTGGGATCATGCGCTACCGAGAAATAGATCTGCAGCAGCTGTCCATAACTGACCTGCTTGGGGTCGTAGGTGATTTCCACGGCTTCGGCGTGGCCGGTGCGGCCGCTGCTGACGGTGTCGTAGTTGGCGGTGTTTTCCTTGCCGCCGGCATAGCCGGACACCGCGCTGGTCACGCCCTTGACGTGCTGAAACACGGCTTGCACGCCCCAGAAGCAGCCGCCGGCGATGACGGCCTTTTCCTGCGGGGCGGCGTCTTTCGCCTGATCGACGGCGGGCGGCGGAATGATGAAGGCGGATTCGGCCGCCTGGGACGCACCAGCCCCCAGCAGGCCGGAGGCGGCGGCCAGGGTGGCGCAGAGCTTGCGAAACGGGATGTTCATGGTGTGGGGTCCTGATCGGGCGGTGTGGTTAAGCCTGCGGGGCGAAGGTCATGGCCACGCCGTTCATGCAGTAGCGCAGGCCGGTCGGGCGGGGGCCGTCGTCGAAGACGTGCCCCAGGTGGCCGCCGCAGTTGGCGCAATAGACGGCAGTGCGGACCATGCCGAAGCTGCTGTCCCGGGTTTCGCCGACGGCGGCCGCCAGCGGTTGCCAGAAGCTGGGCCAGCCGGTGCCGCTGTCGAATTTGGTGCTTGAGGAAAACAGCTTCTGTTCGCAGCCCGCGCAAGAGAACGTGCCAGTGCGGTGTTCATCGTTCAGGGGGCTGGTGTAGGGTCTTTCGGTGCCCTCGCGACGCAGCACGTCGAACTGCGCAGGCGTAAGGCGGGCGCGCCATTGGGCGTCGGTCAAGGCGTAGGGGAACGAGGCCGCGGGCGGCGCGCTGCGTGCGGCCAGCAACGGGGCCAGGCCGGCGGCCAGGGCCGCGACGCCGCCCAGGCTCAGGAAATGTCTGCGATTCAATGTCATGGCATGGCTCCGGCTAAGGGAGAAGGGTGGGGGCGGGTTCCGCGTGCGGGCAAGCGGCGCGGGGCCGGCCGCCGGTCTGACTTGGTGGCCTACTTCTTCATGCTGTCGTTGGTCATGCCGCTTTTGGACATACCGTCTTTCGACATACCGTCCTTGGACATGGAATCCTTCTTCATCCCGTCGTGCGACATGCCGTCCTTCGCCATCCCATCCTTTGCCATGCCGCCCTTGGACATGCCGTCTTTCGACATGCTGTCCTTGGACATCGAATCCTTGGCCATATTGTCTTTGCCCATGGTGTCGGCGGCATGGGCGGCCACGGCGCCAAAGGCCAGGCACAGGGAGAAAGCGGCGGTGGTGAGTGTCTTCATGATGTATTCCTTTGAGAAAGAGAGGTCAAACAGGATTTCCACCTAGCTGCCGCCGAACCAGTTGTAGCCCTGGTCCTCCCAGTAACCGCCTGGGTAGGTGTTGGTGACGAAAATCGCCCGGATGTGCTTGGGGTTCTTGTAGCCAAGCTTGGTGGGCATGCGCAGCTTCATGGGAAAGCCGTATTCGGGGGGCAGGGTCTTGCCGTCATAGGTCAACGCCAGGATGGTCTGCGGGTGCAGTGCCGTCGGCATGTCGATGCTGGTGTAGTAGTCGTCCGAGCACTTGAAGCCCACGTATTTCGCGGTCAGGTCGGCGCCCACGCGCTTCAAGAACGTCGAGAACGGCACGCCTCCCCACTTGCCGATGGCGCTCCAGCCTTCCACGCAGATGTGCCGGGTGACCTGGTCGATCTGGGCCATGGCGCGTAGTTCCTCCAACCGCCATTGGCGCTTGTCGGCCACCATGCCGGTGACTTCCAGCCGGAACGACGCTTCCTCGACCTGGCGGACTTCGTCGATGCCGTAGTAGGCGTTGAATGGGAACGGCCGCGTGATCATCGATTCGGGGTAGGTCGGCGCCAGCTTGTTGGGGTCGAAGATCCAGCCTTGCACGCGGTCGTTGAAGCGGGACACGGTGGCCAGCGCCTTCTCCACGTTCTCGTCGTCGGATAGCGAGCAGCCCGACAGCATCGCCAGCCCGCCTAGCGTCAGGCTGTTGCGCAGGAACGTGCGGCGCGAAGGCTGCTCGACCCGTTTGGCCAGCAGGTTCCTGGCTTCTTTCAGGATGGCCGGGCCGTCCAGGCCCAACAGCGACAAGCGTCTTTTCTGGCTCACGAAGGGCTCCTTATTTGCCGCGGATCATGGCGACGAGGCTGCGCGGAACCAGCGCCACCATCACCAGATGGACTGCCACGAACGCCACCAGCAGCGCCATGGCGAAGAAATGGAGGCGGCGCGCAAATTCATAGCCGCCCAGCAGGTCGCGCAGCCCATCGAACTGCACCGACTTCCACAGCACCAGCCCGGACAGCACCAGCACCACGATGTCGGCCATGACGAACAGGTACGCCAGTTTCTGCACCTGGTTGTAGTGGCGCAGGTCGTCGTGGGCGAGCTTGCCGCGCAACGCGGCGCCCAGGTCCGCGGCCACGCCGCGGGGGCTGACGGGGAAGAACTTGCGCCAGAGGCGGCCGGTGGCCACGTTCAGCGCCAGATACAGCAGGCCGTTGGCGAACAGCAGCCACATGCCGGCGAAGTGCCATTGCAGGGCGCCGCCCAGCCAGCCGCCCAGCGTGATGCCGTTGGGGAAGGTGAAGTCGAAGAACGGGGCGGCGTTATAGACGCGCCAGCCGCTCATCACCATGATCACGACGGCCAGCGCATTGATCCAATGCATCGCCCGCAACCAGCCGGGATGGATGGCGCCGGCCGGGCGCGGGGCGGCCGGTGTATCGTGACTTGCGGGGCTTGCCAACATGGCGGGTCTCCGGGGCGTTCTGTCGTTGAAGCCATTCTTCCCCGGGCCCGATATCGGAGTCCTCACGCAAACTTAAAATATTTGTGATAACTCCCCGCCGGTGGATTGGCGACAATGGCGGTACTGAACTGGCCCGAGCCCCCACATGGATACGCCCCGACGCGTGCTGATAGTTGAAGATGACGCCCACATCGCCGAATTGCTGCGCCTGCACCTGCGCGACGAAGGCTATGCGGTGGAACATGCCGCCGACGGCAACGAAGGCATGCGGCGGCTGGAAGAGGGCAGTTGGGACGCGCTGGTCCTGGACCTGATGCTGCCCGGCATCGACGGGCTTGAGATCTGCAAGCGGGCGCGTGCCATGGCGCGCTACACCCCCATCATCATCACCAGCGCCCGGTCCAGCGAAGTGCACCGCATCCTGGGCCTGGAACTGGGCGCGGACGACTACCTCGCCAAGCCGTTTTCCATGCTGGAACTGGTGGCGCGGGTGCGGGCGCTGCTGCGCCGTAGTGATGCCGTTGAACGCAATGCGCGCATCGATGCCGGCAGCCTGGCCGTGCATGGCGTATCCATCGATCCGATTTCACGCACCGTGGACGTGGACGAGCGCCGGCTGGACCTGACGCCGCGCGAGTTCGACCTGCTGCATTTCTTTGCCCGCCATCCCGACAAGGTCTTTTCCCGGATGGATCTGCTGAACCATGTGTGGGGCTACCAGCACGAAGGCTACGAGCACACGGTGAACACGCACATCAACCGGCTGCGCACCAAGATCGAGGTCGACCCCTCCAACCCGCAGCGCATCCTGACTGTCTGGGGCAGGGGCTACAAGTTCGCGGCAGCGCCGGGCGCGACGGGAGGCGCATCATGAAACGCTTTACCCTCACCCAACGCCTGTCCGGCGTCTTTGCGCTGCTGTTGCTTGCCTGCTGCGGCGCATCGGCCTGGCTGCAGATCGCCGCCAATTCCCGCTACGAGCAGGAGGTCGTGCAGCGCCTGTCCAGCGGGTTGGCGCAGCATATCGCGGGCACGACGGAGCTTATGGACACCAACGGGTGGAAGCCGGATGCCGTGCGTTCGTTGTTCGACATGCTGATGGCCGTCAACCCCGCGGTCGAGGTCTACCTGCTGTCCAACGACGGCCGCATTGTCGGCGACGCGGCCCCGGCCGGCCAGATCAAGCGCGACCACGTTGACCTTGCGCCAGTCAAACGCCTGCTGGAGGGCGGCATGCTGCCCATCGTGGGCGACGACCCGCGCAATGCCGGGGTGCAAAAGGTGTTCAGCGCGGCGCCCGTGCGGGTGGCGGGGCAGGACAAGGGTTATGTCTACGTGGTGCTGCAAGGCCAGGCACACGATGCGCTGGCGATGTCCGTGTCGCGCAGCTCGGTCTTGCGCACGACGCTGTGGTCGATCGCGTTGGTGGCCTTGCTGGGGCTGGTGGCGGGCCTGACGGCGTTTGCCCTGATTACGCGGCCATTGCGCGGCCTGACCCGGGCGGTGCGGTCCTTTGATGGCGACGACGGCCAGGCGCTGGCCGCGCTGGAGCGTCCGGGCGACGCGTCGGACCGCAACGGGGACGAGATCTCGGTGCTGCGGCGCAGCTTCGTTCAGATGGGCCGGCGGATATCCGACCAATGGCGCGAGTTGACGCGTCAGGACCAGCAGCGGCGCGACCTGGTCGCCAATATCTCGCACGATCTGCGCACGCCGCTGACGTCGTTGCATGGTTACCTGGAAACCCTGCGCCTGAAAGACGAAACGTTGGATGCCGGCGAACGCCGCCGTTATCTGGACATCGCGCTGGCGCAAAGCCGCAAGGTGGGCCGGCTGGCCCAGGAATTGTTCGAGCTGGCGCGGCTGGAATCGGGTCTGGTGCGGCTGGAGCCGGAAACGTTTTCGCTGCCGGAACTGGTGCAGGACGTGCTGCAGAAATTCGAACTGGCTGCCGAAGCGCGCCAGCAGCAACTGACCACCGACATCCCGCAGGCGCTGCCGCTGGTGCGCGCGGACTTGGGGCTGATCGAACGCGTCCTGACGAACCTGCTGGACAACGCTATTCGTCACAGCCCGCCCGGCGGCCGGATCGAACTGCAACTGGGCGTGGCGCAAAGCCGGGTGCGGGTGCAGGTCAGCGATTCGGGCCAGGGCATTCCGCCCGAACTGCGCGCCGGCCTGTTCACGCGGGCGTCTGCGCTGAGCCGCGGGCCGCGCGACGGGGGCGGCCTGGGCTTGGTGATCGTGCAGCGCATCTTGCAACTGCACCAGAGCGAGATCCGCTTGGTGGAGCGCGCCGAGCGCGGCGCGGTGTTCCAGTTCGAACTGTCGGCGGCGCGTTAGGGCCGGCAGGCCCCAAGGCGCCCCGTCAGGCGGTGGCGGGCATCTGCCCGTGCAGCAGATAGTCCATCAATTCGCGCACCGAACGCATGGCGCCGCCGAACGGCAGCTTGGACGCGCCGCGGAAGAACAGGCCGCGGCTGACCTCACCGCGTAGCGCCGCCGCCAGTTTCAGGTCGATGCAGAACTGGCCGAATTTCGACAGGCCATCGCGCAGCCCGCATTGCGTCAGGCAATCCATGCGCTGGCTGCACCGGCGCGGATCGGCGCGCGTGCCGTCCTGCAGCGTCTTTTCCTGGCGCAGGTAGCGGGTCAACCAAGGCGTTGCCACCGCGCGCGCGGGCAGGCCGGCCACGCTGGTGAATTCGGCAAGTTCCGACGGGTCGGCGTCCATCAGCACGCGTTTGAAGTTCTCGTGCGCGTCGCCCTCCCGGGTGACGGCGAACGCCGTGCCCACCTGTACGCCATCGGCGCCGTTGGCAAGCCAGTGGCGTACCTGGTCATGGCTGCCCACGCCGCCGGCGACGATCAGGCGGGGCGCGTCCTGGCCCAGTTGCAGCTCGTCGAACAACGCGTGGCATTCGGTCAGCACGCGTTGGAAATCGAAACGTTCATGGTGGATATCGTCCAGGCGCGCGGCGCCCAGATGCCCGCCGGCGTGGCCCGGATGTTCGATGACCACGGCGTCGGCAAGCTTGCCTTTTTTCATCCACTTTTTCAGCACGACGGCCACGCCGCGCGCTTCCGACAGGATCGGCACCAGCGCAACCTTGGGAAAGTCGGCCGTCATTTCGGGCAGGTCCATGGGCAGGCCGGCGCCCATCACGATGGCTTGCGCGCCGCTTTCGCAGGCCTGGCGCACCAGCGCCGGGTGGCCGCGCACGGCCTTCATGACGTTCACCGCGACCAGGCCACGCCCCTGCGCCGTGTCCAGCGCGGCGCGCACTTCGCGGTCCAGCGCTTCCAGATTGGCGCGGTCGATGGCGTCGCGGTCATTGCATTTGTCGGTCTTTTCGAGCAGATCCGGGTGGTGATGGCGCAAATCGATGCTGGCGATGGTGCCCACCGCGTTCTGGCTGGCAACGGTGCCGGCCAGACGGTGAGCGGACACGCCGACGCCCATGCCGCCCTGAACGATGGGCAGCAATTCGCGTCCGGCGAGTTTGAGTGATTTGAACCACGTCATGTTGAGTCTTTCCTCTGGTCAAGTGGACAGAGGCTAGAACAAGGGATGACGGGTCGCCTTGCGCGGGATCAAGCCGCCGGGCAATGGCAGGGCGCTTGCGCTCAGCCGACGCGGCCCGTCAGGCGGCGGGCGGCCTCCCGCACGGGCGTCAGGTGATCCGGGTTGTAACGGTGGGCGGGGGCAGTCAGCGTCACCGCCGCCGCGATGCCGCCCGACAGCAGGAAAACGGGGGCGGAGATGCCCGCCACTTCGCTCAGCCGGTCGCCCATCGCGGCGAAATAGCCATCATGTCGGATTCGGGCATACAGCGCCTGATCCGGCCCCGGCGCATGGCCCAGGATGTCGTCATAGGCCGTCAGCACGCGCCCGCCGCTGCCGCGTTCCAGCGGCAGCAGGTCGCCCGCGCGGATGTGGTCGCGCACCGGGTGGGGGGAATCCACGCGGTACAGGCACAGGCGCGCATCGCCCTGGCGCACGTGGTAGGCCGCGCTTTCGCCGGTCGTGGCCACCAGTTCGCGCAGCACGGGCATGACTACGTGCTCCAGCGAAAACGAGGCGGAATAAATGCTGTGCAGGCGGGCCACTTCGGGGCCCAGCGCGTAGCGGCCGTCGTCCAGGCGGCGGATCCATTGCGCATGCTCCAGCGACGCCAGCAGGCGCAGCACGGTGCTCTTGTAGAGCCGTGTGCGGTCGGCCAGTTCGCCCAGCGACAGCGTGCGGTCAGCGGGCGTGAAGACCGCCATCAGGCTCATCGCCCGGTCGACCGCGGCGACGCCGCCAGCGGCGGCATCGGCGTCTGCCACGGATTCGGTGACGGCTTTACGGGGCATGGCCAGCTCCGGCGCTGCGGCGGACAACAGTCTGCATATTCCATCCTTTAGAACGATTGGCGGCCATTGTAGGCATAGGGCCGCTTGGCGTTGGGCCTAAAACGCGCTTGACAGCGATTTCCTGTTCGCATTTAATTCTATTCTAAAGAACGCCATTCTATTAGATGGAATATCACGGAGACGCAAGCATGGCGCATGACGCCCCAAATTCCACCGACGTCCTGATCAGCGAAGTCGGACCGCGCGACGGGCTGCAATCGGTGAAGGCCACCATGCCGACGGCCGACAAGTTGCGGTGGATCGATGCGCTGGTCGCGGCGGGATTGCGCGAAATCGAAGTGGCGTCGTTCGTGCCGGCCCGGCTGCTGCCGCAAATGGCCGATGCGGCGGAAGTGGTCGCCCATGCGGTCCAGCATCCCGGGGTGACGGTGATGGCGCTGGTCCCCAATCTGCGCGGTGCGGAGGCCGCGTTGCGCGCAGGGGTCCATAAGCTGACGATGCCGGTCTCCGCCAGCCGCGCCCATTCGCTGGCCAACGTACGCAAGACGCCCGAAGACATGGTCGAAGAAGTCCGCGCCATCGCGCAACTGCGCGACGCCCTCGCGCCCGGCGTGAAGCTGGAAGCGGGCATTTCAACGGCGTTCGGCTGCACCTTGCAAGGCCTGGTGCCGGAGGACGACGTCATCCGGCTGGCGGCAATGTGCGTCGCGGCCGGCGCGGATGAGTCCGGCCTGTCCGATACCGTGGGCTATGCCAACCCCGCGCAGGTGCGCCGCCTGTTCCGGCGCTTGCGCAGCGAAATCGGTTCGCATGCCGGCGCGGCCCATATGCATAACACCCGCGGATTGGGACTGGCCAATTGCCTGGCGGCCTGGGACGAGGGCGTGCGCACCTTCGACAGTTCGCTGGGGGGATTGGGCGGGTGCCCCTACGCGCCCGGCGCGTCGGGCAACGTCGTCACGGAAGACCTGGTGTTCATGTTCGAGGCGATGGGCGTGCGTACCGGGATCTCGCTGGAAAACATCATCGCGGCGCGCGCGCCGCTTGCCGCCGGCCTGCCGGGCGAGCCGTTGTACGGCATGACGCCCGACGCCGGATTACCCAAGGGTTTCACGCCGCCGCGCTAGTCCCTCTTTACCGATCGCGATGCCAACGCGGCAGGCCGCTACACGCGCCGGCCGTGCAGGGCGGCGCTTTGCCTGAAGCCTGCCGCAGGGCGTCGATCCATTCCTTTTTAAGGTGCCTCATATGTCCAGCCGTTCCCCGTCCCGTCTTCCGTACGAAGGCGTCCGCGTCATCGAGTTCACCCACATGGTGATGGGGCCCACCTGCGGCATGCTGCTGGCAGACCTGGGCGCCGAGGTCATCAAGGTCGAACCGATGGGGGGCGATTCCACGCGCCGGCTGCTGGGCTCGGGCGCGGGTTTCTTCCCCATGTTCAACCGCAACAAGAAGAGCATCGCGCTGGACCTGAAGCAGCCGGAAGGCATCGAGGCCGCGCTTCGCCTGATCGATTCGGCCGACGTGGTCAGCGAGAACTTCAAGTCCGGCGTGATGGAAAAACTGGGCTTGGGGTACGCAGCGCTGAAGGCACGCAACCCCCGGCTGATCTATGTCAGCCACAAGGGGTTCCTGCCGGGGCCGTACGAGAACCGGACCGCCCTGGACGAGGTGGTGCAGATGATGGGCGGGCTGGCCTACATGACGGGCCGCGCCGGCGATCCCCTGCGCGCCGGCGCCAGCGTCAACGACATCATGGGCGGCATGTTCGGCGCGATGGGGGCCATGGCGGCGCTGGCCCAACGTGAACATACCGGCGTAGGCATGGAAGTGCAGGCCTCGCTATTCGAAAACAACGTCTTCCTGGTGGGGCAGCACATGATGCAGCACGCCATGACGGGGAATGCGCCCGCGCCGATGCCCAGCCGCATTTCCGCGTGGGCCGTGTACGACGTCTTCACGGTGAGGGATGGCGAACAGGTGTTCCTGGCGGTCGTCAGCGACAAGCAATGGGACATCTTCTGCCGCGCGTTCGGCCTGGGGGAATGGTTGGCGGACCCGCGCCTGAAGACGAACAACGACCGGGTGCAGGCCCGCGATTGGCTGATGCCGCAGCTGCGATCGCATCTGGCCGGCTACCGCGCGTCGGAACTGGCGGCCCGGTTCGAACAAGAGGGCCTGCCGTTCGCGCCCATCACCCGGCCCGAGCAGCTCTTCGACGATCCGCACCTGAAGGCCACGGGCGGGCTTGCGCCGGTCACGTTGCCGGACGGCCGCGAAACCCGGGTGCCGCTGGCCCCGCTGACATTGGACGGCGTCCAGCCGCCCATCCGCCTGCAGCCACCGGCCGTGGGCGAACACACCGACGAGCTCTTGCGCGCCGCCGGCTATCGCGACGATGAAATCGCGGCCTTGAAGGCAAGGCACATTACACAAGGAGACAAACCCTCATGATGACTCTATCCCGACGCTCATTCCTGGGCGCAGCCCTCTGCGCGGCCGCATTGCCGTTGCGGGCGCAGACGGCCGGCGGCTACCCCGATGGCCGGCCGATCCGGCTGATCGTGCCCTACACGCCCGGCGGCGGCACGGATTCGGTGGCCCGCGCCATCGCCGCCAAGATCACCGGCCTGGCCGGCTGGTCGGTCGTGGTCGAAAACCGCCCGGGCGCTGGCGGCAACATTGGCCTGGACTATGTGGCCAAGACCAAGCCCGACGGGTTCATGCTGGGCTTGGGGCAGACCTCCAACTTGGCCATCAATCCGGCGCTGATGCCGAAGATGCCGTTTGACGCGGGCAAGGATTTCGCCGCCGTCGCGCTGATCGCGTCGCTGCCCGTGGTGCTGGTGGTGAAGGCCAACGCGCGCTGGAACACGCTGGCGGATCTGGTGCGTGACGCCCGCGCTGCGCCCGGCTCCATCAAGCAGGCCCTGGCGGGGTCGGGCACGGTGGGCCATCTGGCGGGCGAGCTGCTGGCGTACCAGGCGAAGTTCGAAGTGCTGAACGTGCCGTACCGCGGCGCGGCGCCGGCCCTGAATGACCTGCTGGGCGAAAACACCGACTATATGTTCGCCACGCCGCAGGCCGCGCAGGAAATGCTGAAAGGTAAAGTGCTGCGCCCCTTGGCCGTGACCGCGCGGGCGCGGCTGCCGATCCTGCCCGACGTTCCCACGGTGGCCGAGTCCGGCTTCGACGGCTTCGAGGCGCTGGATTGGAAGGCGTTGGTGGCGCCGGCCGGCACGCCCCGCGAGGTGATCCAGGCCGTGAACGGCGTCGTGGAAAAGGTACTGGCCGATCCGGCCACGGTGGCGCTCTTCACCGCGGAAGGCAGCACCGCGATGGGCGGCACGCCCGACGCGGCGCAGCAATACATCCTGCAGGAACAGAAGAAATGGGCCCGCCTGATCCGCGAGGCCAACATCCAGACCGCCTCTTGAAGCGGCCAGCTAGAACCCGAAGGAGACAACCCGATGAAATCCATTTTCAAGCGCGGGCGCGCCATGCCCCGCCTGTTGGCCGCCGCTGTAATCGGCATGACCTGCCTGCCGGTCCACGCCGCGGGCGACGCGGCCGCCTGGCCCGATAAGGCCGTGCGGCTGGTCGTGCCGTATTCGCCTGGCGGCACGACGGACTACGCCGCGCGCCAGGTCGCGCAGAAGCTGTCCGAGGCGACGGGCAAGACGTTCATCGTCGACAACAAGACCGGCGCGTCCGGCACGATCGCCACCCAGGAAGTGGTGCGGTCGGCGCCCGACGGCAGCACTTTCCTGGTGACGGACACCACCTACACGATGCTGCCGCTGCTGTTCGCGAAGCTGCCGTGGGACTACCGGAACGACCTGATCCACGTCAGCGAGATTATTGAAACGCCGCTGGTGCTGCTGGTGCCGGAGAAGTCGCCCTTCAAGACGATGGAGCAGCTGGTGGCCTATGCGCGCGCCCATCCCGGCAAGCTGAATTACGGGTCCGGCGGCCAGGCGAGTTCGACGCATCTGGCGGCCGAGATGTTCAAGAGCGAAGCCGGCATTTCGCTGACGCATATTCCGTACCGGGGCGCCGGCGCGGCGCTGGCGGACGTGATGGCCGGGCAGATCGACGTGCTGGTCACGGCGGCACCCACCGCAATTCCGCCTGTGCAAGGCGGCCGCGTGCGGGCGCTTGCCGTCAGCGGCGACGCGCGCCTGGCGACGTTGCCTGACGTACCGACGTTCGCGCAAGCGGGCCTGCCGTCCTATCAGGTGCTGAACTGGTTCGGCCTGGCCGCGCCCAAGGGCACGCCGCCTGCCATCGTCGACAAGATGAATCGCCTGGTCTCCCAGGTGATGAGCGACCCGGCGATGCGCGAGAACATGGCGCGCCAAGGCGCGCAGCACCGGTCGATGACCGTGGGCGAGTTCGGCGGCTATGTCCAGCAGCAGGTCGTGCTTTGGGCGGGCGTGGGAAAACGCGTCGGTATCAAGCCGGAATAAGGGGGTTGCCATGTGGAATCTGGACTTCACGCCGCCCGTCGTCATCGAGGCACACGTCATCGCCATCCTGCCTGAAGGCTTGCGGCGCAAGCAGCGCAGCGCCTGGGCCGACGCCAACAAGGCGGGCCATATCGTCGACTGCTTTCTGGAAGGGCCGGTGTTCGACGCGTCGGGCGCGCTCTATGTAACGGACATTCCGCATGGGCGCATTCTGCGGGTCGACGGCATGCACGACTGGCACACGGTCGCCGAAACCGGTGGCTGGCCCAACGGGCTGGCGCTGCATCGCGACGGCAGCTTGTGGGTGGCTGACTACCGGCTGGGCATCCTGCGCTGCGACATGGCGAGCGGCCAGGTGGAAACGGTGCTGGGGCACCGCAACAGCGAGTCGTTCAAGGGCGTGAATGACCTGGTTTTCGATCGAGCCGGCAGGCTGTATTTCACGGACCAGGGGCAGACCGGGCTGCACGACCCGCAGGGGCGCGTCTACCGCTACGACGCCGACGCCGGTCGCCTGGACTTGCTGCTGGCGAACGCGCCCAGTCCTAATGGCATCGCCCTGGACGCCGAGGAAAAGGTGCTCTTCGTGGCAGTGACCCGGGCCAATCAGGTCTGGCGGGCGCCCGTGATGCCGGATGGCTCCATCACCAAGATGGGGGCGTTCCGGACGTTTTTCGGTACCAGCGGGCCGGATGGCCTGGCAACCACGCCGGACGGCCGGTTGCTGGTGGCCCACGCCAGCTTGGGAGGTGTTTTCGTGCTGAATGCGCGGGGCGAGGTCACGCACTTCCTGAAAAGCCCACTCGGCGCCAGCACGGTCACCAATGTGGCGATACGCCCCGGCGGCGGTTCCGTCGTGATGACGGAATCCGCGACCGGGGCGATCCTGGAGGCGCCGTTGCCGGACTAGGGAGGCCTACGCCATCAACTTCACGATGGCGGGCACCGACAGCACGGCGGTGTAGTACCCCATGAACTGCACGCCGGTATTGAAGCCGAACAGCCGCGACAGCAGGCCGCCGAACAGGCCCATCGTCAGGATCACCAGCAGGCCCAGGAATTGGCCTTCCCAGATGCTGATCACGATGATCAGGCCCACGAACGTGGCGATGATGGCTTCGTGGCTGACCTTGCGCGACACGAACAGCGCGGCGCGGCGTGCGAAGTTCATCGCGAATGGGTAGGACACCAGCGCCGCCAGCAGTACTGCCAGCATGCCGTAGCCCAGGAATTCCCAGTGGTTCAGCAGGTTGTGCAGGTTGTGCGTCTGACCCGTGGCGGCATCCACGGTAAAGCGCGGCGGGGCGTTGAAGAGCGGGGCGGCAGGACCGGCGGCAACCGGGCTTAGCGGCAGGCCGAACGCGATCAGCGGAATCAGCGCCTCGGCGATGTAGGTGGCTTCGGTGACGCCATTGCGCGCCGACAGCACCGTCGTCAGGCGATGGTAGGCGTGCTTGATGCGCGAGCCGACCAGTTCGCCCAGCACCACGGTCATGGCGACGGGGCTGAACACGAAGGTGGCGCTGGAAATCGCCGCCGTGGCCAGCGTCCAGCGCGTCTGCGTGCGGTCCATCACCTTCAAGGGGTTGGGGAAGTAGCCCGACCAGCCTTTGACGTCCGGCGCCAGCGAGAACGTGCGCACCTTGTCGCGCATCATCTTCGCGCGGCCCATCGGCGAGATCACCGTGAACAGGTCTGCGATCAGCGGGCCGATGGCGATGCCCAGGAAATAGCTGATGCTCAGTTTGACGCCGTACTTGGCCGTCAAACTTTGCAGCGCGATGATGACGACCACGAAGGGCACCAGCAGCGCCACCGCAGCCCAGCGGCCTGCCGAGAAATAGGCGATCAGCACAGCTGCCGCCAGGAAGATCCACGGCGCGGACTTGGTGATGGCGGCGCCGAACGGCGCCAGCAGCACGGCGAACAGCACGGCCAGCGGCACGGCGACAAAGGCGGCCACGATGGCGCCGGACACCATCTTGCGCAGGGCGATGTGCGGCACGCCCAGCTTGCGCAGCATGTTCGCGTCCTGCAGCAGTGGTGTGGCCAGCGTGTCGCCGGGAATGCCAAGCAGGGCAGTGGGCACGGCGTGCGTCATGTGCTTGGCCACCGCGCCGGCCAGGAAGAAGGTGAATACGCCGGCGGGCGGTACGCCCAGCAGCACCACCAGCAAGGTCAAAGGGGCCAGCGTCGTGGTTTCGTCGGTGCCGGATACCAGGCCGATCGCGGCGAACACCACCGCGCCCAGCAGCCCCATCGCGGCGGCCACCATGATTTGTTCAAGCAGGGCGGGATCGCTCATGCCAGTGCCTCCTTGGATGCGCCTTGGGGGCGGGCGGGCACCGCATGAGTGGCGGACGCCTGGGCGGCGGGCGGCTCGGTGAACAGGTCGTACAGGTCCAGTTCCTTCAGCTCGCGCACGACCGCTTCCGGAAGATCGGCCAGCGTGCCCAGGCCGCCGGGCTGCTCGGCCAGTTCGGCCAGCACTTCGGCGCGCCAGGCCGGGTCATGGGTGGAGGTGTGTTCGATGACTTCGCGTTTGGGCGGGAACAGGCGCGCGCAGATGACACCGGCGATCACGCAGCCGGCCAACCCCGCCAGCATGGCGTAGGCGTGCGCAAGTTCGGGGGACGCGACCATGCCGCGCAACCAGCGGCTGGCGGCATAGAAACCCGCCACGCTGATGGTGATGCCGATGCCGATGGCCCACGCCAGTTGGCGCAGGTCCACGGTGTCGCTCCATACCTCGGCCAGGCGCCAGGATGGCGCCGGGGATTTTGCTTCCATGTCTCTCTCCGTTGTGGTCGGGCGGCGCGGGCCATGCCGCGCGCCGCCTCTGTTCTTATATGGCCGGGGCCGGCCGGGCTTATCGCGACTGCCGCAGTTCCTCCAGCAAGGCCAGCGCGCGGTCGGTGCGGACGTCCTGCTCCGCCGCCATGCGCTTGGCGATGGTATCGATCTCGGCGCCCACGGCGCCGGCCACCAATGCGATGTTGCGGGCATGCAGCGCCATGTGGCCGCGCTGAATGCCTTCGGTGGCCAGCGCGCGCAACGCGCCCAGATTCTGCGCCAGGCCGACGGCGACCGCCACTTCGCCCAGCTCCTGCGCCGATTTCACGTCCATTATCTTCAGCGCCAGTTTGGCCAGCGGATGCGTCTTGGTCGCGCCGCCCACCAGGCCTACGGGCATGGGCATCTCGATCGTGCCGACCAACGCGCCGGACGTGTCCTTTTCCCATTGCGTCAGCGACGTGTAGCGGCCCGAGCGGGCGGCATAGGCGTGTGCGCCGGCCTCCACCGCGCGCCAATCGTTGCCGGTGGCCACGATGACGGGGTCGATGCCGTTCATGATGCCCTTGTTGTGCGTAGCGGCGCGGTAGGGGTCGACGGCGGCGAAGGTGTAGGCGTCCAGCACGCCTTCGATGATCTCGGCGCCGCTACGGTCTTTGGTGTCCAGCACCTGGGGCGTCAGGCGCACGCGGGCGCGCGCCAGCCGCAGATCGGCCAGATTGGACAGGATGCGCAGGCGTACCGAGCCGCCCGTGATTGTTTCGACCAGCGGCGCCACGGCCTCGGCCATGGTGTTGACGGTGTTGGCGCCCATCGCGTCGCGCACGTCCACGATCAGGTGCATCACGATCATCGGGCCGCGCGGGGTGTCGGGGAAGACATGGACTTCAAGGTCCTGGCAGCCGCCGCCCAGGCCAATCAGCACCTTGTCGCGGCTATTGGCCAGCGTGACGATGCGCTCGCGTTCGCGCAACAGCGCCAGGCGCGCGCCATGCGGGTCCGTCAGGCCCAGCACCTGGACCTGGGCACGCATCAGCGGACGGCTGCTGGACGTCTCGAAGCCGCCGCATTCGCGCGCAAGCTTCGCCATGAAAGAGGCTGCCGCCACGACGGACGGTTCTTCCACCGCCATCGGCACCAGCACGTCGCGGCCATTGACCTGGAAGTTGCCCGCCACGCCCAGCGGCAGTTCGAACGCGCCGATGACGTTTTCGATCATGCCGTCGGCACGGTCCAGGCCGAGCGCGCCCGGTCGGGCCAGCAACTGCTGTTCTTCAGGGGTCAGCGAAGCGGCGTCCGCAATCGCGGCCAGGCGTTGCGCAGGGGTCAGCGCGCGAAAGTTGGGCAAGCGTGAATCGGCCACGATGGCAGGTCTCCGTATAAGAATTAAGTGGCCTGATTCTAGGTAAACTGTACCGCTATTGAGAGGTACAGTTTGGGCAAACAGTACCATCGCACTGCACCAATTCTGGCCCGGACTCAAGCGGAAAACGACGCATGGAAGACGCAATCAAACTGGGCAGGCGGCCGCGCGCCGCGCCCATCGCCGAAAGCCTGGCCAAGCTGATCGGCCAGCAAATTGCCGACGGCGTGTACCGGCCGGGCGACAAACTCCCGTCTTTGCGTGAGCTCTCGCAGCTGCACCGGTACGCCAAGAACACCGTGGTCGTGGCCTTTGAAATGCTGGTGGCCCAAGGGCTGGTGGAACCGCGGCGCGGCGCGGGCTTCTTCGTGCTGGACGGTGATTTCGCGCGCAAGGCGGCTGACGAGGAACCCGGGCAGCTAAGCCGCGCGATGGACATCGTGTGGCTGATGCGCGAGCAACTCAAGACGCAGCCCGACGCAGTGCAGGCAGGCGACGGTTTTCCGCCCGTGGAGTGGCTGGCCGACATGCGCATGGACCGCTATCACCAGAAGGTGGTGCGCACAGGCCTGGGCGCCTTGTTCCGCTATGGCAGCCGCTTCGGCTACGCGCCGCTGCGCGAAAGCCTGGTGCGCAAACTGGGCGACGTCGGCGTGAACGTGGCGCCCCGGCAACTGGTACTGACGCACGGTGCGAACGAGGCCATGGATCTGGTGATCCGCTACTTCGTGCCGCCGGGCGCGACGGTGCTGGTGGACAACCCGGGGTACTACCCCCTGTTCGGCAAGCTGAAGCTGGCGGGCGTGCGCATGCTGGGCGTGCCGCGCCTGTCCGATGGGCCCGACGTGGTGGCGCTGGAAGCCTTGTTGCAGCGCGAAAAGCCCCGGCTGTTCTTCACGCAGTCGCTGGCGCACAACCCTACCGGTTCCGATATTTCGCTGGCCAAGGCCTATAAGGTCCTGCAGTTGTCCGAGCGCTACAACCTGATGGTGGTGGAAAACGACTCGCTGGCCGATTTCAAGCCCACGTCCGCGGTCCGGCTGTCGGCACTCGACCAGTTGGAACGCACCATTTATATCGGGAGCTTCTCGAAATCGTTTTCAGCGGCGCTGCGAGTGGGCTTCATCGCCTGCAACGCGGCGCTGGCCAGCGACCTGGCCGACCTGAAAGCCCTGGTGCACGTCAGCAGTTCGGAATACTGCGAACGCATGGTGGATGTGATGCTGCGCGACGGGCATTACGAGCGGCATCTGGTCAGGCTGCGGCAACGGCTGGAGGCCGCCACCGGCCATGCCCTGCAGGTGCTGGATTCGTTGGGGGCCGAGGTCTTTGCGCGGCCGGGGAGCTCGCTTTACCTGTGGTCGGCGTTTCCCGGCGTGTCCGATTCGCTGACGTTGGCGGCCGACCTGATGCCCGAAAAGGTCATCATGGCGCCCGGCCGCGTGTTCAGCGTGGACCCGACGGCCACGTCGCCCTGGTCGCGCTGCAACGTCGGGGCGATCGGGTCGCCGCGCTTTCACGCGACGCTGGCCGAGTCGTTGGCTCAGCGATAGGCGAATTCCGCAAACCACTCAGTCAGCCGGGCTTGCCCCTGCGTGCTAAGCGCACGGCTGGGCGGGGTGCCGGGCGAGCTGCGCGCGCCTTGCACCGCAAAGCGCCGCACGCCGCGGCGCGCCAATTCGCGGGCCAGCGCCAGCAGTCGCGTTTCATCCAGCCAGTCGGGATGCCAGGTGATGCGGCATTCGAATTCCGTGCCGGCGGACAGCAGTTGCGTCAGGCAGGCCAGCGCGGGGCGCTGGGAATCGCGGCGGCCGGTAATGTCGTCGTAGCCCTGCGCATCGGCCTTGATGTCCAGCCCGACCCAATCCAGATGGCGCAGCACATCGGCCAGGCGCAAGGGATAGATGCCCGCCGTGTGCAGGCCCACCCGATATCCCATGCGCCGCACGTCGCGGATCAGCGCCGGCAGCCGGGGTTCGCTCAAAGGCTCGCCGCCCGAGAACACCACGGCGTCCAGCAGGCCGGTGCGCGTGGCCAGGAAGGCTCGCGTTTCGCGCCAGTCGTACCGGGCGGCGCGGGTTTGCAATTCGGTGTTGTGGCAGTAATGGCAGCGCCAGGGGCAGCCCGAGATGAAGACGACTGCGGCCAGTTGCCCGGGCCAGTCCACCGTGGAAAAGGGCACCAGCCCGCCGATGGCGGGCGAATGCCGCGGCAGCGGTTGGACAACGGGCTGGGGCGGGGCCGCGTAGGCCGGCCTTGCGGCCAGCCTGCGCGTACCGGACTCAGCGTGTTGAGGCGCGCCTTCAGGCGCGTTGCTCGACGAAGAAGCGGCGTTCATTGAATTCGCCTTGTTTGCCGGTGTTGAAGGAAGAGACGGGACGGTGGTAGCCCATCACTCTGGTCCAGACTTCGCAGCGCACGCGCTGGCTGTCGTCCAGTTGCAGGGCGGGTGCCGCGGCGGTGGGGGCGGGGACGGTCAAGGTTTGCATCGAGGACTCCTTGGGGTGAATGCCGGGCTTGCGCCCGGCGGGATGTCGCGCGCTAGGCGGGTGCGCAGCACGCGGATTGCTTGGCCAATAGTTCGGCGTCGCACTTGGGGCAGAACTCGTGATGCCCGGCCAGATAACCGTGGTTGGGGCAGATCGAGAACGTGGGTGTGACCGTGATGTACGGCAGCCGGAAATTCGACAGCGCGCGGCGCACCAGCTGCTTGCATGCTTCGGCGGACGATACGGCTTCGTTCATGTACAGATGCAGCACGGTGCCGCCCGTGTACTTGCTTTGCAGCGTTTCCTGCAGTTGCAGCGCGTGGAACGGGTCGTCGGTATGGCCCACCGGCAGCTGGCTGGAATTGGTGTAGTAGGGCTGGGCGTCGGACCCCGCCTGCAGGATGCCGGGATAGCGCTTTCTGTCTTCGCGCGCGAAGCGGTAGGTCGTGCCTTCGGCGGGCGTAGCCTCCATGTTGTAGAGGTGGCCGGTCTGCTCCTGGAATTCGGTCATGCGGTCGCGCACGCGGTCCAGGAGGCGCACGGCCAGCGCATGGCCGGCGGCGGTGGTCACGTCCTCGGCATCATGCGTGAAGTTGCGGATCATCTCGTTGATGCCGTTCACGCCCAGCGTGCTGAAGTGGTTGCGCAAGGTGCCCAGGTAGCGCCGGGTGTAGGGGTACAGGCCCTGGTCGATGTAGCGCTGCACCACCTTGCGCTTGGTCTCCAGCACGTCGCGCCCCAGGCCCAGGAGCGTGTCCAGGCGCGCCATCAACTTCGCCTCGTCGCCTTGGCAGGTGTAGCCCAGGCGGGCGCAATTGACGGTGACCACGCCTACCGATCCGGTCTGCTCCGCCGATCCGAACAGGCCGTTGCCTCGCTTGAGCAGTTCGCGCAGGTCCAGCTGCAGGCGGCAGCACATGGACCGCACCATATGGGGTTCCAGGTCCGAATTCAGGAAGTTCTGGAAATAGGGCAGGCCGTAGCGCGCCGTCATTTCGAACAGGCGGTCGGTGTTGGGATGGTTCCAGTCGAAGTCGGGCGTGATGTTGTAAGTGGGAATGGGGAAGGTGAACACGCGCCCCTTGGCGTCGCCGGCCATCATCACTTCAATGTAGGCGCGGTTGATCATGTCCATTTCGGCCTGCAGGTCGCCATAGCAGAACGGCATTTCCTGGCCTCCCACGTACGGCACCTGTTCCTTCAGGTCGGCCGGGCAGGTCCAGTCGAACGTCAGGTTCGTGAAGGGCGTCTGCGTGCCCCAGCGGCTGGGCACGTTCAGGTTGAAGATCAGTTCCTGCATGGCCTGCTTCACCTCGGCGTACGTCATCGCGTCGCGGCGGATGAAGGGCGCCATGTAGGTGTCGAAGGAACTGAAGGCCTGCGCGCCGGCCCATTCGTTCTGCAATGTGCCCAGGAAGTTGACGATCTGCCCTATGGCGGCCGACATGTGCTTGGGCGGGGTGGATTCCACCTTGCCGGGAATGCCGTTGAAGCCTTCAGTCAGCAACTGGCGCAGCGACCAGCCGGCGCAATAACCGCTGAGCATGTCCAGGTCGTGGATGTGGATGTCGCCGTCGCGGTGCGCCTGGCCCGCTTCGGGCGTGAAGACGTTGGACAGCCAGTAGTTGGCGGTGACCTTGCCCGCCACGTTCAGGATCAGGCCGCCCAGGCTGTAGCCCTGATTGGCATTGGCGTTGACGCGCCAGTCGCGCTGGTCCAGGTATTCCTCCATGGCGCTTTCCACATCCACCAGGGTGTGGCGCAGCGAGCGCAACCGGGCATGCTGTTCGCGGTGCACGATGTAGGCGCGGGCAGTGCGCCAGTGGCCCGCCTGGACCAGGGCTTCTTCGACGCGGTTCTGGATGGTTTCGACGCCGGGGCAGGGTTGGTCCGCCAAGGCGCCGATGACGATATCGGTCAGCGCCTGCGCGCCCGCCAGATCCAACTCCCCCGTGCTGGTTCCGGCCGCCGCCATGGCGTGCGCGATCTTGTCGCGATCAAAGTCCGCGACGCGGCCGTCACGCTTGAGGATGTGTTGGATAGGCATTATTGACACCATATGTAGTGGGGTGTGAAAACTCTACCACCACATATGGTGCTATCGGCGCGTAGCCTGCGCGCGATATCAGCCTGGTTTGATGCGGGTCAAACACGGGGAAGGAGCCCGTGCAAAGCGCAATGCCCCGTGGGCCTCAGAAGCCGATGCCGATGCCCGCCAGCGAAATGGCCACCGCCAGGGCGGCGGTGCTGGCGGCAGGCCGCGGCGCCCAGGACAGCATGCCCACCCACAGCAGCGCGCCCGCGGACAGCCAGCCCAGCCACGCGACCACGCCCACCGTATTGCCCCACAGGCCGACGCAAGGCAGGAGCGCCAGCGCCAGCAACAGCACGCCGGCGCCGCGCAGCACGCGCGTATGGCCGGCCGACGGATCACGGCCCCAGACCTGGTCGTAATGGCGCGGCATCGCCAGGCTCAGGCAGGCCATGCCCGAGTAGGTCAGCAGCAAAGCCATCACAATGGCGAATACGTCGTTCATGTTCATGCCGCAGCCTCTTGGTTCGCGCGGGGTTTGCGCTGGGCGGGCGCGGACAGGGGCTTCTTCCACAAACGGATGGCCGCCCAGGCGGATAGTACGCCAAAGGCGACGGCCGTCAGTTCAACGCCGGCGCTTTCCCAATCGCCGCGTGCGATCTGCGCGAACACATGGTCGCCCAGCGTCGCGAACGACATTACCGGCAGCAGCAGGCACAGCGCTGCCAACAAGCCCAGCTGCGAGATCCATGCACGGCGCGGGCTGCACAGCCAGGCCAGCGCCAGCATCAGCGCCCATACGCCGAAGAAGCAGCGCAGTTCCCACAGCACCCGGTTCTCCAGCGCCACAGGCAGCAGGCGGTTGGCCCAGAAGTAGCTGACGCACGCCACGGCCAGGCCGGCCAGCGCCGCTACGTTCAGGCCTTCGAACAGCCGGTACATGCGCGCCGTGGCGCCGCCGAATTCATTGCCCAGCTTGGCGCGCCGCTTCACCATGAACAGCACGGCGCCCGTGCCCATCATGGCGGCGCCCGCCAGCCCGCAGATGAAGTACAGCCACTGAATGGCCAGCCCGCCAAAGCGCGCCATGTGCAGGTCGCTCATCACCTGGCGCACCAGCGCGGGCGTGCCGCCATTGACGCCGCCGGCGGGCCGCGTGCGCAGCAGTTCGCCCGTGGCGCCCGAGAATTCGGCCATGCCGGTGGTGGCGCTGATGTTGTGGAAGGTGTCGCGGTCTTCGTTCCAGCCGTAGACCGCAATTCGCATGGAGCTGTCTTCGGGGTTGTTGATGACGATGGCGCGCGCGGCCTGGCCGATCAGCGCTTCGGCTTGGGCCACCATGGGTTCCAGCTTAGGCATTGCAAGCGGCGTGCCGGTGCGCAGCGGTTTGACTTCGCCCTGCATCTCGGCCAGGTACAGGCGGGTGCCTTCCATGCCGGCGCCGTATTGGGCGGCGACCGGGGCGGGCATCAGTTCGGCGCTGGAGATCACGATGCCGGTGTACGCGATCATGAACTGGAAGGGCAGGGTCAGCACGGCGACCGCGTTATGCGCGTCCAGCCACGAACGCTGCCCCTTTTTCACGCGGAACGTGAAGAAGTCCTTGAAGATGCGCTTGTGGGTGACCACGCCGGAAATCAGCGCCACCAGCATCGCCATGGTGGCGAAGGCCACGATCCACAGGCCGTAATGGCTTTCGTGCAGCGTGTAGTGGAAGTTCACGAAGTGCGTGCCGCCCATCGTGGCGCGGCCTTCCTCGTCGTGATGGTCATCCATTTCGGCGCCGGTCGCGGGGTCCAGTTCCGCATCGGCGTACTGGCCGTTCTGGTCGAACCAATAGACCGACAGGCTGTTTTCGTGGGAGCGGTTGACGGGCCAGATCTCCCACATCTCGGCGCCTGCGTGCTTGCGCGACATGTAGTCGATCGCCAGCTCCAGGCGGCGGGCGCGGTCCACGGGCGCGCTTTCCTGCTGGGCGGCCAGGGCTTCGGCCGCGTGGTGCTCGGGCGTCATCCAATGGGTGATGGGCTCGGAAAACACGGCCAGCGACCCTGTCAGGAACACCGTGAACAGCAGCCAGGAAAACCACAGGCCGACCCAGGTATGCAACCAGGCCATGGATAGGCGGAAACCGGATTTCAGAACGAGCCTCTTTATTCGTTGTTGCCGCCGCGAGCCGGACGGATTTTGATTTTATTGAGAATGGTTCCAATTCTAAGCGAATTGGGGCCGGAGTTGCGATGCTAAGGATTCCAGGCCTTCCGTTTCGCGAGGGCAGGCGTTGCGTGATCAGGCATGGGGATTGCTGTAGTGGCGCCTCATCCGCTTGACTGTCCGCCCTGGCCGGTCAGGCCGCAGGTGCCACTGAACAAGGAGCCCCCTGATGAAACACAAAGCCGGAAACGCCCAGCAGATCCACGAACTGCTCTATCAGGCGCTGGAGACCGAGATCGGCGGCCTGTCCGTCTACGAGACCGCGGTGTCCTGTGCCATCAACGACGACCTGAAGAAAGAATGGAAGGAATACCTGGAAGAGACGCGCACGCACCACCGCGTCCTTTTGACCGTGTTTGAACAACTGGGACTCGACCCCGAAACCCAGACACCGGGCCGCGGGGTCGTCCGTCATCTGGGCGAATCGCTGGTCAAGGCCATGAAGATGGCGGTCAGTGCAGGGGACCCGGATGCCGCGCAGCTGGTGGCGACCGAGTGCGTGGTGCTGGCCGAAACGAAGGATCACGCAAATTGGTCGCTGATCGGGGTGATTGCCGACCAGCACACGGGCAAGGAAGCCAAGATCCTGAAGCAGGCCTATGACGCTGTTGCGACCGACGAAGACCATCACCTGTATCACACGCAAGGCTGGTCCCGCGAACTGTGGATCGAGTCGTTGGGCTTTCCGGCCGTGCTGCCGCCGCCCGAAGAGGTCAAGCAGGTGGAATCCGCGATCGGCGCATCCCGCGCCGAACAGTCGCGCGACAAGATGCTGAAACACTAGGAGACCGACCATGGCAAGCAAGAAACCCGCAGGCAAGCCCCCCGCAGGCAAGGGCGGCGGTGCACTCGACACCGCTTATATGAATACCGATAGCGGTCCCGCTGCCGGTCCCGCCGGCAAGCCCGGCCATCCGGCTCTAAAGCGAGCCGCCGCCGTGGGCGCCACGGTGGCGGCCATCCCCCACAATGCCGACAAGGCTGCCGAATACGGCGCCGAGGCGGCACGCTGCCCGGTCACCGGTGCGCACGTACCCCTTGCCGATCCGTCCGTGGGCGCCAGCACCTTGTCGGAAAGCGAGGTTTCGGACAAGACCGTCGACGCGGCCGCCCCGGGCGTGAATGCCGTGGATGGCCGGCTGGCGCGCGTGCGCTCGGATGCTGGCGATCAGATGATGACCACGAATCAGGGCGTGCGCGTCGCAGACAACCAGCATTCGCTCAAGGCGGGCTTGCGCGGCCCGGCCTTGCTGAAAGACTTCATCCTGCGCGAGAAGATCACGCATTTCGACCATGAGCGCATCCCCGAGCGCATCGTGCACGCTCGCGGCTCGGCTGCCCATGGCTACTTCGAATGCTACGAGGCGCTGACCGACCTGACGGCCGCGTCGCTGTTCGCCGAAAAGGGCAAGCGCACGCCGGTGTTCGTGCGCTTCTCGACCGTGGCGGGCGAACGTGGCTCCAAGGACACGGCGCGCGACGTGCGCGGCTTCGCGGTGAAGTTCTACACCGATGAAGGCAATTGGGACTTGGTGGGCAACAACATCCCCGTCTTCTTCATCCAGGACGCCATGAAGTTCCCGGATCTGGTGCACGCGGTGAAGGCCGAGCCGCATCATGGCATGCCCCAAGCCGCATCCGCCCACGACACGTTCTGGGATTTCGTGTCGCTGATGCCGGAATCCACGCACATGTTGATGTGGGTGATGTCCGATCGCGGCATTCCGCGCAGCTACCGCATGATGCAGGGCTTCGGGGTGCACACGTTCCGCTTCGTCAACGCCCAGGGCGAATCGCGGCTGGTGAAGTTCCACTGGAATCCCGTGCTGGGCACGCATTCCCAGGTGTGGGACGAAGCGGTCAAGGTGTCGGGGGCCGACCCCGACTTTCACCGGCGCGACTTGTGGGAAGCCATCGACGCCGGCAACGGCCCCGAGTGGGAACTGGGCGTGCAGGTCTTCACCGAAGAAGAGGCGGAACGCTTCAGCTTCGACGTACTGGACGCCACCAAGATCGTGCCCGAGGAACTGGTGCCGGTCAGGCCCATCGGGCGGATGGTGCTGGACCGCAACCCCGACAACTTCTTCGCCGAGACCGAGCAGGTCGCCTTCTGTACGGCGCACGTGGTGCCGGGGGTGGATTTCACCAATGACCCGCTGCTGGCCGGGCGCATCCATTCTTACGTGGACACGCAGATCTCGCGCCTGGGCGGCCCGAATTTCCACGAGATCCCCATCAATGCGCCGCTTGCCCCGGTGCACAACAACCAGCGCGACGGCATGCATCGGCAGGCCATCCATCGCGGGCGGGTGGCTTATGAACCGAATTCGTTGGCGGGCGGCTGCCCGTTCCAGGCCGGCATGGAAGGTTTCGTGCCATTCCCGGAACCGGTGACGGGCGACGAACTGCGCGGCCATCCCGAGAAGTTCGCCGAGCACTACAACCAGGCCACGCTGTTCTTCAATAGCCAGACCGACTGGGAACAGCAGCACATCATCAACGCTTTCGCCTTTGAGCTAAGCAAGCTGACGGTGCCGGCAATCCGGCAGCGCATGGTGGCGTCGCTGCGCAACGTGTCGGACGAGCTGGCCATGGCCGTGGCCGACCAGTTGGGCATGGCCTTGCCCGAGCCCTTGCCGCGCGCCATCGCCGAGCCGCCCAAGCCCGAGGTCGAGGTGTCGCCGACGCTGTCGCTGACCGCAAGACCGGGCGATGGCGGCGTCGCCACGCGCAAGGTCGCCATCCTGGTGGCCGAAGGCGTGGACGGCGGGGCCGTGTCGGCCGTGGCGGATGCGCTGATCAAGGCAGGCGTGGTGGTGCGGCTGGTGGGCCAGCGCATCGGCCCGGTGCAGGCCGAGGACGGCAGCACGTTGGACGCGGACGCGTCGTTGGACAACCACCCTTCGGGGCTGTTCGATGGGGCCATCGTCCCGGGCGGCGAGGGCGCCGTGGGGCGCTTGCAGACGGACGGGCGGGCGCTGGAATTCCTGCGCGACGCCTTCCGCCACGGCAAGACGCTGCTGGCGTTGGGACGGGGCGGGCAGTTGTTCGGATCGGCGGGCATTGCGCCTGACGAGTCGGACGGCGGCCTGCTGATGGGCGGCGGCTCGCCGGCGAAAAGCGCGGGCCTGTTCATCGAGGCGCTGGCCAAGCACCGGCACCCCGAGCGTGAAACGGTGCCGCCCATGGTGTAGCGGCGGGTAGGCATCCGGGAAGATGGCGGGCAATTGCCCGCCATCATCAATAATGATTACAATTCCCATTCTTAAAAATCAGGAAGCGGTCGCGCTACGGCCATGTCGTCCTCGGAATCTCTGGAGCACCGCGAGCTGGGCTTGCTCTATCGCGACCATCACGGTTGGCTGCGCGGCTGGTTGTTGCGCCGCCTGAGCGTGCCCGCCGAGGCCGCCGACCTGGCGCAAGACACTTTCCTCCGCCTGCTGGCTTCGCCCGCGTCCATGGCCCAATTGCAGGGCGTGCGGCAGCCGCGCAGCTTTCTGGCCACGGTGGCGCAGCGCACGCTGGTCGACCACATCCGCCGCCAGGTGCTGGAACGGGCCTGGCTGGAAACCCTGGCGCAGCAGCCCGAGGCCCATGCGATCTCGCCCGAGACGCAGGCCATCCTGCTGGAAACCATCCGCGAAATCGACGCCATGCTGCACGGCCTGGGCGACAAGGTGCGGCGCGCTTTCCTCATGTCGCAGCTGGAAGGCGCAAGCTATGCCGACATCGCGGCCAAGCTGGGCGTGACGGTCAGCTCGGTCAAGAAGTACATGGCGCGCGCGACCGAGCACTGCCTGGTCTACGCCCTGGAACGACAGTAGGCGGCGATGGCGGACAAGACAATTACCGCGGCGGCGCAATGGTATGCGCGGCTATGCGCCGATGACGTCAGCGCGGCCGATGTGGCAGCGCATGGCCGCTGGCTGGCGGCCGACCCCGAACATGCCCGCATCTGGCGGCAGGTCGAACGGCTGCGCGGCACGCTGGGCGCGGCGCCTGCGCGGCTGGCCGCCGATACGCTGTACCGGGCCGACCATCACTTCACGCGGCGGCGCGCCGTGCTGCGTAACGGCCTGGGGGCGGTGGCGCTGCTTGGCGCCGGCGGCCTGGTGGCCTGGCGCACGCTACCGGTCGAGCGGATGGCGGCCAGTTATCTGGCTGACTACCGCATGGGAACGGGCGAACGACGCGAACTGGTCCTGACGGACGGCACCTTGCTGTGGCTGGACAGCGCCAGCGCGGTGGACGTGGCCGTGGACGCGCGCGGCCGCCACATCACCGTGCACGCGGGCGAGATCCTGATCGATACCGAACACGCCGCGCAGGGCTTGCCGCCCTTGCGCGTGACGACGCTGCATGGCACGGTGCGCCCGCTGGGCACGCGCTTCACCGTCAACCGGCAAGACACGCAGACGCGCGTCGCGGTGCTCCGGCATGCGGTCGAGCTGCTGCCGCTGGACGGAAGGCCGCCGCTGGTGCTGAATGCGGGCGAACAGGGCGTGCTGGAAGGGGCGGGCGCCCGCCATGACGGCGCCGTCACGGGCGAACCCGACGCCTGGACCCGCGGCCTCTTGATCGTGGATGGCTTGCGCCTGGACGACTTCATTGCGCAGCTGGACCGTTACCGTCCCGGTCGCCTCAGCTGCGACGAGGCGGTCGCGTCGCTGCGGGTGTCGGGCGCGTTCCCGATCGACGACACCGACCGCGCGCTGGCCGCCGTGGAACGCGCGCTGCCCGTCCGGGTGTCGCGTTTCACCCGCTATTACACCCGGGTCGTCGCCCGCGGCTGATTTATTTTCACCTGGCATTGTCCTTTTTCCGTGCTCGTCCGACTTAGCAGGGATTACGTCGGATTTGATTCACGGAAAACCTCGAGCTTATGCCTTTCACTACGTCTTTCCATCGCCATCCCGGTCCGCTGGCGCCGAT
>NZ_JBYOKH010000047.1:0-52324 GCF_057799415.1 Achromobacter sp. 18P8.1.1 | reverse complement strand
GCGGGGCCATCAGCAAACCACTCCCTGCAAGCGCGCAAGCGACCACTGCCCCGACGCCCCACACCGCGTATGCCGACTGCAGCCGCCCGCGCGGCTGCAATCGGCGGGCAACGCAGCACTCGGCATTAAGCACAGATCTAGCAGTGCCCCAGGCCGAGACGGCGACAGCTCGTCGGCGGTGTCGGCATGACGGCGCGCAACCTTGATGCGCCCGAGGGAATCCGAAGGGAGCCGAAGGCGGACGAGGATGACAACGGGGGAGTCCGGAGCGAACGCTCCGGACCGCAATCGTGGGCGCGCGCCGGCATGGCGACGGCGACGATGGGCGACCTACGAAGCCACCCCAGCCGCCACAAATCCCCCTCAGCCAAGGCCGTTTTGCTTGAACCAATCCAGCATCCGCGTCCACGCCTGCTCCGCTTCCGCCTTCCGATAAGACGGCCGATAATCCGCATGGAATGCGTGCGGCGCCTCCGGGTACACGTCGATTCTTGACGCCTTTGCCGGCGCCGGCCCCTTCGCCAGTTCGATCCGCATGCGGTCCACGTCGGTTAGCGGGATGCCGGCGTCTTTGCCGCCGTACGCCCCCAAGACCGGCGCCTTCAGCTCATTCACCAGGCTCAGCACCGACTTCGGCTTCAGCTCGCTGGGCTCGCCACCAAGTTGGCCGTAGAACGCCGCGCCGGCCTTGAGTTTCGGGTTGTGGGCGGCGTAGAGCCAGACCTGGCGGCCGCCCCAGCAGAAACCTACGATGCCCAGCTTGTCCGCATCGCCGCCGTTGGCCGCCGCCCATTTGGCGGTGGCGTCCAGGTCGCCCTGGACTTGCACATCAGGCACCTTGCCGATGATCTCGGCCTGCAGCTTCGGGATCTCGGTGTACTTCGACGGGTCGCCCTGGCGCGCGAACAATTCGGGCGCGATGGCCAGATAGCCCAGATGGGCCAGCCGGCGGCACACGTCCTGGATGTACTCGTGCACGCCGAAAATCTCGGACACCACGATCACGGTCGGCAGATTCTTCTTGCCTTGCGGCGCCGCACGATAGGCGGGCATCTTGCCGTCCGTCGTGGGGATGTCGATCTTGCCGGCGGTGAGCCCCTTGGCGTCCGTGGCGATGGCGGTCTGAGCCACGGCGGGCCCGGCCGCAAGCGAGAAGCCCGCGGCGACCGTCGTGGCGATGAAGCCTCGACGGTCCAGCCGCAGCGGCGGCAACAGGCTGTCGAAGTGCGCGTCCTGATCTTTCATCGAAAATCTCCTGGCAAAAGCGGGGCCGGGGACGCAACGCGTACCCTCTGGCGGCCCGCCGGGTTCACTTCAGGGAGAAGTCCACGCGCGAGGGCTGCCCCTCGTCCTTGATGCCGTCCGCGTCCAGCTGCGGCGCAACGATGAACACACGGTCCGCGAGTCCTTCCTGGGCTTGCAACTTCTCATACACCGCCTGTGCGCGTGCATCGGCCAATTGGCGCAACTGCTCGTCGCCCACCGGCGCCACGCTGCGCAGCATGGCTTCCATCTGATCCGCCGGCACGGACTTGGCCATGCCGATGAAATTGCGCGGTTTGTCCTTGATGTCGGCGTCGTCATAGACGTCTTCCAGGTACTTGGCCCGCTCGGCGGCAGACACCTTCACGCCCGCCGCATCCGGCTTCTTGCCGCGCGGCGTGGTGGCCGCGGCCTTGGCGGCGCGGATCTGGCCTTCGACCCAGGCTTGGCGCAGGCCTTCCATGTCGGTCTTGGGATCAGCGCGGCCGCTGATGTCCATCTTCAGCGCCGGACGGTCCGTCAGCGCCTTGGTCAGCGTGTCGATGCGCTGCTGCGAATCTTCGGTCAGCACCGCGCTGCCCGGCTTGAACTCGACGTAGGACAGTTCTTCGCCGCCGCCGAAGGCCGAGGCCAGCAGGCTGAACGGCGACGTCACGGCCTTGACCACCAGGTTCAGCAGCACGCGCACGACGATGCCGCCGACCGAGAATTCAGGGTCGTCCAGCGAACCCGAGATCGGCAGGTTGATGTCGATGTTGCCGCGCGAGTCCTTCAACAGCGCCACGGCCAGCAGCACCGGCAACTTGGTGGCGTCCGGGCTGTTGGTCTTATCGCCAAAGGTCAGCTGGTTCAGCACCACGTGGTTGGACGCCTGCAGCGCGCGGTCCTTGATCTTGTATTCCAGGTCCACCGAGAGCTTGCCGCGCTTGATCGGATACCCCACGTACTTGGCCGAATACGTGTTGAAGCGCGGCAGGTCCACGCCCTTGGCCGAGGCCTTCAGGTCCAGCGTCAGGAACTTGGCGAACGGCTGCACGATGCCGCTAATGGACAGCGGCGCCGTGGTGTAGACGCGGCCCGTGACCTTGACCTTGGCCGGTTGGGGATTGGTGGACGACACCGCCGTGATCGCGCCTTCGATCGCCGACAGTTCGGCCACGTAATTGGGTTTGACGAAGCGGTCGGTGAAGGTCATGCGGCCGCGCGACAAGGTGACGCTGTTGACCGAGATATCCGGCATGCCCGCGCCTGTGCTGCCTTTCGCGGCAGGAGCCGGCGCGGGCGCCGCGGCCTGACGGCCCGGCGTCTGCGTGTCCTGCGTAATGGAGCCGCCGGCCTGCCCGGGCGCGGCCACCAGGTCCATGACGTTCAGGCGGCCCTGCGCATTCAGCAGGATGCGGCCGTAGAAGTCTTCCAGCGCGATGTCGCCCAGCTTGGCGCCGATCTTGTCGCCCGCGACCGAGATGTCCATGCCGGAAAAACCCAGCCGCTTCCAGTTCAGGAAGTCGTCGTTGTTCACCTTGTCTTGCAGGTCGACGCCCGTGACCTCGACGCCGCCCTTCCAGTTGACCTTCATCGGCGCGCTGCCGGCTGCGGCGGTGAAGGCCACGTCGCCCTTGGCGCCCAGCGTAATGGCGCGCACGGTGGCGTTCAGGCTGGAGGCCGCATAAGGCGCGAACGTCGCGACATTGAGCTCGGACAGGTCCACCGACGATTTCAGCGTCAGCGGTTGCGGCGTGAACATGCCTTTCAGGTCCAGCTTGCCGTTGCCCTGGATGCCCGAAGCGGCCAGGGTGAAGTTGCTTTGCCCCGGCCCCATCGCCAGCCGGTCGGCAGTGACGTGCAGGCTCTGCAGCGCGACGTCCAGCGCAGGCTTGAGCGATTCGTCGCGCGCCTTGAACTGCGTCAGGTCGGCCTGGACGGCCGTGGCAGAGGCGTCCACCGCGCCGTTCTTCTCCAGCACGTGCACCTGGGCGGAGGCGCCCAGGCGGCCGTCCAGCAGCACGATCGGGGCCGCACTGCGCACGGCCGGCGCCAAGGGCGCCAGGGCCACGTTGCCCAGCCGCACGCCCAGTTCCAGCGACAACGGCTTCAAGACCAGCGGCCCCTTGGCGCGGATCCAGCCCCCATCGGTACTGTTGTCGACCGTCAGCCACAGGTTGACGGGCTGGTCCTTGACCTCGGGGATCGCGACGCCTTCGACGGTCACGGCCATGCCGGTCATGACGTAGTCCAGCTTGCTGATCGCATCCGTGATGTAGAGCTCGCCCTCGTGCAGGTTGAAGGCGTCCAGCGTGACCTTCCATTCCTCGGGGGCCGCAGGCGGCGGAGGGGCGGCGGTGTCCGTGCCCGGTGCGGCGGGCGTAGCGGGTGCGCCTGTTGTGGCGGTGTCGGGTTTGGCCGGATCGGACGTCGCGGCACCCGGCTTGGCAGGGTCCGGCTTTGCGGCATCCACCTTGGCGACCTCGGTCTTTGGCGCCACCTTCAATCCGACGTCCCGCTTCAACTTGTCGGCCACGGGCGTCTCGTTGGGCGCCACGCCGCCCAGTTCCTTCAGCTTGGCCACCACGTCCTGCCAGTTCAGGTGCTGGTTGGCGTAGCGGCGCACGTGGATCTGCGGCGCCCACAGGCCCACTTCGCCCACATATACCTGGCGCGCGATCGGCTCGAGTTCCAGCCGGGTGACGGTCAGGGCGCTCCAGGCGGCCAGGCCTTCGCCTGCCGTGTCGCGCAGATCGAAGCGCCGCAGGCCCAGGTCGCCCACCACGCGGATCTTGGGCGCGGCGTCCTTGGGCTGCTCGAACACGACTTGCAGGTTGGAATCCAGCAGCGCGCTTTCCAGCTTGAAGGGCAGCGGCATCGGCCAGACGTCGGCCCACTTTTCCAGTTGCAGGCCGTTGAACGCGACGCGCAGGGTCGACGACGGCACCTTGTCGAACGGGCGCGCCACGCCGGTCAGGTCGAACGGGCTGCCGTTGATGCGCAGGTGCAGCCGGGGCTGCACATCGATATCGGTGGCGTAGCCGAAGTTCGAGATGAACGGCACCCCGACGCCCAGCTCGTCCACCACCTGCTTGCGGCCGGTGACCTTGTCGTCCAGCGTGATGCTGCCGCCCTCGATCACCATGTTGTTCAGGGAAAAGCGCGGCAGGCCCTCGTCCGGCTTGGGCGGTTCGTCGGGCTTGGCGGCCGACATTTCGGCCACGCGTTGCTGTATGTCAGAGAAATTGAATCGCGTGACGTCTTCTCGGACGATGGCGATGTTAGGCTGGCGCAGCGTCAAACGATCGACAACCGGCGCGAACCAGAACAGGGAGCTCCAGGCGGCGCTGGCATTCAGTTCGGCCAGCGTCAGCAATGGCGTCTGCGAGCCGGGTTGGGCTATCGCCAGGTCGCGGGCGCGGACGGTCAGGGTGAACGGATTGAAGGTGATCTTGCCGACGGAAACCTCGCGGCCGATCATCTTGGCCACATCCCCGGTCAGGACGTTTTGCAGCACTTTGGGGACTTGCCATGCGGCAATGCCGCAAAGAATCAGCGCGACCGCAACGATGCCCAGAAGAATCTTGCCGGCGCGCCGGGTAAACCGAAGCTTTGGGCTCCGCAAGGGCATCGCGAGTCTCCTGATACGAGTTGAAGGCGATTATCGCGCCCCGGTTAGCGCTCGTCTATCATAGGCGTAACAGCGGGCCCTCCCGGCCAGCCGGGACCGCTCTTTTCAAACATTAACAATTCTCGATCCCGATTCCCATGCCACCATCCACCCCCACCTTGAGCCACCTGGATGAAGCCGGCCAGGTCCGCATGGTCGACGTCATTGCCAAGACGGATTCCGAACGCGTCGCGATCGCGACCGCCAGCGTGCGCATGAATGCGGTGGCCTACGGCCTGTTGACCCAGCCGGGCCAGGGCAAGGGCGAAGTGCTCAATACCGCGCGCGTCGCCGCCGTCCTGGCCGCCAAGCGCTGCGCCGAGCTGATTCCGCTGTGCCACAGCCTGCCGCTGGCGTTCGTGGGCGTCGACTTCTCGCTGGACGACGCCGCCCACCGCATCGACATCCTGGCCACCTGCCGCACCAGCTACAAAACGGGCGTCGAAATGGAAGCCATGATGGCGTGCAGCGTGGCCGCGCTGACGATCTACGACATGTGCAAGGCCGCGGACAAAGGCATCGTGGTCGAACAAGTACGCCTTAAGTACAAGGCGGGAGGAAAAAGCGGTGAATGGCGCAACGATTGATCTCCTGTACTTCGCCCGCGTGGCCGAACTGGTCGGCAAGCGCGCGGAAAGCTGGCCCCTGGACGGCGAGTCCACGGGTGCGCAACTGCTGGCCGCGCTGGGTGAACGCTACCCCCAGCTGGAACCCGCCAGCCGCCTGAAACTGGCCATCAACCAGACCCACTCCAAACCGACGGCCCCGATCCGCCCTGGCGACGAGGTCGCGGTGTTCGAACCCGTCACCGGAGGGTGAACGCCATGATCAGCGTCCAGGAAGCCGATTTCGACGGCGCCGCGCTGACCGCCGAGCTGCGCGAGCGCGCGGGGGCCGGCGTGGGCGGCATCGTCACCTTCGTGGGGTATGTGCGCGACTATGCGCCCGACTCGCCCACGGAAACGCTCTTTCTAGAGCACTACCCCGGCATGTGCGAGCGTGAGCTTGAAACCATCGCCGAAACCGCGCGGGCACGCTGGAACCTGGACGGCACGGTGATCGTGCACCGGGTTGGCGCCTTGTCCCGCAACGCCCAGATCGTGTTCGTGGCGGCGGCCAGCGCGCACCGCGGCGACGCCTTCCGCGGCTGCGAATACATCATCGACGCGCTCAAGACCCGCGCGCCCTTCTGGAAGCGCGAAACGCTCTCGGGCGGCAGCAGCTTCTGGGTCGAACAACGCCAATCCGACCAGGACCGCACGGATGCCTGGGATGAAGACTCTGCTTCAAAGAAGGAACACCCATGAGCGAAGAAATCCCCGTTTCCGTGTCGCTGGCCTGCGCTGTACTGACCATCAGCGACACCCGCAGCGCCGGGGACGACACCTCCGGCAACCTGCTTGCCCATAGCCTGGCGCACGCGGGCCACCAGTGCGTGCGCCGCGACATCGTCCGCGACGACATCTATCAAATCCGCCGCGTCATCAGCGACTGGATTGCCGACCCCCAAGTGCAGATCATCCTGACGACGGGCGGCACGGGCTTTTCGCATCGCGACCACACGCCGGAAGCCATTCTGCCGCTGCTGGACCGCGAAATCCCCGGCTTCGGCGAGTTGTTCCGCCAGATTTCCTACACCGAGATCGGCAGTTCCACCATCCAGTCGCGCGCGTTTGCGGGATCGGCCAACCAGACGCTGATCTTCTGCCTGCCTGGTTCCAACAATGCCTGCGAAACGGCCTGGGCGCAGATCCTGCGCGAGCAGCTCGACAGCGGCCATCGGCCGTGCAATTTCGCCACGCATTTCAAGCCCAAACAAGAAGACAACTGACCCATGCTGGATTTTGACCAAGCCCAGACCCTGCTGGCCAATGCCGCAGGGCCGTTGCAGCGCCATGAAGACATCGGCCTGAACGACGCCGCCGGCCGCGTGCTGGCGGCTGACCTGACCGCCACCGTGGACATTCCGCCGGCCGACAACAGCGCCATGGACGGCTACGCCCTGCGCGTGGCCGACTGGCGTGCGGGCGGCCGATTGCCCATCCAGCAACGGTGCTATGCAGGCGACGTGCCCGAACCGCTCAAGCCCGGCCACGCGATCCGCCTGTTCACCGGCAGCCTGCTGCCGGACGGCGCCGACACCGTGGTCATGCAGGAAGACACCGTCGAAGCCGACAACCAGGTGGAGATCACCCGCCAGCCCGCGCCCAACCAGCACATCCGCCGCCGCGGCGAAGACACGATGACCGGCACGCCGCTGTTGCCCGCCGGCACGGTGCTGCAAGCCGCGCATGTGGCGCTGCTGGCCTCGCAGGGGCTTGCCCGCGTGTCCGTGGTAGCCCAGTTGCGCGTCGGCATCCTGACGACCGGCGACGAGCTGGTGCCGCCGGGCACGCCCCGCGCGCCCGAACAGATCTACAACTCGAACGGCCCGATGCTGGCGGCGCTGGTGCGCGGCCTGGGCGCCCTGCCCGTGCACGTGCTGCATGCGCGCGATACCGAAGCGGATCTGCTGGCGGCGTTCAAGACGCTCTTGGCCGATTGCGACCTGGTGCTGAGCGTGGGCGGCGTGTCGGTCGGCGAACGCGATCTGGTCAAGCCGGCCCTGGCTACGCTGGGCGGCGAACTGTCGCTATGGAAGGTGCGCATGAAACCGGGCAAGCCGGTGGCGCTGGCGCAGATCGGCGGCAAGCCGGTCGTCAGCCTGCCGGGCAATCCGGTGTCGGCGTATGCCGTGTTCGCGATGCTGGTGTCGCCGCTCGTGCGGCGCATGCAGGGCCGCGACGAGATCTTCCCGCCGATCAGCCTCCTGCCCCTGCGCACGGAACATCCGCGCCAGGACAGCCGCGAGGAATTCCTGCGCGTCCAGCGCCGCGTGGCCGACGACGGCAGTGGCGAACTGGTGGCCTACGGCCATCAGGGCTCAGGCGTGATCAGTTCGATGCCGTGGGCGACGGGCCTGGCCCGCCTGCCCGCCGATGTGCAGGTCAACGACATGGACCGCGTGCCCTACTACGACCTGCGTCACTGGCTGGCGTAGCGTTCGGCCACGGCCAGCTCTTCGGGCGTATTGACGTTCATGAAAGCGTCGGGCGCGTCGTCAAAGCGTGCCTCGACGCCGCCCGCCCGGGCCTGCCACAGGCCCACCTTGCGGTCGCCCCCCAGCAGATAGGCCCGCAAATCCGGCAGCAGCGCCGTGCGCACCGCCATGCAGGCGCTGTGGCGCTGGCCGTTGGCGGCGGCATACGCCAGCGGCGCCCGGGCCGATTCGGCCGCGCCGATCAGCCGCGCGGCCAGATCAGCCGGCAGGAATGGCGTATCGCAAGGCACGACCACCAGCCAGTCGTCTTGGGCGGCAGCGGCAAGCCCCGCCGCGATGCCCAGCAGCGGCCCCTGGAAGGCCCCAAGCTGGGGTTCGCCGTCTTCGACCACCTGTCCGTATTGCGCGTACCGGGCCTGATGACGGTTGGCGCTGATGATCAGCCGGCCCACCTGCGGGGCCAAACGGCGCGCCACGTGCGCCACCATCGGCTGCCCGTGCAGCAGCACCAGGCCCTTGTCTTGCTGGTTCATGCGTGCGCCTTGGCCGCCCGCCAGGATCAGGCCGGCAACACCTGCGCGCATTGATGCGGCGTCAACCACCGATGTAGCTCATTTCGACTTTGCGGCCCGGGTCCGGCTGGGGAGCCGCCGCGTTGCGGCCGCGCAGTTCGGAGTAGTGGTCATTGCGGGCGCCCCAGATGCCCGACACGATGCCGGCCAATTCGGCGTCGCTTGCACCTTCGCGTAGCGGCGCGCGCAAGTCGTGCCCTTCATGCGCGAACAGGCACAGGAAGAGTTTGCCTTCCGGCGACAGGCGCGCGCGCGTACAGCCGCCGCAGAACGCGTGGGTAACGCTGGAGATGACGCCGATTTCGCCGCCACCGTCCCGGTAACGCCAGCGCTCGGCCACGCGGCCCATTTCGCCGCTTTGCACGGGTTCCAGCGGATGCACGGCGCCGATGCGGTCCAGCACTTCCTGGCTGGGCACCACTTCAGCGAGGTTCCAGCCGTTGCTGTTGCCCACATCCATGTACTCGATGAAACGCAGGATATGGCCGCTGTGGCGGAAGCGTTCGGCCATGGGCAGGATCTGCCCGTCGTTCAGGCCGCGTCGCACCACCATGTTGACCTTCACGGGCGCCAGCCCCGCGCTGGCGGCAGCATTGATGCCTTGCAGCACGTCGTCCGGCGTGAAGCCGCTGTCGCTCATGTCCTGGAACATGGCGGCGTCCAGCGCGTCCAGGCTGACGGTGACGCGCGTCAGCCCCGCCGCCTTCAAGGCGGCGGCCTTGCGCGCCAGCACGCTACCGTTGGTCGTCAGGGTCAGGTCCAGCGGACGGCCGTCGGGCGTGCGCAACTGGGCCAGTTGGCCCACGAGGTTTTCGATGTGTTTGCGCAGCAGCGGCTCGCCGCCGGTCAGACGGATCTTTTCCACGCCCAGCTTCGTGAAGATGCCGGCCAGCCGGCTGATCTCTTCAAACGACAGCAAGTCCGAATGCGGCATGAAGGTGTAGCTGCTGTCGAACACTTCGCGCGGCATGCAGTAGGTGCAGCGGAAGTTGCAGCGGTCCGTGACCGAGATCCGCAGGTCGCGCAGCGGACGCGCGCGCAAGTCCAGCGCGGGCTGCCCGGCCGGCGGCAATTCGCCTGGTGCGGGCCAGGCCGCGCGGTCGGACCGGCGGTCGGCAAGGAAAATCACTTTGCTCATGGGGTCATCATATCCCGGCAGCGGCTTGAAGCCCCTACGCGAACGCCTCTTCCAAGGTTTGTAACCGCCCGGTATCCCGGGCGTCGTAGCCGACCAACTGGCCGACATAGCCCACGTAATCGGGGCTGCGCATGATGGACAGCAGATCCTGCATGGCGGGCGTCTCCAACGACGACTTGCGGATGGCGAAGAAATAGCGCTCGCGCACCAGGGGAATGAAATCCAGGCCGAAGCGGCAAGCGGCCGTCTCCACCCCCACGCCCGTGTCCGCCATGCCGCTGGCGATGTGCGCGGCAATGGCCATATGGGTGAACTCGTTGGTTTCGTAGCCCTGGACCTCGCCGATCGACACGCCGGCGCGCTGCAGCATCAGGCCCACCAGATAGCGGGTGCTGGAGCCGATCTGGCGGTTCACGAAACGGACGTCCGGGCGCGCCAGGTCCGCCATGCCGCGGATCTGCTTGGGGTTGCCGGCGGTGACGAAGAGACCCGTATTGCGCACGGCCAGATGGATGAGCACGTATTCGTCCGCATGCAGCCACTGCGCATAGCGCTCCATGATGGGCGATTCGAAGTCGCCCAGCGGCACCTGGAACCCCGCCAGGTCGCACTCATGGCGCTCCAGCGAGGCCAGCGCCTCGATCGCGGTGCGGTAGCGCAGTTCCAGCCCGGGCTTGCGGCCGCTCATGTGCTGCATCAGCGATTCCACGGCGAAGCCATGGCTGGCGTGCAGCCGCAGGTGCGGGCCGCTTTCGGGCAGCAAGCGCTCCAGTTCTTCCTGCAATTCCGAGGCCATGCTGTCCAGCGTGGGCATCAGCCGAGCCTCGATGCGGCGGTTGGCCCACAGCAGGCGCTGCGCGAACGGCGCCAACTGCGTTCCCTGACGCCGATTGGTGATCAGAAGCTGGGTGCCGAAGATGCCTTCGAAACGGCGCAGCACGCCCCAGGCATGCCGATAGGACAGGCCGCAGGCCCGACAGGCGCCGGCGATGTTGCCCGTGGCGTCGATCGCGGCCAGCAAGGCCAGCATGTCTTGCAATGGCACCGGCGCGGCATCGTCGTCGCCGCCCAAGGTCCATTGCGCCCGTAGGCCGATCCGGAACTTATATGTCATTTATTTCTTATTGAAGGCGATGAAGTACGAGGCTAGAGTACACAAATAATGCGGTGGACGGGTTCTTTTTATGTTTTAAAAAGCATATTAAAACTCACAAAACGCCACCCGACACAACGACCCCGACGAGGGGCCCAGCACTACTGGAGGAGACCACCGTGCATCAGCGCGAGGCAAAATCCGACTTGGCGTCCAGCGGCGGAGCGCGGGGCGGCAAACTGGCCCTGGCCGCGGCCCAGGCATCGCCCACCCCCGCCATTGCGGCCACCGCCCGCATCGTGGCCCGGCTGAAAGACCTGCCCGGCCCCTTGCTGCCGGTCCTGCATGAGGTCCAGCATGAATTGGGCTGTATTCCGGCCGAGGCGGTGCAAACCATCGCCGAGGCCCTGAACCTGTCCCGCGCCGAAGTCCACGGCGTCATCACCTTCTACCCCCACTTCCGCAGCGAACCGGCCGCGCGCCATACGCTTGAAGTCTGCCGCGCCGAATCCTGTCAGGCCATGGGCGGCGAACACCTTGCTGCCCATGCGCGCACCAAGCTGGGCTGCGATTTCCACGCCAGCACCGCGGACGGGAATTTCACGCTGGAACCCGTGTATTGCCTGGGCCTGTGCGCGCAATCTCCCGCCGTGATGATCGACGGCCAGCCGCATGCCCGGGTCACGCCCGACAAGCTGGACCGGCTGCTGACCCGCACGCTGGAGGCTTCGTCATGAGCGCCCCCGTCATCATCTACGTGCCGCGCGACGCCGCGGCGCTAGCCATGGACGCCGACGTGGTGGCGCGCGATATCGAACGCATCGCCGAGGAGCGCGGCCTGCCCGTGCAAGTGGTGCGCAATGGGTCGCGCGGGCTGCTGTGGCTGGAACCCATGGTGGAGATCGCCACGCCGGACGGACGCGTGGCCTACGGCCCGGTCGCGCCCGAAGACGTGCCTGCGCTGTTCGATGCCGGCTGGCTGACGGGCGGCGCGCATGCGCTGCACCTGGGCCTGACCGAAGACATCCCATACCTGAAACACCAGGAACGGCTGACCTTCGCCCGCGTCGGCGTGATCGATCCCCTGTCCTTGCAGGATTACGCCGCGCACGGCGGCCTGGCGGGGCTGAAGCGGGCGCTGGCGATGGAACCGGCGCAGATCGTCGAAGAAATGGTCACCTCGGGCCTGCGCGGCCGCGGTGGCGCGGCGTTTCCTACCGGCGTCAAATGGAAGACGGTGGCCGGGTCGCCCAGCGACCAGAAATACATCGTCTGCAACGCCGACGAAGGCGATTCGGGCACCTTTGCCGACCGCCTGCTGATGGAAGGCGACCCCTATGTGCTGATCGAGGGCATGACCATTGCCGGCCTGGCGGTGGGCGCGACCTACGGCTACATCTACGTGCGCTCGGAGTATCCGCATGCCATCGCCACGCTGGAGGCCGCCATTGCGCGGGCGCGCAGCGTGGGCTGGCTGGGGCGCGACGTGCACGGCAGCGGCCGCCAGTTCGACCTGGAAGTGCGCACGGGCGCGGGCGCCTATATCTGCGGCGAGGAAACCTCCCTGCTGGAAAGCCTGGAAGGCAAACGCGGCGTGGTGCGCGCCAAACCGCCGCTGCCCGCCATCTCGGGCCTGTTCGGCAAGCCCACCGTCATCAACAACGTGATCTCGCTGGCCACGGTACCGATCATCATGGCCAAGGGCGCGGCGTACTACCGCGACTACGGCGTGGGCCGTTCGCACGGCACGCTGCCCTTCCAGCTGGCCGGCAACTTGAAACAAGGCGGGCTGGTGGAAAAGGCTTTCGGGCTGAGCCTGCGCGACCTGCTCTATGAATTCGGTGGCGGCAGCGCCTCGGGACGCCCCTTGCGCGCCGTGCAGGTGGGCGGCCCCTTGGGCGCCTATCTGCCGGAATCGCAATGGGACGTGCCGCTGGACTACGAAGCCTATATCCAGATTTCGGCCATGATCGGCCACGGCGGGCTGGTGGCGTTTGACGACACCGTCGACATGGCGCGCATGGCGCGCTATGCCATGGAATTCTGTGCGATCGAATCCTGCGGCAAATGCACGCCCTGCCGCATCGGTTCCACGCGCGGCGTCGAAACCATCGACAAGATCGCGGCCGGCGGCGCCGACACGAAACAGCGCGAACAGCAGGTCCACCTGCTGCGCGATCTGTGCGACACGATGATGGGCGGTTCGCTGTGCGCGCTGGGGGGCATGGCGCCCTACCCGGTGCTGTCCGCGCTGAACCACTTTCCGCAGGACTTCGGCATCGAGTCCTCGCAGTCTGCCGCGCACGCGGCCTGAACCCGAGAGACCGACATGCTAGAAACCGTCATCAAACGCGACCGCGACCTGGGCACGCCCGAACGCGTCTCGGAAAAAACCGTCACCCTGACCATCGACGGCCAGGAAATCAGCGTCGCCGAGGGCACGTCCCTGATGCGCGCCGCCGCCGAGGCCGGTATCAACATCCCCAAGCTGTGCGCCACCGACAGCCTGGAACCGTTCGGTTCCTGCCGGCTTTGCCTGGTGCAGATCGAAGGCCGCCGCGGCTATCCGGCCTCGTGCACCACCCCGGCCGAAAACGGCATGGTGGTGTACACCGAAACGCCCAAGCTGCACGACCTGCGCCGCGGCGTCATGGAACTGTACATCTCGGACCATCCGCTGGACTGCCTGACCTGCCCGGCCAACGGCGACTGCGAACTGCAGGACATGGCAGGCGTGGTGGGCCTGCGCAACGTGCGCTACGGCTACGACGGCGCCAACCACCTGAAGGCCAAGACCGACGACTCCAACCCGTATTTCAGCTACGACGCGTCCAAGTGCATCGTCTGCAACCGGTGCGTGCGCGCCTGCGAAGAAACGCAGGGCACGTTTGCGCTGACGATTTCGGGCAAAGGCTTCGAGTCGCGCGTGTCGCCGGGGCAGGACCAGCCGTTCCTGGACAGCGAATGCGTGTCCTGCGGCGCGTGCGTGCAGGCCTGTCCGACCTCTACCCTGCAGGAAAAGACGGTCATCATGATGGGCCAGGCCGAGCACTCGGTCGTGACCACCTGCGCCTATTGCGGCGTGGGCTGCGGGTTCAAGGCCGAAATGAAGGGCCAGGAAGTCGTGCGCATGGTGCCGTGGAAAGACGGCCAGGCCAACCGCGGGCATTCCTGCGTGAAGGGCCGCTTCGCCTGGGGCTACGCGACGCACAAGGAACGCGTGCTCAAGCCCATGATCCGCAAGCACATCACCGATTCCTGGAAGGAAGTGTCCTGGGACGAGGCGATCAACTACGCGGCGTCCGAATTCCGCCGCATCCAAAGCCAGTACGGCCGCGACGCGGTGGGCGGCATCACGTCATCGCGCTGCACCAACGAAGAGACCTGGCTGGTGCAGAAGCTGGTGCGGGCGGCGTTCGGCACCAATAACGTCGACACCTGCGCGCGGGTGTGCCATTCGCCCACCGGCTACGGCCTGAAACAGACGCTGGGCGAATCCGCCGGCACGCAGACCTTCGATTCGGTCATGCATACCGACGTCGTCATCGTGATGGGCGCCAACCCCAGCAGCGGCCACCCAGTATTTGCATCGCGCCTGAAGCGCCGGCTGCGCCAGGGTGCGCGCCTGATCGTGATCGATCCGCGCCGCATCGAACTGGTGAGCTCGCCGCACATCAAGGCCGACTTCCACCTGCAGGTACGCCCCGGCACCAACACGGCGCTGCTGTCGTCGCTGGCGCACGTGATCGCCACCGAAGGATTGATCGACGAGGCCTTCGTGGCCGAACGCTGCGAGACCAAGGCGTTCAACGAATGGCGCGACTTCGTGTCGCTGCCCGAGAATTCGCCCGAAGCCATGGAAGAGATCACCGGCGTGCCGGCGCAGGCCGTGCGCGGCGCGGCGCGCCTGTTCGCCACCGGCGGCAACGGGTCCATCTACTACGGCCTGGGCGTGACCGAACACAGCCAGGGGTCCACCACCGTGATGGGTATCGCCAACCTGGCGATGGCCACCGGCAACATCGGCCGCGAGGGCGTGGGCGTGAACCCGCTGCGCGGGCAGAACAACGTGCAGGGCTCGTGCGACATGGGTTCGTTCCCGCACGAACTGCCCGGCTACCGGCACATCTCTGACAACGTGGTGCGCGCCCAGTTCGAAAAGGATTGGGGCGTGACGCTGCAGCCCGAACCCGGCCTGCGCATTCCGAACATGTTCGAAGCCGCGCTGGGCGGTTCGTTCAAGGGCCTGTACTGCCAGGGCGAAGACATCGTGCAGTCCGACCCCAACACGCAGCACGTGGCGGCGTCCCTGGCGGCGATGGAGTGCATCGTCGTGCAGGACCTGTTCCTGAACGAGACCGCCAAGTACGCGCACGTGTTCCTGCCGGGCTCGTCGTTCCTGGAAAAGGACGGCACCTTCACCAATGCCGAACGCCGCATCTCCCGCGTGCGCAAGGTGATGGAACCCAAGAACGGCAAGTCGGACTGGGAAGTGACGGTGGCGCTGTCGAACGCGCTGGGCTACCCCATGAACTACAAGCACCCGCGCGAGATCATGGAAGAGATCGCCCGGCTGACGCCGACGTTCTCGGGCGTCAGCTACGAGAAGCTGGACAAGCTGGGCAGCCTGCAGTGGCCCTGCAACGACAATGCGCCGGAAGGCACGCCCATCATGCACATCGACGCCTTCGTGCGCGGCAAGGGCAAGTTCATGATCACCAAGTACGTGCCCACCGACGAACGCAGCACACGGCACTTCCCGCTGCTGTTGACCACGGGCCGCATCCTGTCGCAATACAACGTGGGCGCGCAGACCCGACGCACGCCAAACGTCATGTGGCATGGCGAAGACGTCTTGGAACTGCATCCGCAGGACGCCGAAGACCGGGGCGTGGCAGAAGGCGATTGGGTGGGCATCCAGAGCCGCGCGGGCGAAACCGTGCTGCGTGCGACGCTGACCGACCGGGTGCAGCCGGGCGTGGTATACACCACGTTCCACTTTCCCGAGTCCGGCGCCAACGTCGTCACGACGGACGCCTCCGACTGGGCGACCAACTGCCCCGAATACAAGGTGACGGCCGTGCAGGTCACGCGCGTGTCCCAGCCTTCGGAATGGCAGCGCCAATGGTCGCGCTTTGCCGACATCCAGCAAAAGCTGCTGCGCGAGCGATCGCGCGAAAGCGAAGCGGCGCTGACCGGGAAGTAACCCCCTGCCGGCCACGACCGCCCTGGATGCCATGACCACGCCCCCGTCCTCCCGCCCCGATTGCACGCAGACCCAGGTCAAGCGCGTGCGGGGCGGCGCCATCGCCCCCGCCGCCGAAACCGACTTCGTCGCCGAGGAAACCCCGGTGGCGCTGGAGTTCAACGGCATCAGCCACGCCACGATGCTGGCCACGCCTGCCGACCTGGAAGACTTCGCCGTGGGCTTCGCCCTGTCGGAAGGCATCATCGACGGCGTCAGCGACGTGCGCGGCATCGACCTGCTGCCGCAATGCGACGGCATCGTGATCCAGCTGGAAATCTCCAGCGCCTGCGAGGTGCGGCTGAAAACGCGACGCCGCGCCATGGCCGGACGCACGGGCTGCGGCTTGTGCGGCGTGGAAACGCTGCCGGAAGTGCTGCGCCCCGTGGCGCCGGTGACGAACGGAGCGCCCGTGCGCATCGCCTCGGTGCTGGCGGCCATGCGCGACATGCGCGCCCGCCAGGCGCTGCACGACATCACGGGCGCCACCCATGCGGCGGGCTGGGCCGGCGCCGACGGCGCCGTGGCCCTGGTGCGCGAAGACGTGGGCCGGCACAACGCGCTGGACAAGCTTGTCGGCGCGCTGGCGCGCCAGGCCATGCATGCCGGCGACGGCATCGTGCTGGTGTCCAGCCGGGCCAGCTTTGAAATGGTGCAGAAGACGGCGGCCGCCGGTGTGGCGGTGCTGGCGGCGGTATCCGCCCCCACGGCGCTGGCCATCCGCCTGGCGCGCGACGCCAATGTCAGCCTGGTGGGCTTTTTGCGCAACGACGACGCCACGCTCTATTCCCACCCCGACCGACTCATCCCCTGAACCGGACCCCGACACGCAATGGAAATTGGCAACCTCATCCGCATGGCCAACCGCATCGGCCAGTTCTTCGACGCCATGCCGGACCGGCACGAAGCACTGGAAGGCGTGGCCAACCATATCCACAAGTTTTGGGAACCTCGCATGCGCAACGAGCTGCTGGGGTTCCTGGAGCAACGCCCCGACGGCGATGCCGGCGAAGAACAGTTGCATCCCCTGGTGCTGGACGCGGTGACGCAAAACCGCCAGCGCCTGACGCCCGCGCCCCGCGTGGGATAGCCGGGAACCACCGCTTTACCGCAGTCAGCAAGCAGTGACGGATTCAAAAAGAGGCCGCGCCACCGTTTCAGTTCCGGTTGGCGCGCGCTATAAAGCCGCACCCCTGAGGAGACGACATGGAAAGCACCGCCACCCTGGACCTGCCCGGCTCAAGGCCGGGTTTTTTTGACAAAGAACGCACCATCGCCGGCCCGGGATTCTCGCGCTGGCTCGTGCCGCCGGCCGCCCTGGCCATCCATTTGTGCATCGGCATGGCCTACGGTTTTTCGGTCTTCTGGCTGCCGCTGTCCAAAATGGTGGGCGGCGCCAAGCCGCTGGCCTGCCCGGCCGACATGAGCCTGGCCGCCGAGCTGTTCACGACCAGCTGCGACTGGAAGATTTCGACCATGGGGTGGATGTACACCCTGTTCTTCGTGCTGCTGGGCTGCTCGGCCGCGCTGTGGGGCGGCTGGCTGGAACGCGCCGGCCCCCGCAAGGCCGGCGTGGTGTCGGCCCTGTGCTGGTGCGGCGGCCTGGTCATCTCGGCGATCGGCGTGTATCTGCACCAGATGTGGATGCTGTGGCTGGGGTCCGGCGTCATCGGCGGCATCGGGCTGGGGCTGGGCTATATCTCGCCCGTCAGCACCCTCATCAAATGGTTTCCGGACCGTCGCGGCATGGCGACCGGTATGGCCATCATGGGCTTCGGCGGCGGCGCGATGATCGGCGCCCCGCTTGCCGACCTGCTGATGCGCCACTTCGCCACGCCGACCTCGCCGGGGGTCTGGCAGACCTTCGTGACGATGGCGGTGGTGTACTTCATCTTCATGATGTCCGGCGCGCTGGGTTACCGCGTGCCGCCCACGGGCTGGAAGCCGGAAGGCTGGACGGCCCCGGCCAAGCAGGCCAACAACGCGATGATCACCAAGGGCCACGTCCACGTGAAGCGCGTCTGGGGCGTGCCGCAGTTCTGGCTGGTGTGGCTGGTGCTGTGCCTGAACGTGACGGCGGGCATCGGCATCCTGGGCATGGCGTCGCCTTTGCTGCAAGAGGTGTTCGGCGGCGGCCTGATCAACAAGCCGGAGCTGGGCTTTGCCCAATTGGACAAGGACCAGCTGGCCGCCATCGCCGCCATCGCGGCGGGCTTCACCGGCCTGCTCAGCCTATTCAACATCGGCGGCCGCTTCTTCTGGGCAAGCCTGTCCGACAAGCTGGGGCGCAAGACGACCTACCTGATCTTCCTGGTCCTGGGCTTCGTCCTGTATTCCGCCATCCCGTGGACCGCGCACATCGGCGCCCTGGCGCTGTTCGTGGCGGCGTTCTGCGTGATCCTGTCCATGTACGGCGGCGGGTTCGCCACGGTGCCGGCCTACCTGGCCGACCTGTTCGGCACGCAGATGGTGGGCGCCATCCACGGCCGCCTGCTGACGGCATGGTCGGCGGCGGGCATCTTCGGCCCCGTGCTGGTGAACTACATCCGCGAGTACCAGCTGTCGATCGGCGTGCCGCGCGCGCAGGTCTACGACATCACCATGTACATCCTGGCGGGCATGCTGGTCGTGGGCTTCCTGTGCAACCTGGCGATCCGGCCGGTGAACTCGAAGTACTTCATGACCGACGAGGAACTCGCGCAGGAAAAAGCGCTGGCGCACGAACGCGCGGCTGCCGCCGAAACCCATGGGGTCGGCACCTCCACGTTCCGCACGCCGGTTGCCCTGGTGCTGTTCGCCTGGGCATGCGTAGGCATTCCGCTGGCCTGGGGCATCTGGATCACGCTGCAGAAGGCGGTCGTCCTGTTCCACTAGAAGCCGGTCCGGCCGCGCGGCGCCTTGGGGCCTCTTGAGGCGCCGGGCAACGTCCAAGGGCGCGAAACTGCTACATTGGCAGCCCGCGCCCTTTCTTTTTATCTCTTCTGCCCATGATCCTGCCCCGTCCCCCCGTCTTTACCGGAGCGCCGTATTGACCGCCCCTGAATTGCACTGGGAAGAAAACAATGTCCCCCATTCCGCCCGCTGGCGCTCTGAAACCGGCGCGACGCCGCCCAAGCGCGTGGTGGTGGTGGACGACACCCTGACCGCGGACATGGCCTATCGCCAGGCCTGCGAAGGCGTGGGCCTGCTGTGGCGCGGCGACTTCCAGAACGCCCGCCTGCTGCTGCAGGCGATGACCCGGCGCGTGGACAAGCGTCCCCGCAAACCCGTGGAAACCTTGCTGGAAGCATTCAACCAGCACCGCCAGATCCAGTCGCAGCGCGCCCGCATCCTGGGCATGCTGCTGATTCCGTTCGACGCCGGCCACGGCATTTCGCTGCGCCGCGCGCCTGACGCCCGCCAAGCCTGCGAAGAAGTTCACGGCCCGGCTGACGAACCTTATGTGGCGTCGCTGCGCGAATTGCTGGGCCTGATCGGCGCCTTTGAATGGCGCAAGAAGGGCGTGGAGATTCCCGCCCTGAACAACCGCATCCATCCGCACTACGGCGTGTTTTCCCCGCTGCGCGGCGAATACGTGGAACTGGTGGCTAACACCCCGATGCCGCGCGGCGGCGTCGCCTTCGACATCGGCACCGGCACCGGCGTGCTGGCCGCGGTAATCGCGCGCCGTGGTGGCAAGCGCGTCATCGCCACCGACCAGGATCCGCGCGCACTGGCTTGCGCCCGTGAAAACCTGGAACGCCTGGGCCTGGCCAAGCAGGTCGACGTGGTCGAAGCCGACCTGTTTCCCGAAGGCCGGGTATCGCTGATCGTCTGCAACCCGCCGTGGCTGCCCGCCCGCCCCAGCTCCCCCGTCGAGCATGCCGTCTATGACCCCGACAGCCGCATGCTGCGCGGTTTCCTGAACGGCCTGACCGCCCACCTGACGCCTAACGGCGAAGGCTGGCTGATCCTGTCGGACCTGGCCGAGCATCTGGGCCTGCGCACCCGCGAACAGTTGATGGAAATGATCGAGACGGCCGGGCTGCGCGTCATCGAACGCATCGACACCCGCCCCACGCACGCCCGCGCCAAGGACCCGAGTGACCCGCTGTACGCGGCGCGCTCGAAGGAAGTCACGTCCTTGTGGAGATTGGGCGCCGCCGCCTGATCACTGCGAGGCGCGCCGCGCAAGCGGCATGAAAAAAGCGGACCCGAAAAATTCTCGGGTCCGATTTTTTTTCAGGCTTTCCCGGCTGCCACGTTCACGCTGATCGCGATGATGAACACGTTGAAAAAGAACGCGATCACGCTGTGCATCAGCGCCATGCGGCGCACGCGCCGGTTGACGATCTGCACGTCCGACACCTGGAACGTCATCCCCAGCACCAGTGCGAAATACGCGAAATCCCAGTAGTCGGGTTCTTGCGTGCCCGGAAAATCCAGGCCCTTGTGCGTGCCCGAGCGGTGGCCGTAATAGCCATGCGCGTAATGCAGGGCGAAGATCATGTTCATGTACAGCCACGACAGCACGATGGTGGCGGCCGCGGCCAGCATGTCCACCACGCCGCCCGCATTGCTTTCGCCGCGCAGTTCCACCCATAGCGCCACCATCACCATGCAGGACAGCGCCACGCTGCTCCACAGCACGCCCATGCGCCCCACGTCCTGCTGCTTGGCGTGCACGCGCATGGACGCCGGGCTGGCCTGGCCGAACGCGCGGGCCGTCACCACCAGGAACACCAGCGCAGCCGCATCGAAGCCCAGCAGCAGCGCCAGGCTGGGCGAGCGGCCCAGCACGTAGGCGACGCCGCCCGCCACCACGAACAGCAGGCCGCACAGCACCAGCCGCCGGTGCGCATGGAAGAAGGGCAGGCTTTCGACGGACGCCGCGGGGTCTTCGGCTTGCGGATCGTCCGGAATGGGCTTCGTCATGGGAGCTCCTACGCGGCAAGAGCCCTACGCTAACCGATCGCCAGCAAACCCACCAGCGCGCCGCCGAACAGCAGCCACAAAGGATGAATGCGCGTGGCGCTGCCCAGCAACGCCACCACGGCGGTGATCGCCCCCAGCAGCCAGCTGTGCACCGATGCCTCGGTGATCAACGCGGCGCTGGCCGCAACCAACCCGACGGTCATCGGGAAAATGCCGGCCTGGATGACGCCGCGCCACGGGCGGTCCTTGAACCGTTCCCACAAGCCCAGCGCCAGGATGGTGATGAGGGACGAGGGGCCGAACTTGGCGATGGTCGTCACCAGCATGCCCCACCCGCCCGCCACATGCCAGCCGACCAGCGTGACCACCATCAGGTTGGGGCCGGGCGCGGCCTGGCCCAAGGCGAACAGGGCGGAAAAGTCCGCGGCCGTCATCCAGCCGTGCACGTCCACGACCTGACGCTGCATTTCGGGCAGGATGGTGTTGCCGCCTCCGAACGCCAGCACCGACAGCTGGGAGAAGATCAGGGCCAGCGAGATCAGGGTCTGGATCATCGACGTTGCCTCCAGACCAGCAGGATGCTCAGCGGCGTCAGCACCGCCATCGTCGGCAGCAGCGGAATGCGCAGCACGGCGATCGCCACGAAACAGAGCGTGGCCACGACGCCGGCCAGCCAGTCGCGGCGCTTGATCACGGGCACCCCGATCTTGACCGCCATGGAAATCAGCAAGCCCGCGGCGGCCGCCGCCAGCCCGGCGAACAGATGCTGGATGTGGGGATCGTTCTGGAACCGGTCGTACACCATGCCCAGCAGGATGACGATGGCGGAGGGCGCCAGGATCAGGCCCATCAGCGCGGCGAACGCGCCCCGGGGGCCGCGGAACTTCATGCCGAGCGCCACCGACAGGTTGATGATGTTGCCGCCCGGCAGGAACTGGCAGAGTCCCAGCAGATCGGTGAATTCGGACCCGCTCAGCCAGCGGTGCTTTTCGACCACCATGCGGCGCGCCAGGGGCAGTGCGCCGCCGAACGCCGTCAGGCCAAGCATCAGGAAACCGTAGAACAACTGCCCGCAAGTGGGGGGAGGCCGAAGATCGGCCTCGGAGGTGGAAAGTGCTGCATTCATGTTGTTATGGCCGGTCCGGGGACCGGTGGGCGAAGGCCGGCGCGTCGCCGCGCCAAGAGAAAGATAACGAGATGGCAGCCTACTCTTCGCCTCAGATAATGTCTAATATATGACTACTTAACCAATCATATTCATCGCATATGGCATCAGTCGATCTGCGTCTTCTGCGCTACTTCCTGGCCGTGGCCGAGGAATCCCATCTGACCAAGGCCGCGGCCCGGCTGGGCATCCGCCAGCCGCCGCTCAGCCAGCAGATCCGCGTGCTGGAACAGGAACTGGGCGTAACGCTCTTTCACCGCTTGCCGCGCGGCATGGAACTCACCGAAAGCGGCCGGGCACTGGTCGACGACGCGCGCAACATCATCGCGCTGGTGGACCAGGCAGTGGACGGGGTGCGCCGCGTCTCGCAAGGCGAAGCCGGCCGGTTGACGGTCGGCTTCACCGGATCGGCGGCGTTCCATCCCTTCGTGCCGACGGTCATTCGGCGATTCCGCGAAAGCGCGCCCAACGTGCGGCTGGTGCTTGAGGAAAGCAGCACCGGCGAACTGCGCGAAGCCGTCAGCGAAGGCCGGGTAGACGTGGCGTTCATCCGGGGCTCGTACGGACCCGGCCCGGGCGTGGTCGAGGAAACCGTGCTGGAAGAAACCATGCTGGCGGCGTTTCCGGCGGACCATCCTGCGGTCAAGGGCCGCACGCGGCGGCACATCGCGCTGTCCGAGCTGGCCGAGGAGTCCCTGATTCTGTACCGCCGCCACAGCGGCCCCGGGCTGTACGACGCCATCATCACGGCGTGCAGTGCATCCGGCTTCAGCCCCCGCATCGCGCAGGAGGCGCCGCGCATGCTGTCCACGCTGAGCCTGGTGGCGGCCGGGCTGGGCGTGTCGCTGGTGCCCGCATCGCTGCGCCGCGTGAACATCGAAGGCGTGGTGTACGTCAGCGTGACCGATCCGGTCGAGCTGCGCGCCCCGCTGAACCTGATCTGGCGCGACGCACCGCAGTCCGGCGCCACCCGCAAGCTGATCGAAGAGGTACGCCGCCACCGCGAGCAACAAGCGAACTAGGGCCGGCGCTACACTGCCCGGCATCCGCATCCCGCACTTCCGACCATGTTTTCCGAATCCCCTATCGGCATCTACGACTCCGGCGTTGGCGGCCTGAGCGTGCTGCGCGCCATCCGCGACGCGCTGCCCCATGAATCGCTGCTGTACGTGGCCGACTCGGCCCATGTGCCTTACGGCGAAAAAACGCAGGCCTTCGTCGAGCAACGCGCCCAGGCGCTGACCGATTATTTCGTGTCGCGCCAGGCCAAGGCCGTGGTGGTGGCGTGCAACACCGCCACCGCCGCCGCCATCGCGCCATTGCGGCGCCGCCACCCCGACCTGATCATCATCGGCGTGGAGCCCGCCATCAAGCCCGCCGCCCACCTGACGCACAGCGGCGTCGTGGGCGTGTTCGCCACCACCGGCACCCTGGCCAGCCCCAAATTCGCCACGCTGGTCCAACGCGAAGCGCCCGAAGTGCGCATCCTGCTGCGGCCGTGCCCGGAGTGGGTCACGCTGGTCGAACAAGGCGAACTGTCAGGCCCTCGGGTTGAGGCTGCCGTGCGCGCCCCTGTCGCAGAACTGCGCGCAGCTGGCGCCGATGTGCTGGTGCTGGGCTGCACGCATTTCCCGTTCTTGCGCGACGCGATCCAGGCTGCCGCCGGCCCCGGCGTTCCCTTGCTGGAAACCGGTACCCCCGTGGCGCGCTGGCTGCGGCACCAGTTGCAGGAACGCGGCCTGCTGCGCGAGGCTGGCCCGGGCGAACTACGGCTGGAGACCACCGGCAGCGCCCCCGCGCTGGCGACGCTGGCCAGCCGCCTGCTGGGCACGACGCTGGAGGCGGCGGCCACGCCCGAGCGCTGGCGCTGACCCGGCACTGGCAACAGGCGGGCGGGTTGATCCGGCGCATGACCGGGCGGGCAAAACAGGCGAATAATTCGAATACAGTAGAAGCCACCGCCTCCCGCGGCTCGCACACAATAAGGAGACGACGATGAAACGCATCCTGATTCCCGTGGATGGCTCGCAACCCGCCATCCACGCCGTCCAGGCCATGCTGACGGCACGCGCCTATGACCCGGTCGAACGCGTCGACCTGCTCAGCGTCCAGATCCCCCTGAAATCCGGCAAGATCGGCCGCGGCCTGTCGCAAGCCGAGATCGACGCCTATTACCAGGACGAGGGGCGCGCCGCGCTGGAGGAAGCCAGCCGCCTGTTGTCGCAGGCCGGCGTGCCCTTCGAGGCGCGCGTCGAAGTCGGTGCCGCCGCCGACACCATCGCCCGCATCGCCGACGAAACGGGCGCGGATGAGATCTACATGGGCTCGCGCGGCCTGGGTTCGGTCTCGTCGCTGTTCATGGGATCCGTCGCCACCCGCGTCCTGCACCTGACGGAATTGCCCGTCACGCTGGTCAAGTAACGCATCAAGGAGCATCCATGCTGAACATCCTGGTCCCCGTCGACGGCTCCGACAATGCCAACCGCGCCGTGCTGCATGCCCGCCAATTGGCCGCCGGCGCCGCATCCGCACGCATCCACCTTCTGAATGTCCAGACGCCCACGCAAGGGCGCGCCGGCCTGTCGAGGCTGATCACGCAAGACATGATCGACGAGTTCTACGCCCGCGAAGGCCAGGAAGCCACCAACGAGGCGCGCCAGTTGCTGGACGTGGCGGGCGTGGACTACACGAGCCACGTCGAGTTCGGCCATGCCGCCACCGAAATCGCAGGCTATGCCCGCGACCACGGTTGCGCCCGCATCGTGATGGGCACGCGCGGTAACGGCACGCTGGCCAACATCCTGATCGGCTCGGTCGCCAATCAGGTGCTGCAGTTGGCGGAAGCGCCCGTCACGCTGGTGAAGTAAGGCCCGCGCGGGCGCTCAGGCCGAAGGCAGCCACAACGACACCCGCAACCCGCCCAGCGGCGAGCGTCCTGCACGGACCTCGCCGCCGTAGGTGCCGGCCAGATCGCGCACGATATCCAGGCCCAGGCCCGAACCCGGCAACTGTTCGTCCATGCGCACGCCGCGCAGGAAAATGCGTTCGCGCTCGTGGTCTTCGATACCCGGGCCATCGTCGTCGATATGCAGCAGCAAGCGTCCGGCAGCGGCCGGCTCTGCCGTGATCCGCACCTGGCTGGCCGCCCACTTGCAGGCGTTGTCGAGCAGATTGCCCAGCATCTCCTGCAAGTCCTGCTGTTCACCGCGAAAGACCAGCCCCGGGGACATGCCCGCCGCCTCGATGCGCAGGCCGCGCTGCGCGTACAGGCGCTGCATGACACGCACCAGCCCCTGCACCGCATCCAGCAACGGGGCGCGGCCGTCGGCGGCGCCCGATGACGCGGCGGCCCGGGCGCGCGCCAGGTGATAGTCGATCTGGCGATTCGCCATCCCCACCTGCTCTTGCACCAACGAGGCCGGCACGCTGCCGTCGCGCGTCGCCGCGTTGGCCAGGATGGTCAGCGGCGTCTTGACCGCATGCGCCAGATTGCCCGCCTGCGTGCGCGCGCGCTGCACGATCTCGGCGTTCATCGCCAGCACCTTGTTGAAATCGTCGACCAGCGGCTGGATCTCGCTGGGAAAGCGGCCTTCGATGCGGCTGCTGTCGCCCGCGTTCTGCTTGGCCAATTGACGCCGCAGGCGCGCCAGCGGCCGCAACCCGACCACCACCTGGACCACCGCCGCCGCCGTCAGTCCGGCGGCAAGCGCGCCCAGCGCAATGGCCAGCATATGGTTGAAGCGGCTGATGGGTTCGGCCAGCACGCGGCGGTCGGCTGCCACCACCAGCCGCAGCGGCGCGGCGTCGTCTTCCGCCGGAGTCAGAATGCGCGCCACCGCCTCCAGGCCGCGCCCGCCCGGCCCCGCGATGTCATAAGTCTGATCGCCTGCCTCGGCACCCTGCTGCGGCGTGGACGGCACCTCAAGCGTCTGGTCCCACAGGGACCGCGAGCGTGCCGCGCCGGTCATCGCTGGCCGGCCGCCGTCGGCCAGCCGGTCGACTTGCCAGTACAGGCCGGACAGCGGCTGCTCCAGACGCGGATCGTTCGGCGGCGGATCCACCACCGGGCGGCCGTCCGGGCCGGCATTGACCGCCGCGGTCAGCTGATTCAGATGCAAGGTCAGTTCGGCCTGCAGTTGCTGGGTGATGTGCTGGCGGAACAGGCTGGCCAGCCCCCAGCCGGCCAGGGCCACGGACACGAGGATCCAGGCCAGCGTACCGGCAAGCAGGCGCAGCCGCAGCGAGCCCAGCATGCCTTCGCGCACCGGCATCATCCCTGCGCCGCCAGCCGGTAGCCCAGCCCGCGCACGGTTTCGATGGTGTCGGGCGGCAGTTTCTTGCGCAGGCGGCCAATGAAGACCTCGATCGTGTTGGAATCGCGGTCGAAGTCCTGCGCGTAGATGTGCTCGATCAGTTCCGTGCGCGACACGACTTCACCAGCGCGCTGCATCAGCACCGTCAGCACCTTGAATTCGTGGCTGGTGAGCGTCAGTGCCTGGCCGTCGATCGTGACCTTGGCTTGCCGGGTGTCCAGCATGAGCGGGCCGCAGCGCCATTGCGCGCTGGAATGCGACGTGCTGCGCCGCAACAGCGCGCGCACCCGCGCCAGCAGTTCTTCCATGTGGAAGGGCTTGGTCAGGTAGTCATCCGCACCGGCGTCGATGCCGGCGACCTTTTCGTGCCAGTTGTCGCGCGCGGTCAGGATCAGCACGGGCATGTCACGCTGCGCGGCGCGCCACTGCTTCAGCACGGTCAAGCCGTCCATGACGGGCAGCCCCAGATCCAGCACCACCGCATCGAACGCTTCCACGTCGCCCAGGAAACGCGCCGACTCGCCGTCGCCGGACACGTCCACGGTGTAGCCCGCGCCGCGCAACGCCTCGGCCAACTGGCCGGCCAGCGTGGGTTCGTCTTCCACCACGAGTATGCGCATCAGTCCTTGCCCTTGAATTTGATATCGCGGCCCTTGACGGCCAGCAAGGCGCCGTCGCGCGCGTCGATCTTCAGCTTGAGGATGCCGCCGCCGCTTTGCAGCACGCGGATCTCGTAGATGAATTCGTCGTCGTCCTCTTCGAACTCGACCTTGACCACCTGCCCGGGAAAATCACGTTCTACGATATCCAGCACCGCGCCCAGCGGCAAGACCTTGCCGGCTTCCAGGGCCTGGCGTGCGCGCTCGTGGTCGCTATCGCCGGCCAGTCCGCTGACCGGCCCCACGGCCAGCGCAAGCGCCAGCACGCAGGCCGACAACAGGATGCCGCCGCGTTTGCGCCGGGTCGTAAGGGGCTGCCGCAATACCGGACCTCTTGGAAAAATTGGGGGATGGATCATCTTTTATACCCCGCAACGGATGAACCTGACATGAACGGCGGCTTCAGAAAAGGTTCATGCGCCAACCCGAATAATGGGCACAGGGTCGCAACAACGGCCTGCTTTTTTCCCCTTCACCCTAGGAGCTACCCATCATGACGCGTATTCAGAAAACCTTGGCCGCCCTGGCAATCGGCGCTTCCTCCCTGGTCGCGGGCACCGCGGTCCATGCCCAGGCCGCTGCGCCGGCCGCCAACGCCCCCGCAGCCGCCGTCACCCCGGCCTCGCCGATGCTGACGATCCGCCAGGTGTACGACAAGATGGAAGCCGCCGGCTATCGCAATATCTCCGAGATCGAACGCTCCAGCAAGCACGGTTACGAGGTCAAGGCGTATGACCCGCAAGGCCAGCGCGTGAAGCTGTATGTCGATCCGCAATCGGGCGCGGTCACGCGCAGCCGCTTCGACGACTGAATCCGGCGTACCGCAGGCGGGCCGTGTGAGTATGATGGAACGCACAGATAGCCCTGGAGTCGCATCATGCCTGTCCTGCGTATCCTGGCGGCGGCCAGCCTCGCCCTGGCCGCGCTAAGCGCCTGCGGCGAAGTCGCCACCTTGCCCGTCGAAGCCGGCATGGGTCCGACGCCGAAGCTGCCCCCACCCAACACCACCCTGATCCCCACCGTCAATACGGCGAAGGCGGTCGGCTGGATTGCGGGCGCCCAACCCGTGGCGGCGGACGGCCTGGCCGTCAATGCCTTTGCCAGTGGCCTGGACCATCCCCGCTGGCTCTACGTGCTGCCCAACGGCGACGTGCTGGTCGCCGAGACCAATGCGCCGCCCAAACCCGAAGAAGCCTCCGGTGGACTGAAGGACTGGGCGGCCGGCCTCGTCATGAAACGCGCCGGCGCCCGCACCGCCAGCGCCAACCGCATCACCTTGTTGCGCGATGTCGACCACGACGGCGTTGCGGAAACGCGCAGCGTGCTGCTGCAGGGCCTGAACTCGCCCTTCGGCATGGCGCTGATCGGCAATCAGCTGTACGTGGCCAATGCCGACGCCGTCCTGCGCTTTCCGTACGAAACCGGCCAGACGCAGATCTCGGCCGCGGGCGTGAAAGTCACGGACCTGCCCGCCGGCATCAACCACCACTGGACCAAGAACCTGATCGCCAGCCCTGACGGGCGCAAGCTGTACGTCTCGGTGGGGTCGAACAGCAACGTCGCCGAAAACGGCATGGAGATCGAGGAAGGCCGCGCCGCCATCTGGGAAATCGACGTAGCAAGCGGCGCGAAGCGCCTGTACGCCACGGGTCTGCGCAACCCGGTCGGCATGGCCTGGGCGCCCGACGGCAAGACCTTGTGGACCGCCGTGAACGAACGCGACGAGCTGGGCAGCGACCTGGTACCCGACTACATGACGTCGGTGCGCGACGGCGGTTTCTATGGCTGGCCGTACAGCTATTTCGGGCAGCACGTGGATACCCGCGTCACGCCGCCGCGGCCGGACCTGGTGGCGCGCGCCATCGTGCCTGACTACGCGCTGGGGCCGCACACCGCGTCGCTGGGCCTGGCCTGGTCGGGCAACACCCGGCTGCCCGCCCCCTACGCGGGTGGCATGTTCGTGGGCCAGCACGGCTCGTGGAACCGCGACCCGCGCAGCGGCTACAAGGTCATCGTCGTGCCGTTCGCGGGCAATGCGCCCGCAGGCGAGGCCCGCGACGTGCTGACGGGCTTCTTGAACGAAAGCGGGCAGGCGCAGGGCCGGCCCGTGGGCGTGATCATCGACAGCCAGGGCGACCTGCTGGTGGCGGACGATGTCGGCAACGTGATCTGGCGCGTCAGCCCGAAACTGTGACGTTTTCGGAGCCGCCGGCGCAAGCCAATGCCGGCGCCCTTGCGTTCGGTCAAACCCCTTGCGGGTGGCGTTGCGCGTTCTGGCGTACAGTGGGGCGAGAATGTGGTGTCGCCGGTCGGCCGCAGCTTGCGCTGGCCGGAAATTCCGCTCCCCTCGAAACATTGGAGGCATGAATATGATGTTCAAGAAACTCTGCGTCGCGGCGGTCCTCGCCGTCGCGTCCGCCCCGGTCCTGGCCGCCGAGTGCTCGGTCGATATCGCCGGCAATGATCAGATGCAGTTCGACAAGAAGGAAATCACGGTCAGCAAGAGCTGCAAGCAGTTCACCGTGAACCTGAAGCACCCTGGCACCCTGGCCAAGAACGTCATGGGCCATAACTGGGTCCTGACCACCACGGCCGACATGCAAGGCGCGGTGAACGACGGCATGGCTGCCGGCCTGGACAACGACTACGTCAAGAAAGACGACGCCCGCGTCATCGCCCACACCAAGGTCATCGGCGGCGGTCAGACGGATTCCGTCACGTTCGACGTCAGCAAACTTGCCGCCGGCACCGACTACACCTACTTTTGCTCCTTCCCCGGCCACTTCGCGCTGATGAAGGGCACGCTGAAGCTGGTCGACTGACCCACCCGGGGCGGTACGCCGCCCTGACTGTTGCCTGCACGGGCCCCGCGCCCCTGGTTCGCCAGGGTTGCGGGGCCCGTTTCCGTGAGGGGCGCGGGCGACATCGCCGCGCCCCTGCCGCCAACGCGGGAACCTGCCCGCGGCGCGATCCGCCCCCCTACAATGGCCGCTTCCTCGACAACACGGAAAAGGAGCAGGCATGAGCACGGAAAAGGTAGCAATCGTGACGGCGGGCGGTAGCGGCATGGGCGCCGCGGCAGCGCGCAAGCTGGCGGCCGACGGATACCGCGTGGCCATCTTGTCTTCGTCCGGCAAAGGCGAAACCCTGGCGCAGGAACTGGGCGGCCTGGGCGTCACCGGCTCCAACCGTTCGCCTGAAGACCTGGCCCGCCTGGTGGAAACCACCTTGCAGAAATGGGGCCGCGTGGACGCCGTGGTCAACAGCGCCGGCCACGGCCCGAAAGGCCCGCTGCTGGAAATCAGCGATGACGACTGGCATCTGGGCATGGAGTTCTATCTGCTGAACGTGGTGCGCATCACGCGCCTGGTCGCGCCGGTGATGAAGCAGCAGAAATCGGGCGCCATCGTCAACATCTCCACCTACGCCACCTTCGAACCCGAAGCGCTGTTCCCGACCTCGGGCGTGTTCCGCGCCGGCCTGGCCGCTTTCACCAAAGTGTTCTCGGACGAATACGCCGAACACAATGTGCGGATGAACAATGTGCTGCCGGGCTTTATCGACAGCCTGCCGGAAAAGGAAGACCGCCGCGTGCGCATCCCGATGGGGCGTTACGGCACCGCCGAGGAAGTGGCCGACCTGATCGCGTTCCTGGCCTCTGACGCGTCTTCCTACATCACCGGCCAGAACATCCGCATCGACGGCGGCATCACGCGCTCGGTCTGAGCCTCATGCTTTTGGATTAAGCCTCTCGTCCGAATGACGGTATTGAACGCCGCCCGGCGCTTTTAGTACCGTAGGTTTTCGCATTCGACGAGAGGCTTGCGATGACCGTCACCCCAGGCCAGGCGTCGCGCTTTCTGGCGCAAGCCACCTTCGGGCCCACGCCGTCCCAGATCGACGCCGTGGTGCGCGACGGGTATGCCGCGTGGCTGGACGCGCAGTTGGCGATGCCGCCATCGCAGACCCATTTCGACTGGCTGCTGCAACAGAGAAAAAACACCGAAGCCTTCAAGGGCAACGGCATCAACGCCCCCCTGGAATCCACGCTGTGGCGCAAGTTCATCAGCGCGGAAGATCAGGTGCGCACGCGCGTGGCGTTCGCGCTGTCCGAGATCTTTGTCGTGGGGGTGCAATCCATCACGGCGTCGTGGCCGCTGTTCGGCGCGGCGGGTTTCATGGACCTGCTGGCCGAGCACGCATTGGGCAACTACCAGGATCTGCTGACCGCCGTCACCAGGAACCTGTCGATGGGTTGCATGCTGACCTATCGCGGCAACCGCAAGGAAGACCCCAAGACCGGGCGCCACCCGGACGAGAACTACGCGCGCGAGGTCATGCAGCTGTTCAGCATCGGCCTGCTGGAACTAGCCCCGGACGGCACGGTCAGAAAGGTGGACGGCGCACCCGTCGAAACGTACACAAATGCCGATGTCCAGGGGCTGGCCAAGGTGTTCACGGGATGGGACATCAACGGGCCGGAGACGGATGTGGAATTCCACCGGCGGCCGATGGCGCTGAACAACGCGCTGCACTCGATGGCCGAAAAGCGCTTCCTGGGCGCCGTGATCCCCCCGGGCACGGACGGGCACCTGTCGCTCAAGCGCGCCATGGACGCCATCTGCGCGCATCCGAACGTGGGCCCGTTCATCGGCATGCAGCTGATCCAACGGCTGGTGACCAGCAATCCCAGCCCCGCGTACGTCGGCCGCGTGTCGGCGGTCTTCAACGATGATGGGCAAGGCCGGCGCGGCAATCTCAAGGCGGTCGTGCGCGCGATCCTGCTGGACCCCGACGCGCGCAACCCCGACCTGGGCGATCCCGGCTGGGGCAAGGTGCGTGAACCCATCCTGCGCTTCTCGGGCTGGGCGCGGGCCTTCGGGGCGACCTCCACCAACGGCGCCTGGGCCATGCCCGACACGACGGACAACACCATACGGCTGGCGCAAAGCCCGATGCGGTCCGCCACCGTGTTCAATTTCTTCCGCCCCCGCTACACGCCGCCCGTCACGGAGCTGGCCAGACGGCATCTGGTGGCGCCGGAGCTGCAGATCACGGACGAGACCAGCATCGCCGGCTATTTGAACTTTCTGGCCATCTACGCCGACCGGGGCTGGGAAGACCTGCAGACGACCTATGCGCCGGAAGTCGCGCTGGCGCACGATCCGCAGGCGCTAGTGGCGCGCGTGGTGCTGCTGTTGGCCGGCGACGCGTTCAGCGCGCAAACGGCCAGCGCCATCGCCAACGCCGTCACCACCCTGCCCGCCAGCCGGCCGCGCGACCGCGTGCGCGCCGCCATCCTGCTGGTTGCCGCCACCCCTGAATACCTGGTGCAGAAATGACGCGATCCCACGATGCCGACCGCCGCGCCTTTCTGTTGCGAGCCTGCGCGCTGGGCGCAACAGGCGCCGCCGCGCCGCTGGCCTTGAACCTGGCGGCGCTGGGCGCGGCCGCCGCCCAGTCCGCACCGCCCTCGTACAAGGCGCTGGTCTGCGTGTTCCTGTACGGCGGCAACGATCCCTACAACACGCTGGTGCCCTTTGACGATGCCGCGTACCGCGCCTATGCCGCCGCCCGCGGCGACATCGCGCTGCCCCGCGAGGCCTTGCGTGCCACGGCCTTGCGCGGCAAGGTTGCGGCCGCAGGCGGCGGGCAGTTCGCGCTGGCGCCCGCACTGGCACCGCTGGCGCCGCTGTACGAGAACGGCCAGATGGCGGCGCTGCTGAACGTCGGGCCGCTGGTGGTGCCGACCTCGAAGGCCGACTACATCAGCGCCCGCGTGCCGCTGCCGCCCAAGCTGTTTTCCCATAACGACCAGCAATCGTATTGGCAGGCGCTTGCGCCGGAAGGCGCGGCGTCGGGTTGGGGCGGCCGATTGACCGATCTTTTCGCGGGCGCCAATGCGCAGCGCACGTTTACCGGCATCACAGCCGGCGGCAGCACGGTGCTGCTGGCCGGCCGCAAAGTCGCGGGCTATCGGGTGGGCATCAACGGGTCCACCCCGATAGAGCTTCTGTACCGCGACATGTACGGATCCAGCGCCTGCACCGCCCTGCTGCGCCAGCTGATCACGCAACCGCGCGAACACCTGATGGAACGCGAGTTGTCGCGCATCGCCGCGCAGTCCATCAACGCCGATACCCAGCTGCGCGCCGCGCTGGCCGACGTGGCCGTGCCGGGAGATTTCAATTCGCCGCTGGCGCAGCAACTGAAGATCGTGGCGCGCATCATCGGCGCGCGTCAGGCCCTGGGCGCGCGGCGCCAGGTGTTCTTCGTGTCCCAGAACGGCTACGACAACCACACGGGCCTGAACGACACGCATCCCGCGCTGTTGCGGGAACTGGGGCAATCGTTGGCCGTGTTCCAGGCGGCGCTGTCGTCGCTGGGCGTGGCGGACCAGGTGACGACATTCACGGCGTCCGAATTCGGCCGCACGCTGGGATCCAACGGCAACGGCTCGGACCACGGCTGGGGCTCACATCACCTGGTGCTGGGCGGCGCGGTCAACGGCGGCCGCTACTACGGCACCCACCCCGAAATCGCCCTGGACGGCCCGGGGTTCGTCGACAACGGGCGACTGCTGCCCACGCTGGCGGTGGACCAGTTAGGGGCATCGCTAGGCGCCTGGTTCGGCGCCGGCCGCGATGAGCTGGGGATGGTGTTTCCCAATTTGCGGAATTTCGATGCGGACGGTCTGAATGTCATGCGGGCGTGACGTTGGGGGGATCGGCGGGTCGAGTGTATTGGGATGGGGGCATGATGGGTTGCGCGCGTTTGAGAGTGGAGTGCTAGCCGGAGAATCCTCGCGCTTCACCCATCCTACGGTGTAGCGGACGTCGTGGATCTGTAGGATGGGTGAAGCGCGAGGATTCTCCGAATAAGGACGCTGACAGACCACGCGCGTAACCCATCGGCCACCCCCAACCGTGCTCGATTCATCCCTACCCGACCCACGACCATCGCCCTTTTCCCTATGCTTCACCTTCACTTGGGAGAAGAACATGACTTCATACCGGCGGTTGTACATCCCGGGCGCCACCTACTTTTTCACCGTCGCCGCGTACTCGCGCTTCAACCAGGACCTGACGCTCCACGCCGACCTTTTGAAGGCATGCATACGCACCGAGCAACACGCAGCGCCCTTCTCGGTCCTTGCCGCCGTGCTGTTGCCTGACCATCTGCATATGATCTGGCGGCTGCCTGACCACGACGCTGACTACTCGACCCGTTGGCGCAGGATAAAAGCTCGGTTTTCCCGATCGATCCCCAGAGAAAACCGCCATCTCGGTTCCAGCACCAGACGAAAAGGCGAACGAGGGATCTGGCAACGGCGCTTTTGGGAGCATGTGGTTCGTGACGAGGAGGAGCTTTCCTCTTGCATCCGCTACGTGCATATGAACCCAGTCAAGCATGGCTACGTCCAGAAGCCGGAAGCGTGGCCGCACTCGACGTTCCACGCCTGGACCAGGCGCCAAATCAGGGACACGGCCTGCTGACGGCCCCGTCCCCCCCTGGCGCTGGCAGCGCAACCGCTCTATAACCTGATCCATCAGGTAAACCGGCGCCAGCCGCTCTTTCACCCTGATCGATCAGGCCGCCGGCAAATCGGCCGAATGCCAACCCGCCTTTTCCATCGCCCCATGACCCCGACCCACTCCCTGGCGTTGCAGCCCGCCACCGACGACGATCTGCCCTTCTTGCTGACGCTGCGCAAGTCCACCATGCAGGCGCATCTGCAGCGCGCTGGCGCGCCGCTGGATGACGAGCACCATCTGGCCCGCATCCGATACCACTTCGACGACGCGCAGATCGTGTGGCTGGACGGGCGGCCTGCCGGCCTGTTCAAACATTACCGCGATCCGGCCGGCTGGCGCATCGTGCAGATCCAGATCGATCCGGCTTTCCAGGGCCGGGGGCTGGGCCGGCACCTGTTGGAAGGCGTGCTGGACCAGGCGGACGCGGAAGGCGCGCCCGTCACCCTGAGCGTGTTGAAAGGCAACCCCGCCCAACGCCTTTACGAGTCGCTGGGCTTCACCCCCGTCGAGGAGACCCCGCTGGAATTTGAAATGCGTTACGAACCCGGCGCTGTCCGGCCGGCCGGCTGACCTTTGCAAATTCTTTTGGCCTGGGCGGAATAACGCCGCGCCGGCCGGCGTCTGTAGAGGGCAGTCCCCCACTCTCCTATCTACGAGGCACAACATGCGCAATCACATCGCCGCCGCCCTGGTTCTCGGTTCCGCCGCCCTGTTCTCGGCTGGCGCCCACGCCCAGGCCGTCAAGACCCAGGATGGCATCCTGGTCAACAGCGCGGGCATGACGCTCTACACCTTCGACAAGGACGCCGGAGGCAAAAGCGCCTGCAACGACCAGTGCGCCAAGATCTGGCCCCCCGTCACCGCCGCCGCCGACGCCAAACCCATGGGCGACCTGACCGTCATTACCCGTGACGACGGCTCCAAGCAGTGGGCCCATAAGGGCAAGCCCATCTACCTGTATGCCAAGGATGCCAAGCCGGGCGACAAGACCGGCGACAACTTCAAGGAAGTCTGGCACGTCATCAAGCCCTGAGCCGGCCTGCCCCGCCCCGTTGTCCCAGAGACCATGCGCGCCGAAAACGAAGCCCTGATCCTGGCTTGCATCCCCAGCCTGCGGCGTTACGCCCGCGGGCTGACGGGCGACCCCCACCGGGCCGACGACCTGGTTCAGGACACGCTCGAGCGCGCATGGAGCCGCTATTCGCGATGGCAACGGCGCGGAGAACTCCGCGCCTGGATGTTCGGCATCATGCATAACCATTTCATCGACGGCGTGCGCGCCAGCAACCGGCGGGCGGATCAGACCGCTCCGGGCGACCTGCCCGACGTCCCGGTGCGCGCCACGCAGACCGACCACCTGGAGGTGCGCGACCTGGACCGCTGCCTGCAAGCCCTGCCGGCCGAGCAGCGGGAAGTGCTGTTGCTGATTTGCGTGGAAGACCTGTCCTATCAGGAGACCGCCCAGGTATTGGACGTGCCCATCGGCACGGTCATGTCCCGGCTGTCGCGCGCCCGTGAAAAACTGGGCGCACTGATACAAGGGCGCGACACCGTCAGCCGGCTGCATCGCGTGAAATGACATGAACGACAAACACCTCCATCCCGTCCCCGGCACGGGCACCCCCATCACCGAAGCCGATCTGCATGCCTATGCGGACGGCCAGTTGGCCCCTGCCCGGCGCGCGGAAGTCGACGCCTTCCTGGCGGCCCACCCGCAGGATCAGACCCGCGTGGACGACTGGCAGGCGCAACGCCGCGCGCTGCATGCCCTGTTGGATCCGGTCCTGGACGAACCCCTGCCGTTGCGGCTGCCGCTGAAAGCGCCCGCGCGCCATTTCCCGTGGCGCGCCCTGGCTGCCAGCGTGGCGATCGCCGCCGTCAGCGCCAGCGCGGCCTGGATCACCCGGGGCGCGATGGATGCGCGCCACCTGCAGACCGCGCTGGCCACCGCCAGCCCGGAACGTGCTGCTGGCGGCTATGCCCAACGCGCGGCCATCGCGCACGCGGTGTATGCGCCCGACATGGGGCGCCCCGTGGAAGTCAGCGCCGAAAACGAAAAAGGCCTGGTCACGTGGCTGACCAAGCGCATGGGTGCGCCGATGCGTGCGCCGTCGCTGACGCAAGCGGGTTATGAACTGGTGGGCGGCCGACTGTTGCCGGGCGGCGCCGGGCCCGTGGCCCTGTTCATGTATGGCGCGGCCGACGGCCAGCGCCTGACGCTGTACGTGACCCGCGAAGCCGCCGGCGGACAGACCGCCTTCCAGTTCACGCAGGAAGGCCCGGTGCGGGTGTTCTACTGGGTTGAAGGACAGTTCGGCTACGCGCTATCGGGCGCCGTCAGCCGGGATGAGCTGCAACGGGTGTCGCAAGAGGTCTATAAGCAATTGCAGGGGTAAGGGTCATCCTCCCACCCCGGTTTCCCTGGCCTCGTGCAGCATGTGCAGCGTGATCTTGCGCACTTCGGCCTTGCTCATTTCGATATGCGAACGCAGCATGCGCGTGGCCTCGTCCGCGCGGCGCGCCAACACGGCGCGCAGGATGGCGGCGTGTTCGTCATAGGTGGCGTCCACGCGGAAATCCTTGGTGAAGTCCAGCCGCCGCACGATGCGGATCTTCTCGGTGACGTCGCGGTGGATCTGCGCCATCTCGGGGTTGCCGGCGGCGGCTACCAGCGAACAATGGAACGCCTCGTCCAGCTGCGCCACCAGCCTGCCATCCAGGATGCGTTGCGGCGGCGGCACCAGCCACACGTCGGTCAACGCGCCCAGGATGCCGGCGTCGTCCATGTTTTCCCGCGCGCACAGCTTGTCGACCGCCGCCTGCTCAAGCACCACGCGCACATCGTAGAGCGCTTCGAAACGTTCGAAGTCGAACGGCCGCACTTGCCAGCCGCTGCGCGGGCGCGCCAACACGAAGCCTTCGCGTTCCAGCCGGACCAGGCCCAGCCGCACCGGCGTGCGGCTGACGCCCAGCCGCGCCACCAGATCGGCCTCGGTGAAACGTTCGCCCGGCAGCATGCGGAAGTCGAACAGGTCATCCTTGATGCGCTGGTAGACCTGGTCGGCCAGCGACCCGGCCAGCGCCGGCGCCTGCCGGATGGCCGGGCTGACCTGAACGGATTCCAGGCGCATCATCCGGCCACGGTGCAGGTGGCGTCTTCGGCCAGCACGATCAGCGGATCGCCCGCATTCACGGGCTTGCCCGGCACGCAGCGGATGGCCGTGACGGTGCCCGAGGCCGGGGCGATGACGGATAGCTCCATCTTCATCGCCTCGACGACGACCAGCGTGTCGCCCGCAGATACGCTCTGGCCCACCTGGACGGGGATCTTCCAGATGTTGCCGCACATGTCGGCGCTGACCAGCCGTTCGCCGTCGCGCAGCGCTGTCTCGGCCTCGGGTTCGGCGACGGCGAGCTCCACCACCGCATCCTCGGTTTTCCACAGCGCCACTTCGGCGTCGAAGGCGCTCTTCTGGCGCGTCTGGAACACGGCGATGCTATCGGCCTGGTCCTCCAGAAAGCGCTGGTGCGCGGCGAAGTCGAACACTTCCTCCTCGATGCGGACCGTGGCCCGGCCTTCACGGAAGTCTTCGCGCAACACGTCCAGTTCGGCCTCCGTCACCGGATAGAAGCGCACCTGATCGAAAAAGCGCAGCAGCCAGGGCTTGCCGTCCTGGAACACGGGGTTCTTCAGGAACTTGTTCCAGATGGGCAGGGTGCGGCCCACCAATTGATAACCGCCGGGCGAGTCCATGCCGTAGATGCACATGTACACGCCGCCGATACCCACCGTGCCCTCGGCCGTGAAGGTGCGGGCGGGGTTGTATTTGGACGTCAGCAGGCGGTGGCGCGGGTCGATCGGTACGGCGCAAGGCGCGCCCAGGTACACGTCGCCCAGGCCCATGATCAGATAGCTGGCGTCGAACACGATGTCGCGGACATCATCGCGGCTGGCCAGGCCGTTGATGCGCTGGATGAAGTCCACATTGTTCGGCAGCCACGGGGCGCTGGCGCGCACGGTTTCCTGATAGCGCTGCACGGCGCCCAGGGTGGCCGAATCCTCGAAGGCCATCGGCAGGTAGACCACGCGCGTGGGCACTTTCAGCGTGGCCACGTCAGCCAGGCCTTCCTCGATTTCCAGCAGGCGCGCGATCAGCGCGCCTTGCAGGATCAACCGGCTGTCGTAGCGGATCTGCAGCGACCGCACGCCGGGCGACAGTTCCTGAACGCCCGCTATCGGGTGGGCGTTCAGCGCTTCCATCAACAGGTGGATGCGCATGCGCAGCGCCAGGTCGAGCACGTTGTCGCCGTACTCCAGCAGCAGGTAACCGTCGCCCGCCTGGCGGTACGACACGGAGGGGCGCGAACCGGCCGCCGGCAACGCCGCGACGATGGTCTCGGATACCGTCGCGGGAACCGGCGACGGCTCGGTCACAGCAGGCGCCGCCGCCGACAGCGCGGCCACGCTCTGGTCCTGCGCGGCTTCCAGCGCCACGGCCTGCGGGTAGTCGATGCGGACGAAGCGGATGCGGTCGCCCGGCTTGACCTGCCCCACCTTCCAGAGTTCTGCCCGCGCAATGGTGACGGGGCAGACGAAGCCGCCCAGGCTGGGGCCGTCGCGCGTCAGGATGACGGGGCTGTCGCCCGTGAAATTGATGCTGCCGATGGCGTATTCGCAATCGTGGATGTTGGAGGGATGCAGGCCGGCTTCGCCGCCGTTCTCGCGGGCCCAGGTGGGCTTGGGGCCGATCAGTCGCACGCCCAGCCGGTTGGAGTTGTAGTGCACCTCCCAATCGGCGGCGAAGAAGGTCTCGATGGCTTCGGGCTGGAAGAAGTCCGGTGCACCGTGCGGGCCGTACAGCACGCCGATCTGCCACGTGTTGCCGTAGACGGGAATCATGTCGGCCGGCGCTGCCTGCGGCGCGGCCGCGGGCGCTTGCCCGTCGCTCAGTTCCGGCCGCACCACCGGCAGCATGTCGCCCACGCGCAGCGTGCGCCCGGCGTGGCCGCCGAACTGGCCCAGCGCGAACGTCGACCGGCTGCCCAGGTAGACCGGCACGTCCAGGCCGTTGCGCACGGCCAGATAGCTGCGGCAGCCCGACAGCGCGCGGCCGGTGGCCAGCACCTGGCCCGAGCGCACGGCAATGGGCTGCCACATCGGCACCGGCTCGCCGTCCAGCGTGGCAGCGCACTCGGCGCCCGTCAGCGCCACGATGGTGTCGCCATGAAAGCGCAGCGTGGGGCCGACCAGCGTGGCCTCGATGCCCGCGGCGTCCGGCGCGTTGCCGACGATGCGGTTGGCCATGCGAAACGCGTAGTCGTCCATCGGGCCGGAAGGCGGCACGCCGATATCCCAATAGCCGACGCGGCCCGGGTAGTCCTGCACGCTGGTGTACGTGCCGGCCTCCAGCACTTCGATGGCGGCCGGCCGGTAGGCAAAGCTTTCCAGGAACCGCGTGGACAGCTTGCCCGCGCGGAAGCGTTCGTCGGCCACGATCTGGCGCAGGTAGTCCAGGTTGGTGGCGATGCCGTGCAGCCGCGTGCAGGCCAGCGCATCCGCCAGCTTGTCCAGCGCGGCCTCGCGCGATTCCGCATGCACGATCAGCTTGGCCAGCATGGGGTCATAGAAGGCCGGCACCTCGGTGCCGGTGGCGACCCAGCCATCCACCCGCACGCCGTCGGGAAAGGACACATCGGTCAGCACCCCGGGCGACGGCTGGAACTGGCGAAGCGGGTCTTCGGCGTACAGCCGCACTTCGATCGATGCGCCTTGCGGTGCGCGCGACATAGCGGCGAGGTCCAGCGGTTCGCCCGCGGCCACGCGCAGCATGCATTCCACCAGGTCCAGGCCCGTCACGGCTTCCGTCACCGGGTGCTCCACCTGCAGCCGCGTGTTGACCTCCAGGAAATAGAAGCTGTCGCGTGCCGGGTCGTAGATGAATTCCACCGTGCCGGCCGACCGGTAGTTCACGGACTCACCCAACTGTACGGCCGCCGCCAGCAGCGCCTTGCGGGTCGCTGCGGGCAGCAGGGGCGCTGGCGTTTCTTCGATGACTTTCTGGTTGCGCCGCTGCACCGAGCAGTCGCGCTCACCCAGCGCCAGCACGCGACCGGCGCCGTCGCCGAAGATCTGCACTTCCACGTGCCGCGCGTTATCCACATAGCGTTCGATGAACGCGCCGCCGTCGCGAAAGAAGTGCTCGCCCATGCGTTGCACGCTGTCGAACGCCACCGTCAGTTCAGCTTCGTTCTCGCAGCGCGACAGGCCGATGCCCCCGCCGCCCGCGGTGCTCTTGAGCATTACCGGGTAGCCGATGCGCTCGGCCTGCGTCAGCGCTTCGCCCAGGCTGGCCAGCAGGCCCGTGCCGGGTGTCATCGGCACGCCTGCTTGCGCCGCCAATTCACGCGACCGGTGCTTCAGGCCGAACTCGCGGATCTGCAACGGCGTAGGGCCCACGAAGGCGATGCCCGCGGCTTCGCAAGCGTCGGCGAACTCCGCGCTTTCGGACAGGAATCCGTACCCGGGATAGATGGCCTGCGCGCCGTGCTCGCGGGCTGCGGCCAGCAGCAGGTCCATGCGCAGATAGCTGTCGGCGGCTTTCTCGCCGCCCAGCGCAACGGCCACGTCGGCTTCGCGCACGTGCGCGGCGTTGCGGTCGGGGTCGGAATACACCGCCACGCTGCGGATGCCCAGCCGCTTCAGGGTGCGGATGGCGCGGACGGCGATCTCGCCGCGGTTGGCAATCAGAACGGTATCGAACACGATGCGACTCCCTTAGGGTCTGGCAGTTATCGGGGGGTGGCGTTCAGGCTGGCCAGGTAGGCGCGCCAGCCGCCAAAGGCGGTGATGTCCCGCGCACCCGCCAGGCCGCGCGGTTCGCAGATGAATCCCTTGACCAGGCGGCCGTCTTCCAGCTCCAGCGTGCCGATGCCCAGGGGCGCGGGAATCTCGGCGACGAAGGCGCCGAACGCCGTCACCGGCACATCCCAGAGCTCGACCTCGATGGGCGCACCGGATTCGGACTTGACCAGGCCGGGCTTGGGCGGCGTCGTGTTGGCCAGCGCATACAGGCGGTAGTCGGCGGCCGTGCGGGTCTTCTCGGCCAATACCGCATGGCGCGACGACAGTTGGTGGTTCAGCGGCATGCCCGTCAAGTGGGCGCCCACCACGGCCACGCGTATCGTGTCCGCCGGCGCCTGGCTGGCGGCGATGCCGGCAGGCAACGGTGCGCCGGTGGCGCCCAACGGCAGACCACGCTGCGCTTGCCAAAGCTTGCCGAACTGCGCCAGCGCGCGGTCCTGCCAGGCCAGGCCGATCAGCGTGATGCCGGACGGCAAGCCGTCGGCGCGCATGCCCGCCGGCACCGCCAGCGCCGACAGGTCGGCCAGGTTGGCAAAGTTGGTGTAGACGCCCAGCCGCGAATTCAAGGTGACCGGATCGGCCTCCAGTTGGGCGATCGTGTAGATGGAGGGGGATGTCGGCACGACCAGCGCGTCGAATCCCGCCAGGGTCTGATGGATCTGGCGCGTCAGCTCGGCGCGGCGGTACTCGGCCTTGAAGGCGTCCAGCGCGCTGTAGTTCGCCGCCTGCTCCACGATGCCCCGCACCACGGGGTTGATGACGTCCGGCGTGTCCTTCCACAACGCTTCCACGGCGGCGAAACGCTCGGCCACCCACGGCCCTTGATACAGCAGCGCGGCCAGCTCGTTGAACGGCGCGAAGTCGATGGTGGCCACTTCCGCGCCGGTGGCTTGCAAGGCGCGCACCGCATCATCGAAGACGGCGGCGGCCTGCGCGTCGCCAAAGAATTCCAGCGTGGCGGGGATTGCGATCCGGGGCGCCGTGGGCCACGGCAGCGACGCGCCGGCCGGCATGGCGCGCGAATACGGGTCGCGCTCGTCAAAGCCGCCGGCCACTTCCGCCACCAGCGCGGCGTCGGCCACGGTCAATGCAAAGATCGACACGCAGTCCAGCGTGCGGCAGGCGGGCACCACGCCCGCCGTGCTGAACCAGCCCTTGGTCGGCTTCAAGCCGACGATGTTGTTGAACCCTGCCGGCACGCGGCCCGAACCCGCGGTATCCGTTCCCAGCGAGAACGCCGCCAGGCCGCGCGCCACCACCGACGCCGACCCGGAGCTGGATCCGCCGCTGACGTAGTCAGGGTTGAAGGTATTGGCCACGGCGCCGTGCGGCGAACGCGTGCCCACAAGGCCAGTGGCGAATTGGTCCAGGTTGGTCTTGCCGACCAGGATGGCCCCGGCGGCCCGCAGGCGCTGCACCACGGTCGCGTCCTCGCCCGGCGTGTATGCGAATTCGGGGCATGCGGCCGTCGTCGGCCAGCCTGCGGCGTCGATGTTGTCCTTGATGGCGAATGGCACGCCATACAGCGGCAGGCGCGCCAGGTCGCCACCCGCGGCTTCCCGCAGCAGCTGCAGCCCTTCCAGTTGCTCGTCCAGCGTGTCGCGGTCTACCCGCCGTATCCAGGCGTTGTCCGCCGGATCGTCAGGCGTGGCGGCGTAGTGCCCCAGCAGCGTTTCGGGTTGCGCCCCGCCTTCGCGATAGGCGGCCTGCCATTGCGCAATCGTCCAACCGACGGGGTGCTTCTGCGTTGCTGCGGCATTCATGCTGGAATCCTTTCTTGTATACAAGTACGGATTCCCAAGCAATCGCCGTGCCATGTTGGCCGGCTTTTCCGTTTCCCCTCTGAGGCTGCCCGCAAGAACGCGTCAAACGCGGTTTGCCGGCGGGATCAGCGCGGCCACGCGCGCACCGCAAGCGGGCAGGCGCCGCACCTGTTTTGTGCATGCGGCACTGTTTTGATCCGGGCCCGCCCGCCACGCGGCCGCCCTGCGCATTCGCGTAAACACCCCCTCTTCATACAGCGGCATGACCCTGCCTGCGCACTTGGCACGCCTTTTGCTTTGAAGTCCAGGTTGTCGGGTGTTGTTCAGATCGTTCCTGCCGGCCAGGCCGGCACATTCCATCCAGGAGTCACCATGAATCGCAGACTAGCCGTAAAGCAACTGACCGCCTTGAGCCTGTTGGCCATGTCCGGGTGGATGCCGCAGGTATTCGCCGCCGAAGACACCATCAAGGTCGGCATCCTGCATTCCCTGTCGGGCACGATGGCCATCTCGGAGACGTCGCTCAAGGACGTTGCGCTGATGACCATCGACGAAATCAACGCCGCAGGCGGCGTGATGGGCAAGAAGCTGGAAGCCGTGGTGGTGGACCCCGCGTCGAACTGGCCGCTGTTCGCCGAGAAATCGCGCCAACTGCTGTCGCAGGACAAGGTGGCGGTCGTCTTCGGTTGCTGGACCTCGGTGTCGCGCAAGTCGGTGCTGCCGGTGTTCAAGGAATTGAACGGGCTGCTGTTCTATCCCGTGCAATATGAAGGCGAAGAGCTGGAGAAGAACGTGTTCTACACGGGTGCCGCGCCCAACCAGCAAGCGATTCCCGCGGTGGAATACCTGATGAGCGAAGACGGCGGCGGCGCCAAGCGCTTCGTGCTGCTGGGCACCGATTACGTCTACCCGCGCACCACCAACAAGATCCTGCGCGCCTTCCTGCATTCCAAGGGCGTCAAGGACAGCGACATCGACGAGGTCTACACCCCCTTCGGCCATTCCGACTATCAGACCATCGTGGCCAACATCAAGAAGTTCGCCACGGGCGGCAAGACGGCCGTCATCTCCACCATCAACGGCGACTCGAACGTGCCCTTCTACAAGGAATTGGGCAACGCCGGCCTGAAGGCCACCGACGTGCCGGTCGTGGCGTTCTCGGTGGGCGAAGAAGAACTGCGTGGCGTCGACACCAAGCCGCTGGTCGGCCACCTGGCCGCCTGGAACTACTTCGAATCGGTGAAGAACCCGGTCAACGAGGAATTCATCAAGAAGTGGAAGTCCTATGCGAAGGCTAAGAACCTGCCCAATTCCAGCACGGTCGTGACGAACGATCCGATGGAAGCCACCTACGTCGGCATCCACATGTGGAAGCAAGCCGTCGAGCAGGCCAAGACCACCGACGTGGACAAGGTGATCGCGGCCATGGGCGGCCAGAAGTTCAACGCGCCGGACGGCTACACCATCGAAATGGACAAGACCAACCACCACCTGCACAAGCCGGTCTACATCGGCGAGATCAAGGCGGATGGCCAGTTCAATGTGGTGTGGAAGAGCAAGGGCCCGATCCGCGCCCAACCCTGGAGCCCGTACATCCCGGGTAACGAAAGCAAGCAAGGCCTCTAAGGGGAAAAGCAGCCATGCTCATCGCGGCAATCACACGCTTCTTGCGTCGTTCCCTTCTTGCGTGGCTGCTTGCCATGCCGCTGCTGGCCGCCCCGGCGGCCGCGGCCGGCGTGGATCCGGCCCTGCTTGCGCCGCTGGCCGGCGACGACACCGACGCCAAGCTGCAAGCGATTGCCGCGTTGGGCCAACTGCCTGATCCCGGCGCGGCAGCCGTCCTGCAAGCGCTGGGCAATGACCAGCTGTATGCGACGGCCGACGGCCGCGTGCTGATCGGCGCGGGCGGCACGCGCGCCACCGATCCCGCCACCGGCGCGGCCGTTGACCTGCCCGCAGGCGCCGGCACCGTCACCATCAACAACCGCCTGCGCCGCGCCATCGAGGCCGCGCTGGCAGGTTCCCGCTTGTTCTCCGACAAGCCCAATGAACGCCTGGACGCCGCCCGACGCCTGCAGCAGACCGGCGATCCCGCCCGCCTGCCCATGCTGGAAAAAGCGCTGGCGTCCGAAAAGAACGAGGCCGTGCGCGACGCGCTGCTGATCGCGCAGGCCAATCTGGAATTGAAGAGCGCCGACCCGGCCAAGCGGCGCCATGCCGTCGAATTGCTGGGCGCCACCAGCAATGCCGCCTTCCGCCCCACGCTTGCGGCGCTGACGCAGGAACAAGGCGGCGTATACGCCGAACCCGATGCCGGCGTGCGCGAGGCCGCCGCCAACGCCTTGAAGCGGATCGATCGCCACCTGGCCACCATCGAATGGGCAGGCAACCTTTTCTACGGCATCAGCCTGGGCAGCGTGCTGCTGCTGGCCGCGTTGGGGCTGGCCATCACCTTCGGCCTGATGGGCGTCATCAACATGGCGCATGGCGAACTGCTGATGATCGGCGCCTATGTGACGTATGTGGTGCAGACACTGTTCCGCGCCTGGCTGCCGGGCTGGCTGGACTGGTATGTGGTGGCGGCGCTGCCGCTGGCCTTCGTCGTGACCGCGCTGGTCGGCATGGCGCTGGAACGCACCGTCATCCGCTGGCTCTATGGCCGCCCGCTGGAAACGCTGCTGGCCACCTGGGGCATCAGCCTGATGCTGATGCAGGGCGTACGCACGCTGTTCGGCGCGCAGAACGTGGAAGTGGGCAACCCCAGCTGGATGTCGGGCGGGATCACGGTGCTGGGCGGCCTGGTGCTGACCTACAACCGCTTGGTGATCATCGGCTTCGCATTCTTCGTCGTGTTCCTGGTGTGGGTGCTGTTGAACCACACGCGGCTGGGTCTCTTCGTACGGGCCATCACGCAGAACCGGCGCATGGCTGACTGCGTGGGCGTGCCGACCGGGCGCGTGGACATGCTGGCCTTCGGGCTGGGCTCGGGCATCGCGGGACTGGCCGGCGTGGCCCTGTCGCAGCTGGGCAACGTGGGCCCCGACCTTGGCCGCGGCTACATCGTCGATTCCTTCATGGTGGTGGTGCTGGGCGGCGTGGGCCAGTTGGCCGGCACCGTCATCGCTGCGATGGGCCTGGGCGGCGTCAACAAATTCCTGGAGCCCTACGCGGGCGCCGTCATGGCCAAGATCACCATCCTGGTGCTCATCGTGCTGTTTGTCCAAAAACGGCCGCAAGGCCTGTTCGCCCCCCGCGGCCGGAGCGTTGAATGAAACAGACCGCGCTGACCGATCTGAACCTGCTGGCCCGACGCCCCCTGTTCTCGGGCCGCGTCTGGACGGCGCTGGCCGTGGCCGTCGCGCTGCTTGCGTTGCTGCCCCTGCTGAACCTCGTCTTCCCGCCCGGACACGCGTTGCACGTGTCAGCCTATGCCGTGGCGCTGCTGGGCAAGTTCATGTGCTACGCGATGGCCGCGCTGGCGCTGGACCTGGTGTGGGGCTACGCCGGCATCCTGTCACTGGGCCACGGCCTGTTCTTCGCGCTGGGCGGCTATGCGCACGGCATGTACCTGATGCGCGCCATCGGCCGCGACGGCGTCTACCAGAGCAACCTGCCCGACTTCATGGTGTTCCTGGACTGGAAGCGCTACCCCTGGTACTGGTCCTTCACCGAGCACTTCTGGTACGCCATGCTGCTGGTGGTGCTGGTACCGGGCGTGCTGGCGTTCGTCTTCGGCTACTTCGCTTTCCGCTCGCGCATCAAGGGCGTGTACTTTTCGATCATCACGCAGGCGCTGACGTTCGCCGCCATGCTGCTGTTCTTCCGCAACGACACAGGCTTCGGCGGCAACAACGGCTTTACCGACTTCAAGCGCATCCTGGGCTTCGACATCACGGCGCCCGGCACGCGCGCCACGCTGTACTGGATCACGCTGGCGGCGCTGGCAGGCGCCTTGGTCGTGGCGCGCATGGTCACGCAATCGAAGCTGGGCCGCGTGCTGACCGCCGTGCGCGACGCTGAAAGCCGGCTGCGCTTCATCGGTTACGACCCGCTGGGATTCAAGCTCTTCGTCTGGACCTTGTCGGCCGTGCTGTGCGGCATCGCGGGGGCTTTGTACGTGCCGCAAGTGGGCATCATCAACCCCAGCGAGATGTCCACCGAGACCTCCATCGAAATGGTGATCTGGGTGGCCACCGGCGGGCGCGGCACCTTGATTGGCCCCATCATCGGCGCGGGCGCGGTCAATGGCTTGAAGACCTGGTTCACCAGCGTGCTGCCCGAATACTGGCTGTACGCGCTGGGCCTGATCTTCGTGCTGGTGACGCTGTTCCTGCCCACCGGCATCGTCGGCCTGGCCCGCCGCGTGGCGGCCCGCTTCCAGGAGAACAAGGCATGACCAGCACGCACACCGAATCCGCCATGCTGGACGGCGGCCCCAGCGGCGAAGCCGGATACGGCCGCGTCAGCCCCAAAGGCCTGGACACCAGCCACGGCGCCATCCTGTACCTGGAAGGCATCACCGTCAGCTTCGACGGATTCAAGGCGCTGAACGACCTGACGCTGGACATCGGCGTGGGCGAGCTACGCTGCATCATCGGCCCCAATGGCGCGGGCAAGACCACGATGATGGACGTCATCACCGGCAAGACGCGGCCAACGGCGGGCACCGCCTTCTTCGGCCAGAGCATCGACCTTGCGACCTTGAACGAGGCGCAGATCGCGCATGCGGGCATCGGCCGCAAGTTCCAGCGGCCTACGGTGTTCGAACAGCACACCGTGTTCGAAAACCTGGAACTGGCGATGAAGACCGACAAGCGCGTGCGGCCCACGCTGTTCTCGCGGCTGACCGGCGAACAGGCCGACAAGATCGGCGAAACGCTGGACCTGATCAGGCTGCGGCCCGAGGTGTGGCGGCCCGCCGGCCTGCTGTCGCATGGCCAGAAGCAATGGCTGGAGATCGGCATGCTGCTGATGCAGGAACCCCAGTTGCTGCTGCTGGACGAACCCGTGGCGGGCATGACCGACGCCGAGACCGAACGCACCGGCGAACTGTTGAACGAATTGCGCGGACGACATTCGTTGATGGTGGTCGAACACGATATGGATTTCGTCAACCAGATCGCGGGCGACGGCAAAGTGACGGTGCTGCATGAAGGCTCGGTGCTGGCCGAAGGGCCGATGAGCAAGGTGCAGGCCGACCCGCGCGTGATCGAAGTCTATCTGGGGCGCTGAGATGCTGGACGTAAGCACGATCAACCAATACTACGGCGGCAGCCACACGCTGCGCGGCGTATCGCTGTCGGTGCGCCAGGGCGAGTGCCTGGCATTGCTGGGCCGCAATGGCGTGGGCAAGACCACGCTGCTGAAATGCGTGATGGGGGTGCTGCCGGTCGCCAGCGGCGGCATCGCGTTCGACGGCGCGGACATCACGCGCCTGGCGCCCCACCAGCGCGCCGCGCGCGGCATGGCCTATGTGCCGCAGGGCCGCGACATCTTCGCCCGGCTGACCGTCGAGGAAAATATCCTGATGGGCATGGCGACCCGGCCGGCGTCGCGGGCGCGCCGCATCAAGGAAGAAGTGTTCGAGCTCTTCCCGGTGCTGAAAAGCATGCTGTCGCGGCGCGGCGGCGACCTGTCCGGCGGGCAGCAGCAACAGCTGGCGATCGCGCGGGCGCTGGTGGCCGAACCCAAGCTCATCATCCTGGACGAACCCACCGAAGGCATCCAGCCGTCCATCATCAAGGACATCGCCCGGGTGATCCACATGCTGCGCCAACGCGGCGACATCGCCATCCTGCTGTGCGAGCAATATTTCGATTTCGCCCGCGAACTGGCGGACCAGTTCGTCGTCCTGTCACGCGGCGAAGTGGTGGCCAGCGGCGACCGCAGCGCCATCGACGGCGAAGACGTGCGACGGCACCTGTCGGTCTGAGCCTGCGGCGAAATGCCGCAGGCGGGCCGGGATTTCGCGTGCGGACCGCCGATCTGCTCCGATATAATCCGGCTCCATGTGCTTCGCTTCCTTCCTGACCCGCCCCACCTTGTGGATCGCGCTTGCCGCGATCCTGTGGGCGTCGTTGGCGCCGTCGCTTGCACATGCCCTGAGCCTGTCTCCGGGCGGCCACCACGCCCACCGCATCAGCGTCGACTACTGCGCCAGCGAAGGCGAAGCGCCGTCCACCCTGACGCTGGAAGTGCAGCACGACGGCAGCGACGACACGCAGGCCGACGCCCATGGCGACGGCCACCATTGCCCGCTTTGCCGCAACCCTCAGGCCGACGTGGGCATCCTGCCTGCCCCCGTGCCCGTGGTGCCCGCCCCCGTCGGCCGCGCCATCACGTACCCGCCGCTGTTCTTCCTGGCGGCCAATCCCCTTCATGCCTGGAGCGCGGCCCAGCCGCGCGCACCGCCCGCGAACTGAGTCGACGCCGCATTGCCGCCTGATGGCGGCATCTGTCCGCGTCTGCCCGCCTTCGCCGCCGGCACGTTGCGCCCGCGCGCTTTGCGCGCCCGCTCGCGTGCCGTCACCCAGACCCTTGCGACCTGCCTTGTGATCCGTCGTGCCCCGCCTGTCCCAGGCGGCGTACCGGGCGCCTTGGCCGGTCCCCCGGTTCCAGACATGAAAAAGACCACTCGCTACACCCTGCTGCTCGGCGCGCTTGCCAGCGGCTCTGCCCAGGCCCTCACCACCGAACCTGCCGTGGAAACGCTGGCCCCCACCACCGTCTACGGCGCCGGCCAGGCCGACCCCGCCCCCAACGGCCCGATCGATCTGGACGCCCGCGACAGCACCGGCAGCCGCCTGGGGCTCACCCTGCGCGAAACGCCGGCCAGCGTCACGGTGATCTCGCGTGAACAGATCGACGCGCGCGGCTCATTGACCACCCAGGACATCGCGCGCAGCATCCCCGGCGTGGACAACGCGTCGCCCCCCGGCAACGCCGGCGCCGTCAGCTACCGGGGCTTTTCCGGCGGCCAGGTCACGCAATTGTTCAACGGCATCTCGGTGCAGTACGACTCGGTGGCCGGGCGTCCGGTGGACAGCTGGATCTACGATCGCGTCGAGGCCATCGGCGGCCCCTCGACCTTCCTGTTCGGCGCAGGCGCGGTCGGCGGCGCGATCAACTACGTGACCAAGCTGCCCCAGCGCGACACCTTCTACGACGGCCAGTTCCGGCTGGGCTCGTTCGACAGCCGTCAGATCTCGGCGGGATTGAACCAGCAACTGGCTGGCGACCCCGGTGGCCGCGGCCACTATCTGCGCATCGACGCCAACACCGGGTCGAGCCACGGCTGGGTCGACGGCAACCATTCCCGCGCCAGCCAGATCGCCGCCTCGCTGCTGTCCGACCTGGGCGACGACTTGACCCAGACCTTCGCCTTCGAGTACCAGCGCGAGCAGGTCGACCGCCCCTATTGGGGCACGCCGCTGAAAACCGACTCGCGCGGCGTGGTGCAGGGCGCGGGCCGCATCCTGGATGGCACGCGGTTCAAGAACTACAACGTGAACGACGGCCTGTACGAGCAGTCCGTGCTGTGGGCGCGGTCCATGACCGAATGGCGCGCAGGCTCGAACCTGACGCTCAAGAACACGCTGTACTACTACCGCGCCGAGCGCGATTTCCGCAATCTGGAGAACTATCGCTTCAATGCCGGCAACAGCCTGGTATTGCGGTCCGGCGCGCTGTTGCAACGCCACGAGCAAAGCCTGGTGGGCAACCGCGTGGAAGGCGTCGTCCGTTCGACGCTTGCCGGCCTGCCCAGCGACTGGTCGTTTGGCGCCGACATCAGCCAGAACAAGATCACCCGCTATCCCACCAGCCTGCCCGCCCAGGTAGATGCCGTGGACCCCTACGACTTTTCCCCCGGTGATTTCTATGACATCCCCGGCATGACGCGTGGCCACAGCGCCGACCGCGACAACCGCATCCGCACGGTCGCCCTGACGCTGGAGAATCGCACCGAAGTGCTGCCCGGCGTGGCGATCGTGTCGGCCCTGCGCAAGGACTTCATCGACCTGGACCTGACCAACCGCCGCGCCGTCACGGCAGCGTCGCCCGCCAGCGCGTCGCGCCGCTACTCGCCCCTGACCGGGCGCCTGGGCGTGAACTGGGAGGTCACTCCCGAGGCCTCGCTGTATGCGCAGTACGCCACCGCCGCGGATCCCCCGTCGGGCCTGCTGGCCACCGCGTCATTCGCCGATGTGTTGAACAACGACAAGCTCACCACGGGCACGCAAGCCGAAGTGGGCGGCAAGTTCAACTTCTGGGACGGCCGCGGTTCCGCCACGGTGTCGGTCTATGAGATCAAGCGCAAGAACATGGCCACGTCCGACCCGGACAACCCCGGCGTCAGCGTGCCCGTCGGCGCGCAATCGGCGCGCGGCATCGAATTGGCCGGCGGCCTGCAGTTGACGCCCAAGCTGTCCCTGCAAGGCAACGTGGCGTTCGTGGATCCGAAGTACGACGATTTCTCGCAATCGGTGGGTGGCGTCGCGGTCTCACGCAATGGCAATGTGCCGACCAACACGCCCCGCCGCCTCGCCAACGTCTGGCTGGACTACGCCTTCGTGCCCGACTGGAACGCCAGCGTGGCCGCACGCCACGTCGGCCGCGCCTACGCGGACGCCGCCAACACGGTCTGGGCGCCGTCCTACACGGTGTTCGACGCCGCGCTGTCCCACCGGATCAACCGCAACCTGAACGTGACGGCCCGCGTTCGCAACCTGACCGACAAGGTCTACGCCGCGAACGCGACCCCCACGATGTTCTACCTGGGCGCGCCGCGCTCGGTGGAACTGACGGTACAGGCCCGCTTCTGACCGACCGCCATCCAGATGCCATGAGCGCCACCTCGACAAGATCGCCCGCCCGTCCGGCCGGCCCGCCGCTATCCACCCGCGCCAAGCGCTGGCTGTACCTGATCCACCGCTGGGCCGGCATCGTGCTGTGCCTGTTCTTCGCCATGTGGTTCATAAGCGGCGTGGTGATGATGTACGTGGGTTATCCCAAGCTGACGCCGCAGGAACGCCTGACGCACCTGGCGCCGCTGGATGCCGCCGCCATCGCCGTCACGCCCGCCCAGGCGCTGGCGGCGGCAGGCGCCGACG
>NZ_JBYOKH010000046.1:0-52831 GCF_057799415.1 Achromobacter sp. 18P8.1.1 | reverse complement strand
CCGCTCAGCGCCAGTGCCGTCAGGCACAGCGCGCCGGTCTGCTTCAGGAAGCCGCGGCGGCCCTGATGCTGGTGCTGCGGGGGCTCGCCAGGCAGGTTCATGGTCTTCGCCGGGGGCATCAATGCGTCGTCAAAACCGTTCATAGTCCAGCCGGTAGCGCCATTGGCCTACGGCCAATCCCGCCATCGGCAAGCGGCCGATCCGGATGCGGCGCAGGGCCTGCAACTGCAAGCCCGCGGTATCGCAAACGTATTCGATGAAACCCGGCAACGGCGTCTTCAACGCAAAGCGCAGATGGGTTTCGTTCTGCCAGCTGACTTTCATGGGGGTGGCCGCCCGCCCTTCGTACGCCAGACCACGTTGCAGCCGGGCCAGGTCGCCCTCGCTGAGCTGGCCGCTGACCTGCGCCACGTATTCCTGCTCGACGAGCTTGCCCTCTTCCACCAGCTTGCGCGATATCGCGTATTCCTGCGTGTAGACGACCAAGCCGCTGGCCGCGCGTTCCAGCGGCGTGACGAGCTTCAGCCCGTTGAACATGCGCTTCAGATAGCGTTGGCCGGAACGGTCGCCCGGCATCAGGTTCTTGGGCACGATCAGGTCCAGCGCCGAACCCGCTTCGTTGTCGGCGTACGTGCCCTCGGGCTTGTGCACCAGCACGGTCACGGGCCGCATGTCTTCCAGCTTCGCGCCAGGCAAAAGGCTGACCGTCTGGCCGGGGGCGACGCGGAATCCGGGTTCCTCCACCGTCTTGCCATCCACCGCGACCCAACCGCCTTCTATGTAGCGTTCGGCATCGCCGCGGGAGCAGGACTGTTCCGTGGCCAAGCGCTTGGCCAGTCTTACGCTTTCGCTCATCGCGCTACCGCCTTGCATGCGGACGGGGCCGGGGTGGAAAGGGATTCGGGCGTGCTGTCAGCCAGCACAAACGGGTGCATCGTCATTAAGTATTGCCGGGGTGTTGCAAAAAAAGCGGGCGAAGCGCCCGCGGCGTCAGGCAGATGTTACGCCTTTTCGGCAGGCGCTCCGGGCAGCGCGGCGCCCGTTGCTTCCGGAATCTCCAGGGGCTCGACGGGCGGCGGCACCTCTTCGATCCAGGCATTCACCAGCGTCGACGTCACCGCCAGGATCACCGGCCCGATGAACAGGCCGACGATGCCGAAGGCGAACATGCCGCCCAGCACGCCGGACAGGATCAGCAGCAAAGACAGGTTCACGCCGCGCTTGATCAGCATCGGCCGCAACAGGTTGTCCAGCATGGCCACCAGCACCGCCCAGACCAGCAACAGGATGGCGGCCACTTTCATATCGTTCTGGAACAGCCAGATCACGCCGCCCAGCATCGGCAAGAACGGCCCCAGCTGCGCCAGGCACAGCATCACCATCAAGGCGGTCAGGATGCCGGCGGCCGGCACGCCCGCGATCCACAACCCGACGCCACCCAACACGGACTGCACCACGGCCGTCACCACGATACCTAGCGCCACCGCGCGGACGGCGGCGCCCGCCAGACGCACGGCCGCCACGCCGCGCGGGCCGGCCAACCGGTTCGCAAAGCGCTTGACGAAGTCCGACGCCATCTCGCCCTGGCTATACAGGATCCCCGCGATGACGATAGTGATCAGCATGTGCATGACGAACACGCCGACGATCGCCGCGTGGCTAAGCAGCCAGTGCGCCGCGATGGTCAGATAGGGTTCCAGCCGGGCCAGCAGCCCGCCCGCGCCGGCGTCCGACAGCGTCTGCCACTCCTGTGCGATGCGCGGGCCCGCCAGCGGAATGGCGCGTACCCATCCCGGCGGCGCCAGCAGCGCGTACTCGGGCAGGCTTTTTACGGCCGCTGTGATCGCCCCGCCATGTTCGGCCAAGGTGGAAATCACCTGGTAGAGCGGCAGCACGATCACGAACAGCAGGATCATCAGCATCATCACCGTCGCCGCCCAGCGACGGCCGCCGAAACGTTGTTGCAGCGCCAGCAGCACCGGCCACGTCGCCACCACGATCGTGGTGGCCCAGATCAGCCCGGGCAGGAACGGACGCAGGATGTAAAGGCTGCCCACCATCAAGGCTGACAGGATCACGATAACAAGCAGGACTCGGGCAAGATCGACTGTAGGACGTGTATTCACCCGCTGCTCCTGGCAAGGCCGGACGCCTTGCGCGATGACGCATCGCGGCCCATGGGCGGCTGCCCGGGATGCGCGTAGATGCGATTCTGTGGAATTTATCCGAAATCCGCGTGCACTTGTATCTTGCTGTGATGCCTGCCGGGCACGACGCTTGCTCCGCTGGCCGATGCCGCCGGATTCGGATGGCGATGGCGCCGGGCTCTCCGGTTGCCACCTTTCGGACGGCGTCTATCTCTTAAGGAGGTATGCCATGAAGCTCTTGACCACAGCGGGCGTCTTGCTGGCCCTCGCGCTAGCCGGCTGCACCGCGCCCAGTTCATATAGCTCCAGCTCGCCGCGCGCAAGCACCGCCACGAAGGACCAGGCCAACTACCACGCGGACAACTTCGGGGAACCGGACAACACGCCTTTCCAGGGCGTCTACCCCGGGCGTTGAGCCCGTAGTGCGCAGTCGATTACGTTGCCGGCGCGTCGCCGGCCGGCAACCCTTTCGCCTATCCTGCTCGCGAATCTTGCGGCGAAGCCTCAGCGCCGGGCTTCTCTGATGCCACCGCAGCCGCTTTCTCACTGGCCAGCACCATCAGATGGCGGGTCAATTCAGCCAGTTGCCCGTCCTTCTGACTCAGTTGCGTCAGCAGCGACGCCGATTGCGCATCCGCGGCATCCAGGCGCGACGCCAACGCCGCCTCGCGCTGACGCGCCGCCGCCAGCGCATCGCTTCCCGCACGGTCCGCGGCAAGCAGCCGTTGCTGCACGACTGCGATCTCGCCGCGCAACGCCTGAGCGCCCTGCTCGGCCGCACGCTTGCCCTCTTGCGCCTCGGTCAACGACGTTTGCAATTGGGCAGCTTGCCGTTGGCTGGCGATCAAGGCCTCGTCCAGTCGTACTTGAAGTTTCTTGACCGCGCTGCGTTCGCCGTCCAGTTCGTTCAGCCAACGCCGCTCGTGCGCGGCGTGGCGCGTTTCGGTCGCCTCCAGCGCCTGGGCGTGCAGGCTGCGCATCGTCTCGGCCTCGGTCAGCAGCGTTTGCACCGCGCTGCGGGCGTCTTCCAATTGCTGCTGGCTCTGCTTGAGCTGATCGTCGCGTTGGCGCAGCTGCTGCTCCGCCGCGCGCAAGCGGTCTTCGGTCGCCGCCAACTGCGCCGTGGCCACCTTCAAGCCTTCCTGCAGATCCAGTTCTCGATTGGCCAGCTGGATCTCGCGTTGCTGCAATTGTTCGGCATCCGCGGCCAGCCGCTCCCCTTCTTCCGCCAGTTCCGCCCACCGCCGTCGGTAGGTCTCAGCCTGCTCGGCGCGGGCTTCGGCCAGCGCGGTTTCCCAGAAGTGCGCGGCTGCCTGGGCGATCGGGTCCGGGATGGCCGGCGCGGCGGCAAAGGCGCCCGGATCCTTGATACGCGCGCCCAAGGCCCGAAACCACGTTTCCAGGTGCGGACTGACGGTGTTGGGCGACCCGCGGCCGATCTTCTGGCGCACCCGCTCGATGGTAGGCCGCGCCCCTTCCAGCAATAACGCGTCGGCGGCGGTCCAGACGTCGGTTTCGGTGATTCCTGTGGCCATGTTCCGCGTACTCCGTGATTTGCCGCTGAGAAGAGGCTTAATTACTCACGATAATGGAACCTTATCGTGAGTTATTTCTTATCGATGTTAGATATCATACACCATACATATATTTTCATATGAAATACATTACACCCCCGTACTGGGGCCCGTTCTTAGAATCCCACCGCGAAAACGCGACATAAAAACCGCGCGCCGCCCATATCAGGACCGCCTGGAAGCCCAAACGCAGATCAGTCCCATGGTCAGGGCCGTCAATTCCACGCCCAGCCGTTCGCTGTCCCCTGCCCGCCAATAAAGGAACAGGTTTTGGCCCGTCGCAGCCTCATTCACCACGGGCAACAGCAGGCACAGGGCGGCGACGGCCCCCCACTGCTCTTTCCAGGCGCGCGCCGGATGGCGCAAGCCGGCATGCAGGATCGCCAACCCCCACACCCCAAAGTACGACGCGATTTCCCAGCCTGCCCGATGCGACAGGCCGGCCGGCAACAGCCGGTTCGCCCATAGGAACGCCACGCTGGCCACGCACAACCCGCTGACTACGCCGATGTTCATGGCTTGAATGAATCGGTACATGGCGGGTGTCGCATTCCCAAACTCTCGCAACGATTTCTGCCGCCGCTTGACCACGAACAGCACGGCCCCCGAAGCCATCATCGCTGCCCCCGCCGTGCCGAGCAGCACATACACCCATCGGACGGCAGTCCCGCCATACTCTGCTTCGTGCAAGGCCGTCATGATCTGCTGCGCCTTCACTGCCAGGCCGCCTCGTTCAGTACGCGGGAGCCTGGCGTCCAGTACCTGTCCGGTGACCCCGTCGTAAAGCATCGAACCGCCCGAAGGCGGCGCAAAGGTGCGGTCCTTCACCGGTTCATCGTCGCCCTCGTCGAACGGGCCAAACACCCGCACGACGGCGCTGGCGTCTCCCGGACGTTCGACCACGACGAAACTGGCTCGCCGCCCCAAAGTCCGCTCGGCATCTTCCAGCAGCGCGTCCAGGGGCATCAGCGGCGCTACGGTATGGCGATGCGGGCGCGCCAGGGGCCGCGACAGCAATTCGGCAAAGTACGCATCGGACGTCGGATAGGCGGCCGCAATAGGCGCGGGCATATAGATCCAATAAAAGACGACCAGCCCCGTGTACGCGATCATGAGTTGGAACGGCAGCGACAACACGGCGACCGCGTTGTGCGCGTCCAGCCATGAACGTTGACCCTTGTTCGGCCGGAAGGTGAAGAAGTCCTTGAAGATCCGCTTATGGATGATGACGCCCGACACCAGCGCGACCAGCATGGCCATCGTGGCAAACCCCGCCAGCCACACGCCCGCCGATCCGGCTTGAAACCCATAGTGCATACGCACGAAGTGATGTCCGCCTTGCGTGTTGCGCACCTCAGCCTGCTTCAGGGGTTCGCCTGTCATCGGGTCCAATGGGGTGACGCGCGGCCTGCCCGAGCCGTCTTGCCACAGCGCTCGCACGTGGGGATGGTCATCCGCAGGCATCGCGATGCTCCAGAACGAACTGGTTGCCGCTTCGCGCTGCAAATAGGCCTGCGCGGCCCGTACCACGGCGCTGCGGTCCGGCACGAATTCCGGCTCGGCGCGGCGTTCCGGTTCCATCCAGCGCGTAATCGGCCCTTCAAATACGCTGAGCGTGCCGCAGACGAAGATGATGTAGAGCAGCCAACACACCCAGATGGAGCCCCAGGTGTGCAACCACGCCATCGATTGCCGCAGACTGACGGCGCGGCTCATCGCAGGGGCCCGCCGAACCACCCCACGCCGTTGAGCACGGCCGCGATCAAGACGATGGCTGCCGCCGCGCGCACCGGGCTACGGGCAGCAAAGGCCCAGATCACCACGGCCGCATGGATAGCGAAACTGAACAGGATGGCGCCCAGCAGCACCCCGGCGCGTGGCGGCGGCACCAGGGCCGCTACCGCCGTGACGAATCCGCTGGCGATCGCGTACCCGCCGAACACGCAGGCGGCCACGCGCAGCGCAATCGTCATGGAGGCCGTCATGAGGCCCGGAAGGTGCCGTTCGGGAGCTTGTCGTAATGGCAGCGGCATCGGCATCACCAGCGATACGAGACAGAACCGATGATGCGACGGGGTTCGCCATAGAAGCACGCCGACTGGCATACGGCCACATAGCGGCGGTCTGCCAGGTTGTTGGCGTTCAGCGCAAGGCGCCATGGGCCGGTCGAGTAGCTCACCATGGCATCAAACAGGGTGACGGGCGGCACCTTGCCCACGCCATACAGGAACTTGGTCGACCCGACGTAGCGTGCGCCCACGCCCATCTTCAGACCGGGCAACCCAAAATCCCCGAAGCTGTAGTCGCCCCACAGCGAAACCTGATTCAACGGCACCTGCCCCACACGCTGGTCTTCCTGCGCCGGATACAAGGGGCTGGCCTTCGTCGTGCGCGCATCGGTGTACGAGTAGGCGGCGATCACGTTGGCGTTGCGGCCGATCTTGCTGCGCGCCTCAAGCTCGAAACCCCGAGACCGCACTTCGCCCACCTGGATGTTGTAGCTGGTGTTCGTCGGGTCGGTGACCGTGATGTTCTGCCGGGTCAGCTGATAGACGGCAGCCGAAATCATCGTGTCGGAACCGTCTGGCTGATAGCGGATGCCGGCCTCGTACTGATTGCCTGTCACCGGCTCGAATCGCGCGCCCGTGCGGTCAGAGCCCGTCTGCGGTTCAAATGATTCGCTATAGCTGATGAACGGCGCCAGGCCGTTGTCGAACAGATAGACCATGCCGGCGCGGCCGGTGAAGGCGTAGCTCTTTTCATCATCGACCGGCTTATCGATGCCGGCCGAGTTGTGGCTGTTGTAGGTCACCGTGTCGTAGCGGCCGCCCAGCAGCACGACGAGCCTGTCCGCGATCTTGATCTGGTCCTGCCCATAAAACCCCAGCCGGTTGTAGCGCTCGGTGCTGGTGCCTTGCGTGCGATAGATATCGCCGACCGGCACGGAATAGTCTGGCGTGTAGTAGTCAAAAGCGGCTGCGCGCCGCTGGTCGCGGGTGGTCTGGTGCTTGGCGTGCGTATAGTCCACGCCAACGATCGCGGTGTGCTTGAACATGCCCTGCCCCAGCTTGAATTGCAACGAGGTATCCGACACCACGGACTGTGACGCGTCCGTGCGGTCCAGCGCATAGCGCGTGGTTGACGTGCGTTGGTCGGCGGCCAGGTTGTACGTCAACGTTTCTGGGAGGTTGCTGCTGAAATCGTAGTAACGCAGGTTGTTGCGCAGCGTGACCGTGTCGTTGAAGGCGTGTTCGAACAAATAACCGGTCGTGTAGCGCCGGGCCTCGTATTTGTCGTAGCCGGGAATGCCGGTATAGCGGTTGATGGGGATTTTGCCGTTGACGTTGTCCGTGACCGTACCCACGGACGGCAAGCCCAGAACTTCGGCGGTGCGGTCCTTTTGGTAATCGGCCAGCAAAGTGAACGAGGTTCGGGCGTTGGGCCGCCACGTCAGGCCGCCCGATAGAAACGTCCGATCGTCGTCGACGTAATCCGTGAACGTCTTGCTGTCGCGCTCCAGAAAAGTCAGGCGGTACGACACGGCGCCATCATCGGTCAGCGCGCCGCCAAAGTCGCCCGACAACTGCTTGCGGTCGAACGAGCCGCCTTCCAGGTTCAGCTCACGCAAGGTTTCCGTTGTGGGGCGTTTGGTAATCGTATTGATGATGCCGCCCGGACCGGATGCGCCATACAGCACCGACGACGCCCCTTTCAACACCTCGACGCGTTCCAGGCCATAGGGTTCCTGCTGGCCGTTGTAGACGTTCACCGTGTACTTGGTGCCGTCGCGATACATGCTGCCCGTGTACGCGCTGCCTTCGAAGCCGCGCAGGATGACCTCGTCATTGATGCGGTTCGGTCCGCTCTTGCGCGACACCCCCGCCACATAGCCCAGTGCGTCACTCAGGTCTTGCGCCTTGATCGTCTCGATTTCCTGCGCACCTACGATCGAGATCGATTGCGGCGTTTCGATGATGGGCGTATCCGTCTTGGTGGCGGTAGCGCTCATGGTGGCTACCACGCCGTCGATGGGGCCCGTGGCGCTTTGTCCCATGCCCGTTACCGTGACGGGCGCCAACGTCACCGGCCCCTCGCCCGTTGCGGGCTTGACCACGATGGCATTGCCTTCCGGCGTGGCCTGAAGGCCGCTACCCGACAGCAGCCGGTCGGCGGCCTGGCGCGGCGTCAACGCGCCTGATACCGCGGGCGCCGTCTTGCCCGCCACCAGCGCAGGCGAAAACAGCAATTGCAACCCTGCCTGGCGTGCGAGTTCGTTCAGCGCCTGGCCCAGCGGCTGCGAGGCAATCTGGAAGTTGACGGACCTCGTCAAGAAGTCGATGTTGGCTTGTGCCGATGCCGGCGCGGGAGCGCCGGTGGCCAGGGCGACGATAAGAGCCAGGGGCGCAAGGCCGATATGCGGGTTCCGCATGAAATGCAATCTCCAGACAGTAGTAACAACAAGAATCATTACTAGTGGAGTCGCATGGCAAACCCAAACCCTCATGTCCTTTTTGAAAATAATTTGCCGGGTCGTCCCGCAACCCGTCTGGCGTCAATTCGCCTTTACGATTTCGGTCGCCTCGCCGGGCGTGCCCTGGCCCGTCGTCACTAAACGCACCGGCAACAAATGCGGCAAGGCTTGAGCAAACGTCGCGGCGGCCTTCAGGTCGAAGGTGCCGCCCAGACGCAGCGCCGCCACGGCCGGGTCGCGTACGCGCAGATGCGTATCGCCATAACGCTCGAACTCGGCCACCGCTTGCGCAAGCGGCGTGTCGTTGAAACTGACGCGCCCCAAGCGCCAACTGCCTACGCTTTCCGCGTTGAAGCGCGCAATTGGCGACAGCGCGCCTTGCGCATCGGCCGTCACGCCTTCCCCCTTGCCCAGATAGATAAGCCCGTCGCCCGACGCCGCGTCGCGGGGCGCGTCGACGCGCGATACGCGCACCCGCCCTGATTCCACGGCGATGACGGTGTTGCCCGCATCCAGTCCCGAGGACGTATGCCGCACCGAGAACCGGGTGCCAACAACCGTCACGCGCACGCCACCGGCCAGCACGTCAAAGGGTTTGTCCGCGTCGCGCGCGACCGTGAACATGACCTGCCCTTCCAGCAATTGGACTTCGCGCCGGTTGCGCCGCATCGCAACGCGCACGACCGTGCTGGCATCCAGGGCGACAATGCTGCCGTCAGGCAGGTTCAATTCGCGCAGTTCCCCCCGCGCCGTGGTGTAGCGCCGCGTATGCACGAGCCCGCCGTCGCTCAAATCCCATTCCAGCCAATGGCCGCCGGCAACGGCGACGGCTGCTGCGGCCGCCACCGCGGGCGGCAAAAAGCGCGCCACATTCAGCATCCAGGCGCGCCGCCCGGCGCTGGCCAGGGAAGGCGCGGGCACATCAGCCGTTGGCTGATCTTGCAAGCTGTCGTCCGGCAGCGCGCTCATTCCGGACAACGTACCCTGCAATCGCCGAAGCCGATCATGGGGTAACGCCCGCACCTGCGCGTAGGACGGCTCCATCGATTCGAACGCAGCGCGATGCGAGGCATCTGCCGCCAGCCATTGATGGAACTCGGCTTCGGCGGCAGGGCTCAAGCCTTCATGGCGCCGGGTTGCCCACAGTGCCGCCTCGAACGCAACCGGGTCCTCCGAGCTCAGGTAGTCCTCAAGCTCGCGGGCATCCGCATCGTGATCCGGCTGCGGGCCGTTCGAGGATGGCATCGGAAAAGGCTCCTTGGGGCTCATGCCGCGCCTTGCAACTGGCGTTCGCATTGGCGGCAGGCGAGCCTTCCGCGCGCGATGTGCTTTTCAATCATGCTGACCGATGTGCCCATGCGGGCGGCGATCTGCGCATAGGGCATCTCTTCAAAAACGTGAAGGATAAACGCTTCCCGGCATCGCGGGGGCAGCGCTTCGATCGTGGCCAGGTAGGCATCGACGGCCTGAGACGATGCCGCCATCGCATCCGGCGCCTGAGCGTCAGGGACAGTTGGCGATTCCGTCTCGGCCAGCGCGTCGATGTTTTCGTGGCTGCGAACCCGCCCGCGTCGGTATTGGTCCACCATCACGTTGCGCGCGGTCTGATAAAGCAGCGCGCGCGGCTCGGGAATCGCGACATCAGACTGCTCGATGGCCAAGAACCGCGCATAGCTTTCCTGAACGGCATCCGCCGCCGCATCACGATCCCGGATCGTGCGGAGGCAGAAATTCAGCAATTCTCTGTAGTAGCGGGCAACCAAGGGCAATCCAAACTCAGAGCGAAACCATGGACGCCCCAACCGCGTTGACATCCGCCTTGCCGTGATCAGCCAGCGGATTGTTGAATAGAAATGATTATCGCTTAATCTGGGAATCGATTCCAGCTTTGCCCATTCGCTTGACCTTGACCCGATGGAAGGCAGGAAGCTGCGGGTTCATCTCTACGGACAGGAGCCCACATGAACGACCGCACCTACACCCCGCATGCGTATGCGACCCCGCCCCGGGCCACGGATCCGGGGAGCGAGCCCCGATGGGCAATTGAAGACGTCACCACGCGCGCCGACGTCTCTGAACGCCTGGTGCGCCATTGCGAGGCGCGGGGCCTGCTTGCCGGCGCGGCGCGCGCGGGCGCATCCCGGCGCCGCTACACGCACGACGACATCTCGGTGCTGCGCTTCGTCAGGCGCACGCACGTACTGGGCTTCGGCATGAACGAGACCGCCCAGCTGCTGTCGTTGTGGCGAGGCGGCCAGACACCGGCGCCGGACCACATCCTCCACCGCCTGGTCCAGGCGTATCCAGATCAGCAACAACCTTCCTGCCCGATCCTGGAGGCCTTGATGCAGGCCGGCCGCCAGCAACGCTCAAGCCCCGGCCCTTTGCCCTAAAATGAATGCGCCGATGACACGACCCACGCCCCTCCCCCGATGCAGCTGACCCTGCTTGCCTCGCTGCCTTTGCTGGACCCGCATGCGCTGGACACCCAGGCCGATGCCGCGGTCCGCGGCCTGATGCGGGAGGGCAGCTCGGCCAACACCGCGGCCAGCTATCGCGCCGCCATCCGGTACTGGACCGCCTGGTTCGAGCTGCGTTACGGCCAACGCTTCACCCTGCCCTTGCCCGAGGCGGCCGTCATCCAGTTCGTGGTGGACCACGCCCAACGCTCCACCGACCACGGACTGAAATGGGAGTTGCCGCTGGCGCTGGACCAGGAACTGGTGCGCCTGAAGGCAAAGGGCAAATTGGGTGCGCCCAGCCTGAATACCTTGCTGCAACGCTTGTCCGTGCTGTCCAAGGCGCACGAACTGCTCGGCCACCCCAACCCTTGCCGTGCGGCCCCGGTCCGGGAATTGCTGGCCAAGACCCGCCGCGCCTACGCCCGGCGCGGCATGACGCCGGCCAAAAAAGAGGCGCTGACCCGCGAACCCTTGCAGGCCATGCTGGCCACGTGCGACGACACGCTGCGCGGGGTGCGCGACCGGGCCCTGCTGCTGTTCGCGTGGGCAAGCGGCGGTCGGCGCCGTTCGGAAGTGGTGCGCGCAACCGTCGAGAACACGGTGCGTACCAGCGAAGGCTTCCTCTATACCTTGGCGCATTCCAAGACCAATCAATCGGGCGCACAGCGTGCGGACGACCAGAAGCCCATTGTGGGTTCCGCCGCGCAGGCGTTGGACGCATGGCTTGCCGCCAGCGGCATCCGCCAGGGCCCGATCTTTCGCCGCGTGCGCCGAGGCGATGTCATCGGCGAGCCCCTGGCCGCCGCCGCCGTGCGGGACATCGTGCAGGAACGCTGCAAGCTGGCGGGCCTGGAAGGCGACTTTTCGGCGCACAGCCTGCGCTCGGGCTTTGTCACCGAGGCCGGCCGACGCAACGTGCCGCTTGGCGACACAATGGCCATGACCGGCCACGCCAGCGTGGCCACCGTCATGGGCTATTTCCGCGCGGGCGCCGCGGCGCGGTCGCCCGCCGCGCGTTTGCTGGACGAGCCGGACGCCGGCGACCTATAGATCGCTGCCCGGGCTGCCGTAATACTTGGCGTAGCGACGCCGCATGATTCTTGTCATGTTTACAATCAGCGGTGCTTGCCCGTGGCGCCGCCTGCCGGCATGCGCCCCACCCTTACACCAGCGGCCCGGCGCCGCGCCTGCCCTGGCCCCTAGTCCGCCCAGATCCCAATGCGAATCAACTTACGCGGGCTAGTCCTTGCCCTCACCGTATTCAGCGCCCTTGCCGCCACGGCCAACGCCCTCTACGCCAGCTATCGCGTGCAACGCGACCAGCTCATCATCAATACGTTGGAGTCGAACCGCGTGTACGCGGCCAAACTGGCCGAAAGCGCGGGCAACTTCCTGAAGGCGGCACAACAGCAACTGGCGTACAGTGCCCGCCACCTGGCGGCGCAGGTCGATGCGCCAGACATTCTTGCGGCGGAAGTCACGCGCGTGCAGGAGCAGACCGACAGCTTCAACTCCGTGGGCATCGTCAGCCAAGACGGCGTCATCCTGGCCACCACGCAGAATTTCCGGAATTTCCTGGGCACCCGCGTCGACAGCCCGGGCAGCCGCGCCGCCCTGCAAGCCCGCCAGCCGGTCATCAGCAAGCCCTATGTGTCGATGGCCGGCAACATGCTCATCAACCTGTCGCATCCCATCTATTCCAACGATGGTCAGTACCTGGGCTATATCGCAGGCACGATCTACCTTCGCAATGAAAGCGCACTGCAGCAGTTGCTGGGCAAGCACCACTATGAGGATGGCTCGTATCTGTTCGTGGTGGATAGCGACGGCCAATTGATCTATCACGTCGACGCCGCCCGCGTGGGCGAAAACGTCATGCGCAACCCGGTGGTGGCAGCCGTCACCCAAGGCCACGCGGGCGCGCAGCGCGTCGTCAACACCAAGGGTGTGGACATGCTGGCGGGCTACGCGGCCGAACCGATCAGCGGCTGGGGTGTCATCGCGCAGCGGCCCGCCGAGGTTACGCTGCAGCCCATACACGGCCTGATCTGGGCGCTGATCGGCTATGCCGCGCCCCTGGCGGTGGCGTTCCTGCTGGCCATCTGGTGGTGTGCCCGGCTGATTTCGCGGCCTTTGTCGGAACTGGCCACCAACGTCGAACATCAGGACGTGGCGGTGGCGATGCAGCGCGTGCAGTCGATCAAGGCCTGGTACTTCGAAGCCGAACGACTAAAGCGCGCGGTGATCTGGAGCTTTACCGCCTTGCAGGAAAAGATCGGCAAGCTGAACCTGGCCAGCATCACCGACCCGTTGACGGGCTTGCGCAACCGGCGCGGCACGCAGGACGCGGTCGAGCACTTGCAGGCCTCGGGTACGCCGTTCGCGGTGGTGGCGCTGGACATCGACCACTTCAAGCGCGTGAACGACACCTACGGCCACACGGCGGGCGATGAGGTGATCCGCGGCATGGCCCAGCTGATGCGCGACTGTTCGCGGCCAACGGACATCCTGTGCCGCAACGGCGGCGAGGAATTCCTGATCCTGCTGCCCAACGTCGGCATCAAGGAGGCCGGCCACGTTGCCGAACGGTTGCGCACGCACCTTGCCGAGCGCCAATTGCACGGCGTGAACGGCATTACGGTTTCGGCCGGCGTCGCGCAGTGGCCGACTTGCGGGCCGGATGTGGGGCAGGTGTTCCAGGCTGCGGACGAAGCGCTGTATGCCGCCAAGCAGCAAGGCCGCAACCGCGTTGTCGTCCACGCGGCGTGACGGCGCCCTGCGGAATACGGCACAATTTTGCGATAGTCGTGCAATGCTTTGTATTTGCGTGAAATACTATTTCTTCGCTTGATCGATTTACGCGTGCCCGGACCAAAGCCCACCCTCGCGCAGGGGTAATTACAGTATTCTGCGCTGCAACGGCTTTATGTTTCCCTGGTCCATCAGCATGCTGCGCCGCGCGTTCGCTCCGAAGTCCCTGGAACGGTATTTTTTGCTACTGGCTGTGGGCGTGTTGTTGCTGGTCTCGGTCCTGACCGGCACCGTGCTATTGCAGAACTGGAAGACCTATTCGTCTTCGTCGGAAGCCCGGGACGCATTCGCCGTGATCCGTGCCACCGTGAAGGTCATGGAACTTGCCTCGGCCGAACGCGGCCCGATGAACGCGGCGCTGGGCACCGACCTTCCCGTACCCGAATCCACTCTGGCCGCATTGCGCGCGGCCCGCGGCAGGACGGACGCCCAGATTGACCAGCTGCTGGCGCTGTACGCTGCGCCGCTCGATCCTGAAAAAATCGGCGCGCGCGCCGAGATCCAGCGCATCCGCCACGCGCTGTCCCTGGCACGGATCCAGGCCGACCTCGTGATCACCACGCCGCGCAACCAGTTGACCGGCGACGCCGTCTGGGCGGTCGTCAGCGGCATGGTCAGGCTGATTCCACAATGGCAGGCCAGCATGGGCCGAAAGGTCGGTATCGCCATGCGCAACGAGGTGGACGCGCCCAGCGTGCTGTCCCTGGCGTTGCTGGCCAGCGAACTGCGTGAACAGGCGGGCTTGCTGGGGTCGATCTTCACGCCCGCGCTGGCCAGGCATCGGACCCTGACCGAGGTGGAGCAATTCCGCATCGAGCGCGTGCGGGGCCGCATCGATGAGCTCCGGACTCTGATCAACTCGCGCATCGCGACGCGGCCCGCGCTGACGGCCTCGCCGATCTACGAACAATTGCAGCAGCGCTACTTCGGCAATGGCATCCAGTACCTGGAACAGGTGCGGCAAAACGCCACCGTCCCGTCCCAAGGCCTTCAGGTCTCCACCGGGGATCTCGCTGCAACCTACGTGCCGCTGATGGGTTCCATCGTGCAGTTCCGCGACGCCCTGCTCGACACCATCGAACAAAGCATCGAAACGCATCGGACAGACGCCTCGCGGCTGCTGCTGGTCACCCTGGCCGCCACGGCCTTGCTGGTGGCGGCGCTGGTCCTGGCGCTGGTGCAGTTCCGGCGGCGAGTGATCCGCCCCTTCGGACTGGCCACGCGTATTATCAGCGCCATCGCCAATGGCACGCCGCCGGCGCCGATCCCCGTCGGCGCATACCAGGGCGAGGTCGATGAGGTTTTCAGCGCCTTGCGGGTATTGAAAGAGAACTCCGCCATCAAAAAGCGACTAGAGGCCGAGCGCGACAGGCTGATCGTCGACCTGGCCAATCTGGCTGAAACCGACTATCTGACCGGCCTGTTGAACCGGCGCGCCTTCGAGACGCGCTTTGAGATCACCCGCGCCCAATGGCAGGAAGAAGGCCCGGTGCTGGCATTCATCCTGTTCGACATCGACAATTTCAAGAACATCAACGACACCTACGGACACGCCAGCGGAGATATTGCGCTGAAGTCGGTGGCCGCGCTATGCCGCAAGATATGGCGGCAATCAGATACGGTGGCGCGCGTGGGGGGTGAAGAGTTCGCGGTGCTCTGCCATACCGGCACTGCCGCCGAGGCCGTCGAACTGGCCGAACGCATGCGGCGCGCCATGTCCGCCGAGCCCGTCACGGCCGAAGACGGCGCCGTGTTCACGCTGACGGCCAGTTTCGGCGTCGCGTGCGCGCAGTGGGAACACGCCGCGGACGCCGGCAAGCTATTCCACGTGGCTGACGAACTGCTTTATCAGGCCAAACTGAATGGCCGCAACCAGGTGCTGCACCGCATGCTGGCGTGATCCGCGCTACGCGAGCATGGGCCAGTACGTTGGCGCCAGCCGCAACCACATCTCGGTGCTCATCGCGTCCGGTCTGCGCTTGGGCAAGTCGGTGCAGCGTTTGAGCGTGTCTCCCCGGCATGCGAACACGATGCTGTTCGCGCAGGCCCCGTCGCTGACCTCGATCACCGACCCCGAAAAGCGTTGTTTGATGCGGCCGACGTAGGTGCCGTAATGGGGATGCGAGGCGTGGAAGTTGCACACCATCATTCCGCCAGGCGCCAACGCGTTCAAGCAAGCCTCGTAGAACCCGTCCGTCGTCAATTGGGCCGGCAGGCCGTTGACGTCGTAGCCGTCGACCAGCACTGCGTCATATTCATTCTGATATTCGCCAATCAATTTGGCGCCATCGCCCTGTCGGACGGAAAATCGATAGTCGTCCTGCGGCACCTGGAAGGAATCTCGCAGCGCGATGACGTGCGGATTGATCTCGAACACGTCGATGCGGGTGGACGGCAGATGCCGGTAGCAGAACTTGGCCAGCGACCCTCCTCCCAGGCCGATCATGGCGATACGCCGCGGCGCCGGCTCGAACAGCAGGAATCCCATCATGATGCGCGTGTATTCCAGATTGAGCGCTGACGGATCCTTGGTCCACATGCGGCTTTGCACTTCAGCATGCGAGAACATCAGCGACCGCGTGGTCGCCGTGGCATAGATGAAGGGCCTAACCGGTTGAGGGTTCGAAGTGTTTTCAGGCATTCCAAATACTCGCTATCTGCAGAACGTGGCAGCCCGCCGCACACGCCGCGCTTGACCGCGCATCGCGCGCCAGCAATCTGCGCGCAGGCGACGCGCCGCCTGCACGCAAAGTGCAAGCGGCGCGCGCGGCAAATACGGGATAAATCGTCGGGCAAACGGACAAACTCGAACTGCGCACAAAAAGTGCACAAAAAGCACACACAAGGCGCGCCGTTCGGAGCCGGTCGATCAGGATTGAATCAGCCCGCGAATGCGGGCCGAATGACGAGAGTCAGGGAGAAGATCAGGCGGACAGACGGGGTTTATCGGAGTCTTCCGAGGCATCGGTGTCTGCGGGAGCCGCGTCGATTTCCGATTCCGTATGCGCGTCAGGGGCCTTCCAGTTCAAGGGCGGAACCTCGAAGCGCCACTTTTTACCAACGAGTTGATGCGACATGAACGTTCTCCTGTGCAAGGCGCCAGGCTTCCCCCGCGTGAGCAAGTACCTGCCAAATTCAAGCGTGCCAGGAATGCCGTGTCGGGACGCGGGGGAGGCATTCGGAAATAGGCAGCGCCGGGGTTCGCTTCTTTGCTGTGGTTCTGTGCTGCTTCGGTGTGGATGTGGATGTGCTGCTTTTATCGTTGCAGCCACAGCAGTGTTGTTATTGTTTGTGCGAATTAAAAGATATTAGCATAATTTTGACAGAAAAAGCAAGCAGATCATGCCACAAAGCCTGGTTATGGTGTATGCGAACAATTCGGTTGACGCTGGAGAATGATCGTTCTACCATTCGTGCACCGTAGTGCAGAACGATCATTCTCCGAAAGCGCTTTCATGACATCGACGACAACCGGCATCCTCCCCGATACGCTAGGCCACACGCAGGAACGATTGCTGCGCGCCACCGAAAGCCTTATCTATCAAGGCGGCATCCATGCCACCGGGATGGATCTGATCGTGAAGACATCCGGGGTGGCGCGCAAAAGCCTGTATAAGCACTACCCCACCAAGGACGCGCTGGTGGCGGCGGCCTTGCAAGCGCGCGATGAACGCTGGATGCAGTGGTTCATTACGGCCACGACGCAAGCGGCCACGCCCCGCGCGCGTCTGCTGTCCATCTTCGATGCCTTGCGCGAATGGTTTGCGTCGGAAGGGTTTCGCGGCTGCGCGTTCATCAACGCCGCCGGCGAAATCGGAGACCCTGCGAATCCCATCCGCGAGGTATCCCGCCTGCACAAGGCGCGGCTTCTGGCCCATGTGCTGACGCTGGCGCAAGCCGCAGCGCTGCCCGACCCGGACGAAACGGCGCGCCAGCTGTTGGTGCTGATCGATGGCGCCATCGCCGTCGCACTGGTGACGGGCGACCTGTCGATTACCGACAGCGCCGAACGCGCTGCCGCGGCGCTGCTGCCCGCAAGCGCCTGAACCCCTTCCCCCCACGCAAGAGGCCCATCCCATGACATCGACCCCTGAAGTCCGCCCGCCGCTTCCCCCCTTCACGCACCAAAGCGCCGTGCAGAAGGTCCGGCTGGCCGAAGACGGCTGGAACAGCCGCGACCCCGACAAGGTCGCGCTGGCCTACAGCCTGAACACGCATTGGCGCAACCGCGCCGAATTCGTGAAGAACCGCGATGAAGCCCGCGCCTTCCTGGCGCGCAAGTGGGCCAAAGAGCTGGACTACCGATTGATCAAGGAATTGTGGGCCTATACGGGCAATCGCATCGCGGTCCGCTATGCCTATGAATGGCACGACGATTCAGGCAATTGGTTCCGGTCCTACGGCAACGAGAACTGGGAATTCGGCGAAGACGGCCTGATGGTGAACCGCTACGCCTGCATCAACGACCTGCCCATCAAGGAAGCCGACCGCAAATTCCGGTGGCCGCTGGGCCGCCGCCCGGACGATCATCCCGGATTGTCTGAACTCGGCTTGTAGTCCGCTCGCGATCCTGACGTGCGCCGCCGCCTATTCGTAGGCCTTCAACAACTTGCCGAGCAGGCGGCTCAACTGCTCCTGCTCGGTAGCGCTTAGCGGCGACAACACTTCCGCCTGGTTGCGCAGATGCGCCACCACGGCTTCGTCGATCAGCTTCAGCCCCGGTTGCGTCAACATCACCAAGGTCGCCCGCCCATCGTCCGGGTTGGGCGTGCGCACCACCAGACCGGCCTTCTCCAGCCGGTCGATGCGGTTGGTCATGCTGCCGGACGAAATCATGGCGTCTTCGTAGAGCGCCGTAGGCGTCAAGGCATAAGGCTTGCCGCTGCGGCGCAGTGTCGCCAGCACATCGAACTCCCCCGGCTGCAGGCCGAACTGCGCGAATAGCGGATTGATCCGATCGCGCGTGATCACCAGCGCGCATTCGCCCAAGCGGCCCAGCACGCGCATGGTCGACACATCCAGCTCGGGACGTTCGCGGTTCCACTGCTCTACCGCCCGGCTTGCTCTATCCACGGTCACTCCCTCCATTTATCTTGACGTGAAGATAAAATACAAATATCTTGATGCCAAGATAGTTTACCGGAACACGCCGCATGCGGCTGCCTGTTCCGGGTTTGGAGCAACCGTGTCTTTCCCCCGTCTCAACGCCTGGCGCATCGCCGCCATCATCCTCGTCGGCCTGAACCTGCGTCCCGTCCTGGCTTCCGTTCCCCCATTGCTGGACTGGGTGCAAGCCGCCACCCGCATGTCCGACACCGTCGCCGGCCTGCTGACCGCCCTGCCCGTGTTCGTGATGGGCCTGGGCGCCTTGAGCGTGGCGCCGCTGCGCCGCCTGGTCGGCGAACAACTAGGCGTCGCCCTGGGCCTGGTGCTCGTCACCGCCGCGACCGCGGGCCGCTGGTGGGCCGGGCACACCAGCCTGATGCTGGCCAGTGGCGTCGTTGCCGGCCTGGGCATTGCCGTCACGCAAGCCTTGCTGCCCATCTACATCAAGACCCGTTTCGCGGCGGGCAGCAGCGCGATCATAGGCATCTATTCAACGGCGATCATGGGCGGCGCCGCCGTGGCCAGCGTGGCCTCGCCAGTGCTCGCGCAACGCGCCGGCTGGCTGCAGGCGCTGGCGGTCTGGGCCCTGCCCGCCGCCATCGCGCTGGCCGCCTGGTTGCTGGTGAACCGGGCATCGCCGAACCCGCCGGCCGCCCAGGGCGCGGCCAGTCCCATCCGCACGCCGCGCCCGCGCGCCTGGTTGCTGGCGGTGTTCTTCGGCCTGGGCACGGGCGCCTACACGCTGGTGCTGGCGTGGCTGCCGCCCTACTACACGGCGCTGGGCTGGACTCCGGTGTCGGCGGGCCAATTGCTGGGCGCCGTGACCGCGGCGGAAATCGCCGCAGGCCTCTTGGTGTCGCTATGCATCGGCCGCTTGCCTGACCGCCGGCCGGCGCTGTTGGTGGCGATCGGCGCGCTGTTCCTGGGTTTGATCGGCCTGATCGCGGCGCCCGCCGCCCTGGCTTGGCCCGCGGCCGTATTGGCGGGGCTGGGCATCGGCGCGCTCTTTCCCTTGTCGCTGATCGTCGCCATGGATCATGCAACAACGCCGGCGGAGGCAGGCCGGCTGGCCTCGTTCGTGCAAGGCGTGGGCTATTTGATCGCTGCGCTCTTTCCATTCGCCGCCGGCCTCATCCGCCAACACCTGGCCGACCTGACGCCTGCGTGGATCCTCATGACGTTGATCTGCCTCGTGCTCTTCGGCATGGCGATTCGCTTCCGTCCGCCATCCGCGGCGCGCGCACCTTAGGGATTTCCCGCGATTTTCCGCATAAATATCGCCCTCGGCCCGATTCTCCGCTTGCCTGAAAGGTGAACGGAAGTTTGGATTTTTAGACTCCCGCATTCATTGCAATGTCAGCTTTTTTTCAGACGTCAGTCAGACAAAAGCACAACAACGGGAGGACTAGACCAAATGCAATCGAAACGCAGCGCCGTCCGGCGCGAGGCGTGGGCCGCCGGCACGATGATCGTGCTGGGCCTGGGCGCTATCGCTCAGGCATCCACATATACGCTAGGCAGCCTTGCGCGCATGGGGCCGGGCATGTTCCCGGCGATCCTGGGCGCCTTGCTGGTGATGCTGGGATTGATCATCGCCAAGATGGCCGCATCCCCTGCCACGGCCGAAGAAGACGCCGAAGAGGTTCCGCCGCCCGAATGGCGCGGCTGGGGCTGCATCATTGGCGGCTTGCTGGCCTTCATCCTGGTCGGCAAGTTCGGCGGCCTGGTGCCTGCCACCTTCGTCCTGGTGTTCATTTCCGCGATGGGCGACCGTCAGCACACGTGGCGCAGCGCCGCCCTGCTTGCCGTGGGCGTGACGATCCTGGGCGTGGCCGTGTTCTCGTGGGCGCTGCAGTTGCAGTTTCCGTTGTTCCGCTGGGGCTGATCGATGGAAATCTTCAATAATCTGATGCACGGGTTTTCGGTCGCGTTCGCGCTGGACAACCTGATGTGGGCCGTGTTTGGCGTGTTCATGGGCAACCTGATCGGCGTACTGCCGGGCATGGGCGTGCTGGCCGCCATTTCCATCCTGCTGCCGTTGACGTACACCATGACGCCGACCGCGGCGCTGGTGATGCTGTCCGGCATCTACTACGGCTCGCAGTATGGCGGCGGCATCACCTCCATCATGCTGAACCTGCCGGGTACCGCGTCGCACGCCGTGGCCTGCCTGGACGGCAATCCGCTGGCGCGCAACGGCAAGGCCGGGTCCGCGCTGTTCATGCTGATGTTCTCGTCGTTCTGCGGCGCGTCGGTCGGCATCCTGGCGATGATCCTGTTCTCGCCGATGCTGGTGGACGTGGCCTTCAAGTTCGGCCCGGCCGAATATTTCTCCATGATGATGCTGGGCCTGCTGGCCGGCGCCACGTTGGCGAAGGGATCGGCGATCAAAGGCGTGGCGATGGTGGTCGTGGGGCTGCTGCTGGGCGTGGTCGGCACCGACGTCAACACCGGCACGATGCGCTTTCACTTCGGCATCCTGGAGCTCTCCGACGGTTTGCAGATCGTGGCGCTGGCCATGGGCCTGTTCGGCGTGGCGGACTTCCTGAAAAACATCAACCGCATCGGCGGCGACAGCAAGATCACCACCGGCAAGATCAGCATGAAGTCGATGCGGCCCGAAGCCGGCGACATCAAGCAGTCGCGGGGTGCACTGGTGCGCGGCACGGCCATCGGCGCGGCGTTCGGCATCCTGCCGGGCACGGGCCCGACCATCGCATCGTTCATCTCTTACGCGGTGGAAAAGAAGGTGGCACGCGAGCCGCGCCGCTTCGGCCGCGGCGCCATTGAAGGGATCGCGGGTCCGGAGGCGGCTACCAGCGCGTCGACGCAGACGAGCTTCATCCCGACGATGAGCCTGGGCATCCCCGGCGATCCGGTGATGGCCCTGATGCTGGGCGCGCTGATCATCCATGGCATCCAGCCGGGTCCGCAGATGATGATCGAACACGCCGACATGTTCTGGGGGCTGATCGCCAGCTTCTGGGTCGGCAACGTGTTGCTGTTGCTGCTGAACCTGCCGCTGATCGGCATGTGGGTGCGTCTGCTGACCGTGCCGTTCCGCTACCTGTTCCCTGCCGCGCTGTTCTTTGTGTGCGTTGGGGTCTACAGCACGAACAACAACCTGTTCGACGTAGGCATGGTGACGGTGTTCGGCGCAGCGGGTTATGCGTTGATCCGGTTGCGGTTTGAACCCGCGCCCTTGCTGCTGGGCTTCGTGCTGGGGCCGATGGTGGAAGAGAACTTCCGCCGCGCCCTGCTGCTGTCGCGCGGTGAACTGTCGATCTTCGTGACGCGCCCGATCAGCCTGGGCTTCATCCTGGCGTGCGTCGCGCTGATCGCGTTGCTGATCGTGTCGGCGGTGCGCCAACGCAACAAGGGACGCGCGGCGTTGCAGGAATCGAAGTCCGCCGCGTAGCCGTCAGGCGTCCGGAGGCGCTGCCAGCGGGCCGGCGGTATGACCGTCGATATGGCCTAGCGGGCGCCCCGGATCCAGGCGGTCGCGCACGCGCTGCTTGAGCACCTTGGCTTCGGGGAATCCGCCATCGCTCTTGCGGTCCCAGATCAGATCGCCGTTATAGGTAATCTGGAAGATGCCGCCGGTGCCGGGCTGCAGGACCACTTCACCCAGGTCGGTCGAAAACGTGGACAGGAGTTCTTGCGCCATCCAACCGGCGCGCAGCAGCCACTGGCACTGCGTGCAGTACAGGATGACGATACGGGGACGAAAGGCGGGCGTGTTCATGGCAATTATTCTACTGTGCCCGCCTTGCGGGGTCCCGGCTTCGGCCGGGCCGCGCATTCATGGATAATATCGGGTTTTCCCGGGCGTGCAATGCGCCCAGAGCCTGCCATGAAGTCTGCTGTATCTTCCCGAAGCCAACGCTGGCTGATCGGTCTCCTGATGGGACTGGTCACGCTCACGCCGATGGGCATCGACATCTACCTGCCTTCCCTGCCCGCCATGGCCGATGGTTTCGGCCAGCCGGTCAGCGCGCTGCAAGCCAGCATCACCCTGTTCATCTTCGCCGTCGGGGTGGGCCAGATGCTGATCGGCCCCTTGGCCGATCGCTATGGCCGCCGGCCAGTGGCCCTGGGTGGCGCACTGGCCTATCTGGCCGGTTCCGCGTTGGGCGCGGCGGCCACGTCGCTTGAGGTGTTCTATGCGGCCCGCATCATCCAGGGCCTGGGTGCGTGCTCGGCGTCGCTGGTGGCGTTTGCCGCCGTGCGTGACCGCTTCAGCCCGGCTGTGGGCGCACGCGTCTATAGCTACCTGAACGGGGCGCTGTGCTCCGTGCCCGCGTTGGCGCCCATGCTGGGCGGTGTTCTGGCCGTGCATGCCGGCTGGCGCAGCACTTTCGTGTTCATGGTGGCGTTCGCGCTGGCGCTGGCCGTGCTGCTGGCCAAGCGTTTCGAGGAAACCCGCGCGGCGCCCACGCAGCCCCGCGGCGCGCTCTACAGCCTGCGCCGCTACCTGCCTATCGTGGCCAGCGGCCGGTTCCTGTACTTCGCGATGTTTGGCATGGCGGGCATGGCGATGATCCTCGTGTTCGTCTCGGCGGCGCCGGTGGTGCTGGTGCAGCAGCTGGGATATACCGAACTGGGTTTTTCTGCCTGGTTCGGCGGCAACGCCGCGATCAACATCGCGGCCTTCTTCCTGGCCCCGACTTTCATCGCGCGCTATGGCCGCCACACCATGGTGCGGGTCGGCATGGCGGCGCTGCTGCTGGCCTCGGCCATGCATGCCGCGGCCTGGGCCTGGGTGCCGTTGTCGGCGTGGATCTTCATGCTGCCCGTCGCCGTGCTGACGGTGGGCTTTTCGCTGGCGTTGGGCTCGGGCCTGAGCCTGGCGCTGGAGCCCTTCGCCGAACGCGCCGGCACGGCCGCGGCGGTGTACGGCCTGTTCCAGATGAGCGGCTCGGCCGTCATCGCGACGTTGCTGCTGGACAGCGGCATGGCGCCGCAGGCCGCCATGGCCTTGATCGGCGCCGTGATCGTCGTGCCGCTGCTGTGTCTGTCGCCAGGCATTGCTCGCCGCCTGGCGGCGTGAATCCGACAAGCGGTGCGCTTGGCAGTATCCTGTCTTCCATATTCCACCTGGAGACCTGGAGACAACATGGCACTGGATACCTCGGCAGAACAGCCCCTGCTTGAACGCACCGCGGAGAACGGCGTGGTGACGCTGCGCATGAACCGGCCCTCGCAGTTCAACGCCTTGTCCGAAGGACTGTTGGGCGCGCTGCAGCAGGAGATCGATGCGCTTGAGCGCGATGCCGACGTGCGTTGCGTGCTGCTGGAATCCGCGGGCCGCGCGTTCTGCGCCGGCCACGACCTGCGCGAAATGCGCAGCCAACCGTCGTTGGACTATTACCGGGCGTTATTCCGCAAATGCGGCAGCGTCATGCAAGGCCTGCAGGCCTTGCCCGTGCCCGTCATCGCCAAGGTCCAGGGCATCGCCACCGCCGCGGGCTGCCAACTGGTCGCCAGTTGCGATCTGGCGGTAGCCGCCGACAATGCGCGCTTCGCCGTGTCGGGCATCAACGTCGGCCTGTTCTGCGCAACGCCCGCCGTGGCGCTCAGCCGCAACGTGTCGGCCAAGCGCGCCTTCGAAATGCTGGTGACCGCCCGCTTCATCGACGCGGCGCAGGCCGTGGACTGGGGCTTGATCAACGACGCCGTGCCAGAGGCCGAATTGGATGCGCGGGTGCGCGCCCTGGCGGGCGACATCCTGGCGAAAAGCCCGACGGCCATCCGCTATGGCAAACGCATGTTCTACAAGCAAAGACAGATGGCGCTGGCCGACGCGTACGACTATGCCGGCGACGTGATGGCGCGCAACATGATGGAGGCCGATGCGTGCGAAGGCATCGACGCCTTCCTGCAGAAGCGGCCGCCCCGCTGGCAGTCCTAGCCTAGCCAGGCCAAGGCCCAGCCGCCCGCGGCGGCGGCCAGCACCACCCAGACGGGCGACCAGCGCGCATAGACCAGCAGCGCGAACAGCAATAGCGCCAGGGCAAAATCCGCCTTGTTCAGGATCGCGCTGGTCCAGACCGGGTCATAAAGGGCGGCCAGCAGAATGCCCACCACGGCGGCATTCACGCCTGCGGCCATATTGCGCACGCCGGGCCGCCGACGCAGGCTTTCCCAGAACGGCAAGGCGCCGGCTACCAGCAACGCACCTGGCAGGAAGATGACGCCCAGGAATGCCAGCCCGCCGAGCCAGCCCGATAAGGGGCCCGACGACATCGCCCCCAGGAAGGCGGCGAATGCGAACACCGGGCCGGGCATGGCTTGCGCGGCCCCATAGCCTGCCAGGAAGTCGGCGTTGGACACCATGCCGCTGGATACCGAGGTGGCCTCCAGCAACGGCAGCACGACGTGGCCGCCACCGAACACCAGCGCGCCCGCCCGGTAGAAGCCGGCCACTTGGGCCGCCAACGTGGAATCGGACACCGCCGCCCACGCGGGCAACCCCGCCAGCAGCACGACAAACAGCGCCAGTGCGATACAGCCTGCGCGGCGTGACGCGCCTTGCGCCCGATTGGCCAGGATGGGCCGGGGCGGCACTTGCAGCATGGCGCCACCCACGACGGCGCCCAGCAGGACCGCGCCCACCTGCCCCCATGCGGTGGGCAGCGCGGCCGTGATCAGGGCGGCCGTCACCGCCAATCCGGCCCGCGGGCGGTCCGGGCAAAGCGTGCGGCCCATGCCCCACACAGCCTGCGCGATGATCGCCACGGCCGCCACCTTCAAGCCGTGTATCGCGCCCGACTGCGACAGCCAGCCGAAATGCGCCAGCCCCAGGGCGAATCCGATCAGCGCCAGCGCGGTCGGCAGCGTGAATGCCAGCCAGGCGGCAGCCATGCCGGGCCAGCCCGCGCGCCGCAGGCCGATCGCCATGCCGACCTGGCTGCTTGCCGGCCCGGGCAGGAACTGGCACAGCGCCACCAGATCCGAATAGGCGTAGTCGTCCAGCCAGCGGCGCTTGTCGACGAATTCGGTGCGGAAATAAGCCAGATGCGCGACCGGGCCGCCAAACGAGGTCAGTCCCAGGCGCAGGAAAACCAGGAACACTTCCAGACAGGAGCTTCGCCCGGGGTCCACGCGCTCGTGCGTGGCGGGCCTGCTGGCGACGTGCTCGTCGTGGGGGGGCGGGTGCGGCATGGTGCAGGGGCGATCGATGACAGGCGGGGCGCCGGATCTCCGCCCCTTCTTCATGCTTATAGCCGGGGCGCGCGCCAGTTTCAATCGGGTCTGACGGCCGGATCCCGGCTGCCGCAACCATAGGCCCGCATCAAATCACTGCACGAATCTTCACAATTGACACACAAATCTCGACGAATTCGATTTCTGCGCACCGCTAGCATGCGCGATTACCCAGCTGTCGCCGCATGATTCCCGCCTTCCTTCCCCATGCCCGCTTCGCGCCACGCACTTGCCTGTGGCGCCCCAGGAAAGGCCACTGATGCTTAAGTTCGCGCTGCGCATCGTCATTATTGCCACGATCGGCTACGGCGTGGCGACCCAGCTGGTGAACCTGAGCTTCGGGTATCTGTTGGACTCGCTTAGCGCCGACCTGTCCTACCGCGCCGTGCGCGGCCAGATCTACGCGCTGCACAAGGATCTGGACCCTGTCGCCCCGGAAGCCCGCGCGGCCTATATCCTGGACGAGCTGTTGCCGCACTATGGGCTGACCCTGACGTTGCTGCCCGACAGCCATGTCACCCTCACGCCGGATGAGCAACAGCAGCTGGACCGTACCGGTCTCATCATGCGGGACGACTACAACACCTACCTGACCCGCTTGCCCGGCGAACCCGTGCAGTGGCTGGATGTACGTCTGCCGCTGGAACCCGCGATGGAACGGTGGATCACCTGGTCCGCCTGGGCGGCGCTGAGCCTGGTGCTGGCCGTGATCCTGCTGCTGGGCTGGGCCTTGCCCATCTGGCGCGACCTGGACGCGCTGCGCAAGGCGACGTTGCGGATGGGCCAAGGCGATATGAGCGTGCGGGTGCGGCTGTCCCGCATCTCGGGCATTCGCCACGTGGGCGAAAGCTTCAACCATATGGCCGAGCGCATCGCCGCGCTGATCGACAACCAGCGCAGCCTGACCAACGCGGTGTCGCACGAACTGCGCACGCCGCTTGCCCGCCTGTCGTTCGAAGTGGATATGCTGGGCCATGACCAATACCTGCCCCGCCGCGGGCAGATCCTGCAAGACATGCGCACCGACATCTCGGAGCTGGAAGCGATGGTGGCCGAGCTGCTTGTATACGCGCGGCTGGAACGCCCCGCCGACGACGGGGTACGGCTGGAGACCGTGGATGTATGCGATTGGCTGGGCGAAGCGCTGGCGCTGGTCGCGCATCAGGCCGATGCGCGGGGCATCCAGTGCCACGTGCGCCCCGGCTATCCCGCGCACGTCGAACTGCATCCGCGCTATATGAGCCGCGCCTTGCTGAACCTGGTGCAGAACGCCGTGCGCTACGCCAGCCAGCGCGTCGAGATCGAACTGAAAGCAACGGCGGCCGACTACGAACTGCTGGTGGACGACGACGGCGGCGGCATCGCCGAGGCGGACCGGGAACGCGTATTCGAACCCTTCATCCGGCTTGACGAAAGCCGGGACCGCGGCACCGGCGGCGCCGGGCTGGGGCTGGCCATCGTCAAGCGCGTGGCCGCGAACCACGGCGGCACGATCGAGATCCAGGACAGCCCGCTGGGCGGCGCCCGCTTCGTGCTGCGCTGGCCGCGCGCGGCATCCAGCACGTGCCCGGATGGCCTATAACAAAACACCATTTATGGCACTTTTTGCCTGGTCCAGGCTGACGCATGATGTGTTTTCGTGATCCCCCATTCGAAAACAGCGCTTCAGAAAGGTAGGCAAATGAGCCAACGATTGAATTACTTCCAGGTGTCGGCGGAACTGTCCAAGAAGTACATGGACTTCAGCGCGGCGATGAAAAAGGTGCCGGTGGTCGAGGAATTCGGCGACCTGATCGACATCCGGGCCTCGCAGATCAATGGCTGCGGCTTCTGCCTGGACATGCACGTCAAGCAGGCCAAGCTGCGCGGCGAACGCGAATTGCGCCTGCACCACGTCGCCATCTGGCGCGAATCGACTCTCTTCTCGGCGCGCGAACGCGCCGCGCTGGCCTGGACCGAAGCGCTGACCACCCTGCCCGCGCACGGCGTGCCGAACGACGTATACGAGCAGGCGCGCGAGCACTTCTCGGAAGCCGAAATCTCCGACCTGACGTTCCGCGTGGTGGCCATCAACGGCTGGAACCGCCTGAACGTGGCCTTCCGGACCGTGCCGGGTTCCGCCGATGCCGCGTTCGGCCTGGACAAGGCCGGACTGAACTAAGGCCTACATCAACGCCTTGATCCGCAAGCCCAATTCAAGGGCTTGCGCCTCGGACGCGATGTTCGTGAAGCTGAGCAACAGGCCCGATTGCGGGTCCGGCAGGGTCGACCAGCGCGACAAGGGATGCGCATACATGCCCTGCTCCAGCATCCGCGCGGCCAGGGGCACATCCGTCAACTGCCCTTGCATGCGCGCGACCAGATGCATGCCGCCCGGTTGCGGTTCGATATGCATGCGGTCCCCCAGCGCGGCGGTCAATCCCGCCGCCGTGGAATTGCGCCGTTCGCTGTACAACCGCCGCATGCGCTGGATGTGCCGGCCGAAATGCCCTTCGGCAATGAAGGCGGTCAGGATGGATTGCGTCAACCCCGGCGCGGTGCCCGACAGCAGCCGGCAGATGCGGTCGAAAGCCCCCACCTGCGCGGGCGGCACGACCAGATACGCCAGGCGCATTCCTGGAAACAGCACCTTGCTGAATGACCCGGCATACAACACGCGGCCCTGTGCATCCAGACTCTTCAATGCGGGCAAGGGGCGGCTGACATAGCGGTATTCGCCGTCGTAGTCATCTTCCACGATCCAGGCCTGTTGCCGTTCGGCCCATTCCAGCAGGGCTTGCCGGCGCGGCAGCGACAGCGACATCGACAGCGGGCTTTGATGCGCGGGCGTGACCACGGCCGCCTTCGCGTCCAGGCACCGGGCAACGCCCTCGCCAACCATCAATCCGTCCTGATCCACCGGAATGGGCACCGCCTGCAGGCGCGCCTGCGCCAGCAACGCGCGGGTGGGTGGATACCCGGGGTCTTCCACCCACACGCGGTCGCCCGGCGCCAGCAGCGCCTGCATGACCAGCTGCATCGTATGGTTGTAGCCCGAGGTGATGAACACCTGGGACGGCTGGCAATGGATGCCGCGCGCCACTTGTAGATAGGCGGCCACGGCGGTGCGCAGTCCCATCAGCCCGTTGGACGGCGGGTAGGACAGCTCGGGCGCTTGCAGGCTACGCAATTGCCGGGCGCCCAGCCGGGCCCACAGCTTGCGGGGAAACTCGTCCAGCGCCGGCACGCCCATCTGGAACGGCAGGATGACGGACGGACGATGCCAGCCGTGCTCGTCGTCGGGGGTTTCGGGCGGCGGCGCCACGGCGGCGGGCGGCGCCTGGGGCTGAAGATCCGGGGTGACGATCGTGCCGGCCTGCCCCCGAGTCTGGATGTAGCCTTCGGCCACCAGCAACGAATACGCCACTTCGATCGTGCCGCGCGCCACGCCCATTTCCTTGGCCAGGGCACGGGCCGACGGGATGCGGTCGCCGGGCGCAAGCGTGCCTTGCGTGATCGCGCTGCGGAACCGTTCGTACACCTGGCGGTAGAGCGGATCCGCGCTGTTGGGAACCAGCGGGGGCAATCCGTCCTTGGGGCGTCGGTCAATCATGGCATAGTCCAAAGTTCAATTTATGGCCCTTCAAATTATGTCATGGTCTTTCTACGATGATGCCTTGTCCTCCCTGAACCCCGCGTGAAATCCCCATGACAGACTCTGCTCTACAACACATCGATACCGACGAAGCACTGCGCGCCTGCCTGCCCCTGATGCGCGAACTGCGGCCCCATCTTGCCGATGCCGACGACTTCGTTGCCCGCATCACCCGCATGCGCGGCGACAGCTACCGGCTGCTGGCGGCGGTGGATGCCGGCCAGGTCGTGGCGTTGGCGGGTTACCGCTATCAAGAGAACCTGATCTACGGCCGCTTCATGTACGTAGATGACCTGGTCGTGGACAGCACGCGGCGCGGCGGCCGCTGGGGCGCCCGCTTGCTGCAGGCGCTGGACGGCATGGCCCGCGACGCGGGTTGCGCCAAGTTCGTGCTGGATACGGGCTTGTCCAACGCGCTGGCCCAGCGCTTCTACTTCCGCCAAGGCCTGTTGACCAGCGCCATCCGTTTCAGCAAGCTTCTGGACACCCCTGCCGCATGAGCATTCTTCACATCACCTGCAGCCCGCGCGGCCGCAGCGCCGAAAGCCACCGCCTGTCGCAACGCATCATCGACCGCCTGATCGCCGCCGCCGGACCCGAAGCGCCCGCAGTCGTCGAAATCGACGCCACCGCCCTGCCCCCTGTGGACCAGGACTATGCCGCCGCGTTGAGCGCGCCCGCCGACCCGGCAGACGACGTGCTGGGACGCGGCGCGCTGCGGCAGTCGGCGCAATTGATCCAGGCTCTGCAGGCCGCGACGCATATCGTCATCGCCACGCCGGTGCACAATTTCACCGTGCCGTCGTCGTTGAAGGTCTGGATCGACCATGTGGTGCGCGTGCGCAGCACCTTCCGCATCACGGCCGAGGGCAAGATCGGCAACCTGCCCGACCGGCCGGTGTATGTGGCCATTTCCTCCGGCGGCGAATTCTCAGGCGGCGCAGCCCGCCAGCCCGATTTCCTGACGCCCTATCTGAAACACGTTCTGGGCACCATCGGCCTGCACAGCGTGTCGTTCTTTTCAGTGGAAGGCACCGCGCGGGGCGAGGCTGCACTGCAAGCCGCAAGAGCCCGCGCCGAAGCCGCCATTGCCGCGCATCCGTCCTTGGCGGGATAAGCAGCAGCGCCTGGTAATTTCTGCTCCGTGCAGGCTTACCGGGCCGTTGGGGCACATCCGGCGCGACGGTGAAAACTAATCCGCCGTCGGCCGGATTATTTAAGCGTGTCGCATTGACACTGCGGAAATCGGCGCACTACGCTAGGCCGCAAAAGCCCGCGCCATCAGGCGAACGGCGTATTCCCCACCATCGCATCAAGACGCTGGAGACGCAATGACCCTGTATCGGGCAGTGATTCCCGCCATCATGCTGATCGCATTGTTCAGCGCGTTGCCCTCCCCCGCCCATGCCGCGTGCAGCGACAAGAAAATACTGGCGATGTCGGACGAAGGAAAATCGGTGAAAGCCATCGCCAAGGCGTGCAACATGCCGGCGGCAAAAGTGCGGGCGGTCGTCGACAGCGACGATGGCAACGAAGATGCCACGGCGTCTGCTGCGGCGCCCGCGCCCCTCATCAAGAAGTTGCCGTCGGGCGCGGGATTGGCCAGTTGCGACTGCCAGGGCACCGTGCCGTATGGTGACAAGGCGCCGGAACTGCGGTGCCAGAGCGGCGTGTCGATCGCCACCCCATGCGCGGGCTATTGCCCGCCGCGCGGCGTGGCGCCGTGGCGGCGCGTCTGCAGTTGACCCTTACTGCGCCGACCCCATGAACCACCGGTAGTACGCGTTGTCGCCGTCGTTGCGGGCCAGGCGGTTGATTTCCCTGCCCCAGGTTTCGCGGTCGCCGGCGTAGGCAGCCAGCGCAGCACGATAGAAGGTATCCAGCCGCGCGCGCTCCAGTTCGATATCGGCCTGGAGGTCTGCCGTGGCCCCCGGCAGCGGCGGCGCCGTACGCTCGGCAAGCAAGGCCGGCAGGACGCGATTCAGCTCGCGCGGCCGGACCCAAGTTGCGTATTCGATGCCGGGCCGGTCGTCGGTGACGGCGGGTGTATCACCGGCGAACCGGGCCAGCCCGTCGCGGTCGGTCACCCACGTGGCCAGCAAGGCCGCCGCGGACGGCACACCCACGGATTTCAGCGCTGCCGCCGTGTTGGGCTGGTCAAATCGCGCCTGGATGCGCGCCGCGTCCAGCTCCAGCGGCTGCATGGACCCGACCAGCAGCATTTCATGCAGTTCACTGGTCCACAAGGAAGCATGGGGAAAGACCTGGATGAAGCTGGCGACGAGCGCCCGCGTGTCGTCCTCGTTCTGTGTGGGCAGCGGCAGCCACTGCGCCACGATGCCTTGCGGCGCCAATCGGCGGGCAGCCAGTTGATAGAAGTCGCGCGAATACAGGTTGACGACGCCCGTTGCGGACGGCGGCGGCGGCTCCAGCGTGATCAGGTCCCATTGTTCAGCGCTGGCCTGCAGCGCGCGGCGCCCGTCGCGCAGCCGCTTGTCCAGGCCGGGATCGGAGGCGGCCTGGAAGGTGCCCTGAAAGCGCGGTGCGGCGCGCAGCACGGCAGGCAGCAATTCGGCCACGGCACGCTTGTCCAGGCCCGGGTATTGAGACAACGCACCCGCCGTGATACCGGTGCCGTAGCCCACCACCAGGGCCGACTTGGGCTCGCCGTTATGAACGATCAGCGGCAGCAGCGCCTGCAAACGCATGTAGCGCAACGACGGCATGGCATCGCCCGAGTTCGACACGCCCTGGATGTACAGCCGGTGAAAGCGCGCGCCCTTGCTGGCCTGTTCCACCACCGCGACCGTGCCGCCATGGCTTTCCTCATAGAACACCAGCCCCGCACCGCTCGCGCCCGGCAGCAGGCGCGCGAACTGGTCCGTGGGCAACAAGACCGCCACCGCCAAAGTCGCCATGCCGATCAGGCCGGTCGCCACGCCTGCCGTGGCGGGGCCGGACGAACGGCCACGCCATGCGGCGACAGCCCCGACCAGGGCGGCCATCGTCGCCAGCACGCCCAGGGTGCGCACCAGCCCCAGGGTCGGCAACAACAGGAAACCCGTCAACACCGTGCCGACGATGCCGCCCAGCGTGTTGCACGCCAGCACGGCGCCGGCTTCGCGGCCCACCCGCCGATCGCCCACGGCAATGCGCAGCACGGCGGGAAACGCGGCACCCAGCAGCAATGTGGGCGCCAGCACGAAGCTGGCCGCCGCTACCGCGAAGCGGGCGCACATGCCCGCAAACCCGCTGCCGGTCCATTGATAGACAGCCGCTTCGGCGTAGGTCTGCGCGACCACCAGCCATTTGCCCAGCACCGCGACTTCCAGCACGGCGAGGAGGCCCGCGCCTGCAATCAGGCCGCCGAACACGGGCCAGGGGTTGCGCACGCGATGGCTGAACCGCGCATACAGCGCGGCGCCCAACGCCAGCCCGGCCAGGTACGTGGCCAGCACGATGGCGAACGCGAACGCCCGCGTGCTCATGAAAGGCACGATCATCTGCGACCAGACCACTTCGTAGCCCAACGCGATGCCGCCAGCAACGGCGTACAGCGCCACGGCCAGCCGGGCCTCGCCGGACAAGGGGGCCGACTGCGTCGACGTCTGAGGCGGCGCCACGGCGCCACCCGCCTTGCGATCCAGCAGCCAGGCGCCCAGCGCGGCCAGCAGGTTCATCGAGGCAGCCGCAAGTGCGGCGCCCTGCACGCCAAAGCGGGGAATCAGGAAAAACGCGGGCAGCAAGGCGCCCAGGATCGCGCCGCAGGTGTTGACCGCGTATAGCGTGCCCCCGAGGCGGCTTGCCCCGGCGTCCTGGCGATGGACCGCACGTAGCAGGACGGGCAAGGTGCCGCCCATCAGGAAAGAAGGCACGGCCAGAAACAGGCCGATGATGAGCCACGCGGCCACGCCACTGACCGATTCCACCGCGACGAACGGCGCGGCGCTATGCGCCAGCACCCACGTCACGGCCAGGCAGGACACCGCCACCGCGGCCTCCAGCAAGGCATAAAAGCGGACGGGCCGGGCAAGGCGGTCGGCCAGCCGGCCCAGGAACCAGCCGCCCAGCGCCAGCCCCAGGAAAAAAGCGCTGACCGCGCCGGCGATGGCGGTGACTTCAACGCCGACCACCAAGGACAATTGCTTGATCCACAACACCTGGAACACCAGCGCAGCCGCTCCGGACAAGAACAGCAGCGCCGCCGGGCGAACCGTGGTCAATGTCCCTGCGCCGCCTTGCTGCCGATGCGTATCCAGCCCTTCCATTGCCGCCGTCCCCATGCCCATGCCGCGGTTCCTCTAGCGTATCGCCGGGCGGCGCACCGCGCGCCGCCCGGATGGTGCAGGCGCCTATCCGGCGCCCACTGCCCTTACTTCGCCTTCTGCTTCTCCATCGCCTCGAAGTGGGCCTCGATGGCCTTGTCGACCTGCTTTTGCACCTGGTCAACGCTGAAGCTCGCCGGACGCTGGCTGGGCGGGTACTTCACGAAGGTTTCCAGGAACACGGTCGCCTTCATTGTGGCGATACCGGTCAGATAGGCATTCTTGACCAGCCAATCGTTGTACTGATCGGACATGTCGGCCCGCTCATAGGGGTCCATCCGCAGGTTGAAGATCTTCGGCAGCCGCAGGCAGACAAACGGATCCTGCCAGACGTTCAGGTTCCCGGGCGCCCGTTGTTCGCAGAACACGGCCTTCCAATCCCCCCACCGCATGCCGACCAGCACACCGTCGTCATTGAAGTAGAAGAATTCGTCGCGGGAGCTCTTGTCCTGCTTGCCGGTCAGATACGGCAGCTGGTTGTAGCCGTCCAGATGGACCTTGAACTTGGTGCCGCCGTCTTGCGGCGCCCAACCGTCCAGCAGGCGATCCTTGACCGAGGTGTCGCCCGCTGCGGCAAGCAGCGTGGGGAACCAGTCCATGCCCGACACGATGCCGCGCTTGACCTGGCCCGCCGGGATCTGCCCCGGCCAACGCACCATGGCCGGCACGCGGAACGCGCCTTCCCAGTTGGAGTCCTTTTCGCTCCGGAACGGCGTGTTGGCAGCGTCCGGCCAGCTGAACGCGTTGGGGCCGTTGTCGGTCGTGTAGACCACGATGGTGTTGTCCGCAATGCCCAGATCGTCCAGCTTTTTCAATAACTTGCCCACGTCCTGGTCATGCTCCCACATGCCGTCGGCGTAGTCGTTGCCCGGCATCCCGCTCTTGCCCCGGTGCTCGGGCCGGATGTGCGTGAAGACGTGCATGCGCGTGGTGTTCATCCACACAAAGAACGGCTTGTCGGCCTTGCCATGCTTGTCGATGTAGTCGATGGCGGCGCCCACCGTTTCATCGTCGATGGTTTCCATGCGCTTGGCATTCAGGGCGCCAGTATCCTGCACCTTGCCGTCGGCCGTGGCCTTGATGACGCCGCGCGGCGAAAAGTTCTTCACGAACGGATCGTTGGGATCCTTGGGCCAGTACGGACGGTCCGGTTCCTCTTCCGCGTTCAGGTGATAGAGGTTGCCGAAGAATTCGTCGAACCCGTGCTGCGTGGGCAGGTATTCGTCCTTGTCGCCCAGGTGGTTCTTGCCGAACTGAGCGGTGGTGTAGCCCTGCGCCTTCAGTGCCTGGGCAATGGTGATGTCGCCCTTCTGCAGGCCGACTGGCGCGCCCGGAGCACCGACCTTCGACAACCCGGTGCGCAGCGGGGACTGCCCGGTGATAAAGGACGACCGGCCCGCCGTGCAGCTGTTCTCGGCGTAATAGTCCGTGAACATGATGCCTTCCTTGGCAATGCGGTCGATGTTCGGCGTTTCGTAGCCGACCACGCCATGCGCGTACGCGCTGATATTGGCCTGGCCGATATCGTCGCCGAAGATCACAAGGATGTTCGGCTTCTTGCCCGACGTATCCGCCTGCCCCGATTTGGCCGGCGGGGCCTGGGTCGGCGGCTGGGCTTGCGCATGCGCGCTGCCCAGGGCCGCCAAGCCCGTCACGGCGAAAAGCGCCGCGCTCAACAGTTTTCTTGCGTTCATCGCTTCCTCTCCTTGTCCTGTGGGACAACAACCCGACGTAAACGAATCACTGCGTAGTTCTCACTGCCTCTCAGTTTGGTGTTTCAAATGCGTATATCCGCTTCCACTCCTTTTTCATATCCACAATCACCCAACCCTTGTTTGTCGCTTCGTCCAAGGCCTTGTCCAGCTTGCCGATCTTGGATTCGCGGTCATAAGCCCATTCGCGCTTGGCATCCGTGTGGTGCACCAGGCCGGCAAAGCGCTTGCCCGAGCCTGCGGCCGTCCACTGCAGCATCTGCAGGTCGCCGTCCGAATTGCCGAAGGCGAAGATCGGCTGACGGCCGATGAATTTATTGATGGACACGGGCTTGCCCGGGCCGTCGTCGTTGTAGTCAAGCTTGGGCGTGCGCATCAGCACCGGCTTGCCGTCGCGCATCTGGAATTCCGTGACGAAGGTGGTGCCGATCACCTGTTCGGGCGGAATGCCGTAGACGTCTTGCGCCCAGGCGCGCATGAATTCCACTTCGCCGCCCGACACGATGTAGGTCTTGAAGCCGTTGCCGCGCAGATAGTCCAGCAGCTCGCGCATCGGTGCGTAGATCAGGCTGGTATAGGGCTGCTTGAAGCGCGGATGGCGCGCGGTCTTGACCCATTGCTTGACCTCTTCTGAGAAGTCCTGAGTCGTCATGTTGGTATGGGTCACGCCCACAATCTTGAGCAGGCCTTCGGTGCCAGCGGCGGCCAGCGCCTGATGGTCGCCTTCGATCGCGGCCTTGAACGGCTGCTCCTGCGCCCACTCCGGGTGTTTGGGCGCCATGACCTTCACCTGGTCCAACGCGAAGATCAATTGGAAGTACAGCGGCTGCTCGCTCCAGAGCGTGCCGTCGTTGTCGAACACCGCGATGCGATCCACGGGCGCCACATAGTCCTGGCCCCCCTCTTTCGTGACCGCCGCCACGAACTCCAGGATGGCCTGCCGCGACGGGCCGTCGTTCCAGGACGGCAAGGGCGTCTGGGCGTAGGCCAGGCCGGTCAAGAACCATAGCGCCAGCACGGCCAAGCCGCGTTGCACGGTGCGGAGGGACAAGGTCATGAAGGGTCTCCTGGGTTGTGATCGGGCATGCGGGGGTTCAGCGGCACCAGGCGGTAAGGATCGGCGCGCCGTCCCGCCGCACGAAAGCCTCGGCGCCAGGCGGGCAGCGCGCGGCGCAATGTCTGCAATCCTCGGGCGGCATCCGGCGCGCGGCCATAGCAGTCACGCAACGCGTCGGCGCCCGCCGCGCGCAGCTCGGCGGGCAAGTCTGCCGTTGCGCCGGAAACCGTGGTGCGGTGCCGGCTGACGCGCAACCAGCGATACAGCGCATCCAACCTTCCTGCCGGACGGGCCAGTTCTCGGCGTGCGGCCACGGCGGCGCAGGCCTCGGAGGCCTGCCAGCGGCGTCGTGTCGCCTGAATCGTGGCACGCAGCCAGCGCCCTGCCCGGCGGCACCATGGCATCCCCAGCCACCAGGCAAGTCCCGCAGCGGCTGCCGCAGCCGCCAGCGCAAGCCAGCCTCCCGGAATCCGCACTTGAACCTGCCGGCCAAGGTCACGCAGATCCTGCTGTACCGAGAACGGCGCTTGATAGGCAGCGCCAGCATGGGCGTCAAAAGGCTGCGCCGGCAACACGGCGCGCTCTTCGCGCTTGGTGGTCACGTTCCACCAGCGCACCTCCACCTCGGGCAATGCAAACGCGCCTGCGCGCTCGACCACGTAATCGATCCGGTCCACCCGCTGGCCGCCCAGGAAGCCGCCGCGGCTGTCCGACAATGGGCTCAGCTCTGGCTCCGACGAATAGGCTTTCAGGCCTGGCACCGGCGCGCTGTCGGGCGGGGGAATCAGCATGGCTTGCGCGCCTTGGGCCTGCACGGTGATCGTGCGGCGGATGTGGTCGCCCACGGCCGGGGGCTGCGCCGAAAATTGGACCTGCTGGCTCACCTGCACCGAGGACGCGGCCAGGCCATGGCCCGACGCCTCCATGCCAGGCGGCGTGGCCGCCTGCACGGTCAGTGCCTGCGTGCTGGTGGACAGCGGCGCGCTTGCCTGGCCGACCTGGGCGCGGACCGTCAACGGCGGCACGCGCAAGGCGCCCGCCGCCGTGGGGCTGACCTGGTACGAGAAACGCAGCCCGCTGTAGGCGACCCCGCCCACGTTGTCGCGGATCAGCGTGGCGTCGCCCGTGGGGCCGGTCACCATCGCGCCCGGTATGTTCAGGGACGGCAACTCGGGCGGTTGCGTGAACCAGGTCGACGTCAGCACGTCGACTTGCAGCGTGGCGGTAGCGCCGACCGTCAAGGGTTCCTGGCCCGTGAAGCTGGCGGCGGCCCGCAATTGGGGCGCGGGATCTGCGGATTGCGCGTGCGCAGTGCCCGCCACCGGCGACAGCAGCACCGACAGCAGCAACAACGCGCCCCACAGGAAGGCCCACGCATTCATGGACGCCCTCCCGCCGCCGGTATGCCCGCTGCCGGTACGCCCGTCGCCTTCCGCGCATCCTCGATCGCGAACTTCTGCTTCAGGAAGCCGGCCGGAGACAAGCTCAAGTTGCGCAGCCAGACGGCGTCGGACGATGCCTGGGCCACCTCCCTCGACATCATCTTCCCGTCGCCCTTCTTGTTGTCGTAGGCCACGTCGTCGGGCTTGTCGGCGTCGTCGTCCTGCTGCTCGGCCTGAATCGCCGCCTGCAGCCGGGCCACCAATTCCCGGTTCGCGCGGGCCTCCGGGAAGTCTGCCCGCAGACGCAGGGCCTGGTCATACGCGGCCAACGCCGCGTCGTAGCTGCGCAGGCGGGCCTGCGTGTTGCCAAGATAGAAGCTTGCCTCGGGCGTGTTCAGCCGGGCGAAGGCCTCGAGCGCCATCCGGTAGTCGCCCGCGTCATAGGCTGCGCGCCCCTTCCAGTACGGGTCCTGGAACTTGGCCGCCGCCTTGGCATAGTCATGATGCTCGTACGCCCATCGGCCCTGCTGGTCCGGCGTGAAGAACGCATCGGCCACGGGGCCCGCGCGCGTATCCGCGGTGTAGACGCCCGCGCCGAAGGCCAGCAACAGGCCCGCCATCCAGTTGACGTTCCAACCGCGCCGCAGGCCCAGCAGCGCCAGTACCGCCAGCGGCCAGCACAACCAATAGCCCGCATCCTTCCAATGCACAGGCTGCCCCTGATCCTGCACTTCCTGGAAATGGCGTTGCGCGTGCAGTTCGACCCAGTCCAGATCATCGTCGTTCAACGTCAGGCTGCCCAGCGGCGCACGGGCCGCCTGGGCCAACTGCTTCAACCCGTCGGCGTCGAAGACGCCCAATAAGGGTCTGCCCTGCGCGTCGACACGGGCTTGGCCCCGGGCGTCTTTCAGCACGCCGCCGTTCGTCGTGCCCGCCGCCCACACCAGCACCTGAAAATCCGCAGCCTTGGCCAATTGCGCCACTTGGGGCAGTTGGCGGGCATCCGCGCCGTCCGTCACCAGCAGCACGGTCCCGCCGGCCTGATCCGCCTTCAGCACCTGCCCCGCAAGCCCCAACGCGCCCGCCGCATCCTTGCCCGGCACGGAGATCAGGGCGGTCGAGAGCGACTGGATGAACAGATCCACCAGCGCCGGATCGTCGGTCGGCGGCAGAACCAGATGCGCTGATCCGGCATAGGCAATTAAGCTGGTCTTGGCGCCCGCGCGCCGCGCCAGCAGGTCATGCAATTTGTGCTTGACCGCTTCCAACCGGCTGGGCGGCACGTCCGTCGCATCCATCGAGGGCGACAGGTCCACCGCCACGATCAGCGGGGCCTGATTGTCCAGGAACGGCGGGCGATCCTGCTGCCAGGTCGGACCGGCGGCGGCGATGCCGGCCAGCATCAGCAAGGCCGCCACGGCGTGGATCGGGCGCGGCCCACGGCTACCCGGCGCGTCCACGATCAAGTGCGGCAACAACGCAGGCGAAATGGTGCTGCGCCAACCCAGCCGGCCGCCCTCTGCGCGCCGCAGCCACAGCAGAAGCATCGCCGCAGGCAGCGCCAACAGCCACCAGGGCCTTAGAAAATGGAAGGCGCTCAGGTCGATCTCCATGCGCCCTCCTTCCGATCGGGTTCGGAGCTGGGGTCCGATTTGCCTGCGTGCGCCGCCCAGCGCCCGCGCAACGCCGCCAGCAGATGCCACGCCGCCAGCGCCAGCACGGCCAGGCCCAGCGGAATCCAGAAGAAGTCCTGCCGGGGCTGATGCCGCAGTTCGCGGACTTCGTGCGGCGTGATCTGGTCCAGCGTGGCGTACACCTGTTGCAACGACGCCTGGTCCTGCGCCTGGAAGAAGCGTCCGCCCGTCGCCTGCGCGATGCCGCGCAAGGCATTGAAGTCGACCTTTTCTTCGCCTTCGGCCTTGGGATCGCCGATGCCGATCGTATGGACGACGATATGGCGGCCGGCTGCCATCGCCGCCGCCCGGTCGGGAGGAACGGCGCTGCCCGTGTCGTTGCCGTCAGTCAGCAGGATCAGCACCTTGTCGCGCTCGGCGGCATGTTCCAGCTGCTTGATCGCCACGCCGATGGCATCACCGATGGCCGTGTTCGGCCCCGCCATGCCCGTGGCTATTTGGTCCAGCAGCAGGGTCAAGGTCGCGTGATCCTGCGTCAAGGGCGCCTGCGGATAGGCCGCCGTGCCGAACACGATGAGGCCCAGCCGGTCGTCCTTGCGGCGGGCGATGAAATCCGCCACCACGGCCTTGACCGCCGTCAGCCGATCGACCCGTTTGCCCGACGGGTCCACGAAGTCCTGCGTCTCCATGGACTGCGAAATGTCCAGCGCCAGCATCAGGTCGCGCACGGGCTCGCGGTGCTCCAGCGGCGGCTCCACCCGTTCCGGCCGGGCCAGCGCCACCACGATCAGCGCCCAGACCAATGCGTTCAACGCCAATTGCCAGCGGTCGCGCCGCACGCCGGGCCGTTGCGGCGACTGGCCCACGCTACGCGCCACCGATTCGAAGAACGGGATGCGCAGCGCGCCGCGCCGCTGCACATAGGCCGGCAGATACCGCCATGCCAGCCAGCCCAGCGGCAGGAGCGCCAGCAGCCACGGATATTCAAGCCGCCACATGGTGCCGCTCCATCCATTGCCGGCTTGCGGCGAACAGCGCTTGCAACCGCGCCGCGGGAATCGCCCGCACCGTGTCGGGAGGCCCATACGCCAGCGCGCGTAGCAAGGGTTCCGTGTCCGGCGCGAATGCGCCGCCATTGCCTGACATGAAGGCCAGCCAGTCCGGCCCGGCCAGCGCCGCCACCCGCGACTGCTCGGCATCCGGCACGGACGACAATCCGACGCGTTTGAGCAAAACGGGCAATGCGCGCGCCGCCAAAGGATCGGCTTGCGCGGCCTGCCGCAATTGTTCCAGTTGACGCAGGCCTTCGCGGCGGTACTGGTTGCGCCGATGCTTGCGGATGCCCCACCAAGCCAGCCCCGCCGCCACCAGCAGCGCCAGGCCGAGTACCGCGAACCACCCCCAGGTCTGGGGCCAGTAGCTGACGGGCGGGGGCAGCGGCAGCTGCTGCAACTGGTCGATGGACGGCAAGGCGTCGGCGTTCATGCGCGCCTCCTTGCCGGGCCGCCGGATTCGCGTCCCAGTTCGCGGCGCAGTTGCGTCAAGGTGTCGTTGGCCGTATCGATGGACAGCAGCGGTACATGGCTGCGGCGCAACAGCTCGGCCACGGCGCGCAAGCGCCCCGTAAAAAAGTCGGACAGCGGCTGATGCACCTGCTGACGGTCCGCCGCCAGTTCCACCTGCAACGCGCCCTGCGTGACCACCAGCCGCCCGCGCAAAGGCATGTCCACGGCCAAGGGGTCATACACCAGCGTGGCGATCACATCATTGTGTGCAGCAAGCGTACGCAGCAGCCGCAGCGTCTTGTCGTCGGCACCCGCAAAGTCGCTGATCAGGCAGATCAGGTTGTCATGCGGCGCCAGCGCCAGTGTGTTTTCCAGGGCCTGGTTCAACCGGCCCGTCGCATCCACGTCGGGCGCATCCGCGCGCAGGGATTCGTTGCGCCGCACGATGGCGGCGAACAAGGCCTGGATGCGTTCGCGGCTGCGCAAGGGGCGCACCGGATCGATGCCATCATCGCTGAACACCAGGCCGCCCACCCGGTCGCCCGCCTGGAATGCCATCCACGCCGACACGGCCGCCAGTCGTGCCGCCACCACCGATTTGAAGCTGCGAACCGAACCGAAGTGCATGCCCATGCGCTGGTCCACCAGCACCATCACCGGCCGGTCACGCTCTTCGCTATAAGTGCGCACATAGGGCTTGCCCAGCCGCTGCGAGGCGCGCCAGTCCAGCTGCCGCAGGTCATCACCCGGCAGATAGCGGCGCAACTCCTCGAAATCCAGGCCGCGTCCACGCAGGCGCGAGCCGTGCTGGCCCGCCAGGATGCTGTTGATCGGTTGCCGGCTGGAAAAACGCAGGCCTCGGGCCGCCGCTTCCAACGCCATCAAGTCCGGAATGCGGACATGGACGTCGGGATTAGGTGCGACGGCTGGCATGGAGGTGCTCACACGGGAACCGCAACCACATCAAGCAGTTTGCCGATCACCTGATCGGCGCCGACCCCGTCCGCCACCGCGTCATAGGACAGGTGCAAGCGGTGGCGCAGCACCGGCTTGGCGGCGCTGCGCACATCGTCCGGCGAGGCGTAGTCCCGTCCGTCCAGCCAGGCCTGGGCGCGCGCCACCTTGTCCAGCGCGATGGCCCCGCGAGGGCTGGCGCCCACCTGGATCCACCGCGCCAGGTCGGGGTCATAGCCCGCCGGATGACGGGTCGCGTTGACGAGGTCGACCAGATACTGGTCCAGTGCCTCGGACACGTGCACCTGCCTGATCTCGGCGCGGCAGGCGAACAGCGCGTCTTGCGGCAGCCGCAGGGCCGCAGCCGGCGCATCCTGCCGGGACTCGCCGCGCAACAGCGACAGCATGCGGATTTCGCTGGCGGCGTCGGGGTAGTCCAGCACGATCTTCATGATGAAGCGGTCCATCTGCGCCTCAGGCAAGGGATACGTGCCCTCTTGCTCGATGGGATTCTGGGTCGCCAGCACCATGAACAGCTCCGGCATCGGGTGCGTATTGCCCGCCACGGTGATCTGCCGTTCTTCCATGGCCTCAAGCAACGCGGACTGCACCTTGGCGGGCGCACGGTTGATTTCATCGGCCAGGATCAGGTTGCCGAACAAGGGCCCCTGCTGGAACTGAATCTGGTTCCGGCCCTGCGCGTCCTGCTGCAGCACTTCAGCCCCAGTAATGTCCGAGGGCAGCAGGTCGGGCGTGAACTGGATGCGGCTCATGTCGGCCGCCAGGTGGGCGGCCAGCGCCTTGACCGTACGCGTCTTGGCCAGTCCGGGCAGGCTTTCCAGCAGCACGTGGCCATCGGCCAGCAGCCCCAGCAGCACCTCGCGTATGACGGCGTCCTGCCCCAGGACGGATTGCGCCATGGCGCGTTCCAGATCCAGGATGCTGTCGCGATTGACGGTCGGCATTCAATCTCCCGTTCAGAGGATGGGGGGTGGCGTCAGCGGCTGGCGACGCCGTTCTTGCCTGTCTGCGCCAGCTTCCATTGCTGGGTCGTCATCACCGTGCGGAATCCCAGGTGCGACATGCCGTTCATCGGATCCGTGCCGCGGCGCGCGCTGGTGCGGTAGCTGATGCAGTAGGTGTCGCTGCAAAGGAACGACCCGCCGCGCGTGACGCGCTTGGGCGCGCCGGCCGGCACGATGCCGTCGTCCGGGTCGAAGCTGTTCGCCGGGCCGGCGGGATCCACCGGCGGCTGGCGGTATTGGGACTGGATCTTGAACGCGTCGGCGCGGTACCAGTCCGACGTCCATTGCCAGACATTGCCCGCCATGTCGTACAGCCCGTAGCCGTTGGGAGAAAAGCTGCCCACCGGCATCGTGCCCACCTGCACCTTCTCGTCCTTCACGACGGGGAAAGGCTGCTGTTGCTGCGTGTCCCAGATATTGGCCATGGACTTGCCTTGCGGCAGCAGTTCATTGCCCCAGGTATACGTGGCCTGCTCCAGGCCGCCTCGCGCGGCCATTTCCCATTCGGTTTCGGTGGGCAGGCGCTTGCCTGCCCATTTGGCATAGGCCATGGCGTCTTCATACGACACCTGCACCACCGGATGGTCGTCCTTGCCGGCGATGGAGCTGCCCGGGCCTTGGGGATGCCGCCAGTTGGCGCCTGCCACATACCGCCACCAGCGCGAGTAATCGCGCAGCGACACTTCGGCCTCGGTGCCCACGAACACCATCGCGCCGGGCACCAGCAGGCTGTCGTCCGGACGCGGCGTGCCGGGCGGCAGCTGCACCTTCAAGTCTTCCCATCTGGGCTTTTGTTCGGCGGTGGTGACATAACCCGTGGCTTCGACGAAGCGGCGAAACTGTGCGTTGGTCACGTCGTTCACGTCCATCCAGAAGCCGCTGACCGACACCTTGTGCGCAGGCATTTCATTGGGCTGCGCCAGCTTGTGGCTGCTGCCCATCAGGAACTCGCGCGCAGGCACCCATGCCATGCCCGGCGGCCCGCTTTTGCCATCGCCCAGTACGACTTTGACGGGTTCAGGCTGGCCGGTGTCGCCCAGCACCAGATAGGTGGTGCTGGCCGCCACGCCCAGCGCCACCCCCCCCAGCAGCAAGGCGCTGACCCAACGGAGTTTCTGCTTCTCTTGCTTGGCCATATCAATCACCCGAAATCAGAAAGACGGAAAACCGCTGCCCGCGGCACGGGGCAGCCCTCTTGATCGATGCCGAACTCAGAACACCAGCGTGGCGGTCCCCATGACCGTGCTGGTGCTGTCAAGCCGGTTGGTGCTGCTGATCGTGGGCACCCAGCGCAGGCTCAGCGACAGTGAGCGCTTGTCCGCCAGTTTCGTGTCATAGGTCACGATCGGACCCAGTGCCCAGTCACGCCCCTTGAAGCCGTTGAGCCGGTCGGCCGTCGGGCCTTTGTCGCTACCCAGTTGCTGCTGGGTGCCCAGGATCAGGCCCGCACTGACGCCATTGCTGAACGTCTTGCGCCCCATCACGTCCAGACTGAAGACGGGCGCGTTGCGGTAGTCCGTGGCGCTGTTGCGGGTATAGAACTGCACCCCCGCCACCGTATCCAGCTGGAAGCCCGACTCCGGAAAGATCTTGGTGTAGGCCACCTGCGGAATGAAGGTCCAGTTGTTCAGGCTGGGGTTGGCCATGTCGCTGGCGTTGTACTTGCCCGTGGGCGCCCAGATGTTCAGGCTAAGCGCCATGTGCGAGGTTTCAGAGAAGTGGTAGCCGGCGATGATGGGCGAGAAATACAGGTCGAACAGGTTCGACGCCGTATCGCTTTGCCCCACCGTCCGGCCGCCCGGCCCCGTCAGCTTGGAATCCACCTTGGTCCAGACATAGGGCAAGGTGAAACTCGACGCAAAGTTCCAGCGCCCGGGCCCCGTGTCCCAGGTTTTCAGGACGGTGGCCAGCGTGAACGCCACCTTGCCGTCCAGCCCCAGCGAGGTACGCCCCCCTACCGGCACTTCACGGCTTCCGCCGATCTTGCCGTCCAGATAGATCTGCGCGAAATTCACAGCCCAGATGGGTTCGGGCGAAACGATGCCCGCATTCGGCTGCACGTTGGTGCCCGTGACTTGACGCCCCAAAGCGCCTTCGGTTGCCATGGAAACCGCCGGCGCGGCCAGCGCGGCCAACGTGATCCATGGCGTGATTGCATTGCGCCAGGCAGTCCGGCGCGGGCATTTCGACATCATTGCTTCCCCTTCCCCTTAAGCCTCAAGGCGCCAGCTCGGCCTTGGGCAGCTTCCACGTACCGTCCAGAATGGCGGGTTTCGGGCCATAGAACCGCGCCACGATGTTGAACCGCCCTTCCGGGGCCGGCAGCCAATTCGATTCCTTGTCCTTGCCCGGGCTGGCATGCTGCACGTATAGCGTCAGCGAACCGTCCTGGCCGCGCTTGAGTCCACGGGTGCGGTCGCCGATCGCGTAGCGCTTGATCGGGTTGTCGACCAGATGACGGCCCGGCAGGTCGTACATGGTCATGGACCAGAAAAACGCGACAGGCGGCAACTGCCCCGGCTCAAACCGGATCACATAGGATTTGCTTCCCTCCATCGGCTGCCCTTGCGAGTCTTCCTCGTATCCCAGATACACGGCCTCTTCGGACGAATTGCCGTAGATGCCCATGGCGGCGGCCACGGCCCGCTTCGTATAGTCGTTGCCCAGCGCCGCCCGCGAACCGAACAAACCGATGGACGAGCGCGTCTGCTTCTCGGCTTGCAGCAGCGCCGCCTTGCCGTCAGCCACGCCCTGCTCGATCGCGGTGCGCGTCGTCGGATCCAGCTTGGCGGCATCGAAGGGCTTGCCCGGCCCGATGCCGATCAGCGCGAAACGCCGCATCATGTCCTGCTCGGCAGCCGGCTGCGGTTGCGTGAACGCCAGCAGCTGGTTCAGATAGGCGATGAAGTCCACCGAAGTGGCGCGCTGCTCGTCCCAGGGCAGCCAGTCCACGTCAGCAGGGGCGGCGGCGGGTGGCGGATGCCGCAGGAATTCGCTCAGCGGACGCAATCGGTACCTGGCCTGCAAAGCCTGCACATTCTTCACATCGGACGGGCCGTTCAAGCTGGTGCGGCCCAGGATGCCGATGAAGTCCGTCTCGGACTGCATCACCTTGGTGATGCCCTTGGGCTTGCCCCCGTCCCAGCGCGGCCCGGCGATCAGGTAGTTGCCCGCGCCAAAACCGGTGGCGCGTACGCCCGCGTAAGCGAAGTTGTACGTGTACAGGTCCACCATCTGGAAGACGTTGTAGCGATCTTTCGGGGTGGCGGGCAGGCTCAGCACCCACGGTTCCGTGCGCAGGTCCAGCCAGGCCCACGAGTACGGGGTGTCGTTGTTCGGCGTGACGATTTCACGGTTTTCCGGCGTGTACGGTTGCGAGTAGTGGCGGAACTTGCCGAAGCCGCCCACGTACTCTTTACCGCCGGGGTGGATCGCCTGCCCGTACATCGTCTTGTAGTTGTAGAGCATCGGGTAGGCGTACAGGTACGCCTCTTTGGCCGTGCTGCGCAGCGACTCGTCCTGGATGGGCGCGCGCTGAGTGGCGCACCCCGCCAAGGCCGCCAGGCCGGCGATCGCCAGCGCGCTACGAATAAAGGCCCTTACCTTTTGCATTCCGTGCTCCTGGACTTCAAAGAAACCCGTGCCGCGATCAATGCCCGAACGTAATGTTCACCCCGGCGAATACGGTGAACTGGGGCAGGCCTTCGCCCTTGTGCGCCACCGTCCATTGCGGTTCGGCGAAAACGTTCACGATGTTCTTGCCCATGCGCCAGGCCTTGCCGGCGCCCAGTCCGACGGGGATGTAGTAGTTGTTCTTCTGCAAGTCGAACGTCCAAGTCGCCGTCGACCGCACATACCAGCCTTGCGGCAAATTGCGGATCAGGAACGGTTGGAACGTGGCCGAATGCACGGTGTCGCGGCGGTTCTGCCCGGCGAACGAATGCTGCCATTCGACCAGCGCGCCCATCAGGCCTTCCTTGCTGCTGCTGACGACCGTACCGGCCAGGCCGCCGGACCATTTGCCGGCGCCCGTTTCGGTACTGGTCGCGGTAGGCATGGTCAGCATCGGCCCGATGCCGACGTCAAGTTCGCCTTGGCTCAACAGGAAAATGTCGAACACATTGACGTCGCCCAACCCCGTCTTGTAGCTGCCGTCGGCTTGCGGCCGGGTACTGATGGGCGCGGTGAAACGAAGTATCTGCGGCACGCCCACCCAGTCGCCCGGTGCGATGGGGATCGTCGGTCGAACCAGAAAATCATTCGTGTGCGCGTTGGTGCCGAATAATTTTGGCGTGTAGTAATTCTGAAAATTCAAGGACGCCGCGAGGTTCAATGGATTATTGCTTTTATTCGCGTCGTCGGCGGATTGCGCATAAGCGCCGGCGCAAAAACCCAGCGGCGCGCTGATCAGCAATCTTGCTGCGATTTCCCTGCTTACCTTGCCTCGTGCCGTAGACCTCGCACTGCCCATGCTTCGCGCTCCACTAAGAACAACAAAATGCAAAGACACACCGTCGTACCGAGCACCTTCTCTTATTTGTTAATGGAGATAATAAGAAGGGTGAAATCTGCTGCAATATTCTCACAGAGTCTTGCTTTTCCCAAGCGGCCGTCAAGGCGGGATAATCCCGCGCATTCCCCTATGGATGAACGGTTCACGTTGCGTCGCCTGTTGCAAAAAAACAGCGGATACTCCTCGTTGGAGTATCCGCTGCCATTTACGCGTCGCTGGTTTTTCAGTTAGCCGCGGTGTCCTCAAACGTGGAAGGCCGTGCGTGCACCTGATCCACCCGCAAGCCGTCGCGACGCGTCACCTCGAAGCCCCAGTCATGCAGCTGGATGGTATCCCCGGCGTCCGGAATCCGGCCGACCGCCCGCAAGAGGCACCCCGCCAGCGTCGCGTCGGGGTATTCGTCGGCAAGCGCCGGCGCGTTCAACAGGCGAGCCGCCTCGCCCACGGACAGGCGCCCTTCCAGCAACCACGTGCCATCGGACAACTGCAAGGCTTCAGGCTGGTCGTCGCTGTGCTCGGGCAATTCGCCGGCCACGGCCGTCAGCACGTCCATCGGCGTCACCAGCCCTTCGCAGACGCCGTGCTCGTCCACCACGATCAGCATGTGGTCGCGCGAGGCGCGCAGTTCCTCCAGCACCTTCAACACCGGGGTCGTTTCCATGACGTAGCGCGGCTCGCGCGCCAGTTCCACCAGGTCGATCGCACCTGGATTCTGCAGCAGCGGCAGCACGTCCTTGAAGTGCAATACGCCCAGCACGTTGGAGGCCTCGCCCGCGCACAGCGGCAGGCGCGAGTGGCCACTCGCGAATTTGCGGACGACGACGTCGGGCGTGTCAGACACATCCAGCCACGTCATGTCGCCGCGCGGCACCATGATGGAACGCACGTCGTGCGCGCCCACTGACAACACGCGCTCGATCATCGAGCTTTCTTCCGGCGCGAAGGCAGGTTCGTCGCCTGCGCTGTCCACCAGCGCCACGACCTCGTCGGCCTGATGGCCGGGTTGGCCGGCACGGCCCGCGCGCAGCAGCCGCAAGACCGCCTGGGCCGTGCGTTGGCGGCGTCCCAGCGCGTGGGTGCCGCGGGCGCGGTTGCGGCGCGCCAACTGGTTGCACAACTCGATCAGGATCGAGAAACCGATGGCGGCGTACAGGTAGCCCTTGGGCACATGGAAGCCCAGGCCTTCGGCCACCAGGCTGAAGCCGATCATCAGCAGCAAGCCCAGGCACAGGATCACCACCGTGGGGTGACGGCCGACGAATGCCATCAGCGGGCGGCTGGCCAGCATCATGACGGCCATCGCCAGAACCACGGCGATCATCATGATGCTCAGGTCCTGCACCATGCCCACCGCGGTAATCACGGAGTCCAGTGAAAACACGGCGTCCAGCACCACGATCTGCAGGATCACCTGCCAGAACACGGCGTGTTGCGGCTTCTGCCCGGCGTCATGCGACGCGCTGCCTTCCACGCGCTCATGCAGCTCCATCGTGCCCTTGAACAGCAGGAACAAGCCGCCCAGGATCAGGATCAGGTCGCGGCCGGATATCTCGGCGCCCCAGACGGTGAACAGCGGCGCCGTCAAGGTGACGACCCACGCGATGCTCGCCAACAGGCCCAGGCGCATCACCAGCGCCAGCGTCAGGCCGATCAGGCGTGCGCGGTTGCGCTGCTCGGGCGGCAGCTTGTCGGCAAGAATGGCAATGAACACCAGGTTGTCGATGCCCAGCACAATTTCAAGAATGACCAGCGTCGCCAGGCCCAGCCAGGCGGTGGGGTCGTTCATCCAGTCGAAAATCATCGTTGGTCCACGGAAAACGGGCGAGCGCGCGCGAAGGCGTCGCCTTGCTGAAAAGGAAAAGCGTGATCAAGCGTGGGGATGGGGCCAGACGCCGGCGGCGCGCGGCCGCCCAATCGAGGCGTCGCGGCCATGGCGCGGACCAGATCGACGCAGCCGGGCATGCCGGAGGCCGAGGGACAAGCAGGATGGGATGTCGGGCGCCGCAGCGCCCTGCTAGGAGGGGGGTCTTCGGTCATAGTTGGCGGCATTCGCGCACTGCCTGAGGCAGTGATAGCGCGTGAAAACCGCCGTGCTCTCGTTCTTACAGGAACCTGAATATTACCTGAATCCTGTCAGGATGCGAGTCCGGCGGCGCCCTGCCGCTACCGGGGATCCGCGCCACCGCCGGAACCGGAGGACGCACCCGAGCCCGGCATGCCGGCATTGTCGGGCGCGCCCGTCTTGCCGCCAGGCGTGCCTTGCCCGTTGCGGGTATCCGCCCCGGGATCCTTCTGGCGCGGCGTGGAGCCCGCCTTCGAGCGGGAGTCCGTTTCTTCAGTCGATGGCATTTTCTTCTCATCGGTGGTGCGGGCGCCGGGGACGGGCTTGCCGATGGCGTTCGCGGGCGCCGTCTTCTCGTCGGCGGTCGGCATGGGCTGCTGGGGCGCCGCGGCCTGGGCGACCAGCGTAGTGTGGACGGATTGCGCCCCGGCGGCGTGCCAGGGAAGCAATGCCAGGGCGGACAGCAGTAGCAGTTTGTGGCTTTTCATGGTTGTCTCCAAATGGAAAACAGTGACAAACTAGGCGCCGACAGATAACGAGCTGGTGCGGGATCTCTTTCACCCAGGGGCAAGTAGCGTGCCTGCCCCCGAAGCTGGAGTGATGCATGGACGATCAACCCTCGGACAATCTTTCCCCTGGTCTTCCACGCCCGGACGATCCGCCTGCCCCCGGACGGCGCGGATTGCTCAAGGCGCTGGCGGTCGGGGTCCCCGGCGCCGCCTGGGCGGTAACCGCCCGCAGCGCGCCCGCCGACGCTGCGCCCGCCGCGGCCCCAGGGCAGACGCCCCACGCTCCCGCCCCATCCCCCAATCGCACCCTTACCTTTTTCAATGCGCAGGAAGCGGCAGCGATGGACGCCATCGCCGCGCGCCTGATTCCGGCCGACGACCTTGGGCCCGGCGCCAAGGAAGCGGGCGTCACGCGCTTCCTGGATGGCCAATTGGCCGGCGCTTGGGGCGCGGGCAGCCAGTTCTACCGCCAAGGCCCGTTCGAAAAAGGCACGCCCGAACAGGGCTACCAGCTGTCATTCACGCCTGCCGAGATGATCCGGCGCGGCCTGGCTGCGCTGGATGCCGCAACCCGCAAGCAGGACGGCAAACCGTTCGCCGAATTGGACGAAGCCAGGCAGGACGCCTGGCTTCATGACTTGCAGGCCGGCAAACCGGATTTTTCGCCCTTGCCATCCGACGTGTTCTTCCAGACCCTGCTGGACGCGACCATCGAAGGCTTCTTCTCCGATCCGCTGTACGGCGGCAACGCCGACATGGTGGGCTGGAAGCTGGTGGGGTTCCCGGGCGCGTTCGCGTCGTTCTCCAACGATATCGAACGGCACGGCGTCATCTGGGCCGGCAAGCCGGTATCCATCGCCAACGCCACGGGACATGCGATGAAACCGGGAGACAAGCATGGCTAAGACCTTACCCGCAGTAGACGTGGCGATCATCGGCGGCGGGTGGACCGGGTCCATCATCGGCAAGGAACTGGCGGCCGCCAAGCAGCGCGTGGTGGTGCTGGAACGGGGCCAGGCGCGCTGGCCCTCTCCCGACTTCCAAGGGCCGAACGTCCACGACGAATTGAAATACACCCGCCGGCACGAACTGCACCAGGACGCCGCGACCGAAACCTACACGTTTCGCAACAACACCGACCAGAAGGCGCTGCCCATGCGCCGCTGGCAATTCGCTTATCCCGGCACGCATCTGGGCGGCGCGGGCAACCACTGGTCGGGCGCGTACTACCGCTTCGACCCCACGGATTTCCGCATCCGCAGCCACTACACCGAACGCTACGGCGCGGGCATCTTTGACAAGGAGTTGACCTGTCAGGACTGGCCCCTGACGTACGACGAACTCGAGCCTTACTTCGACCGCTACGACTACCTGATCGGTGCGTCCGGGCAAGCGGGCAACATCAAGGGGCAAAAGCAGGAAGGCGGCAACCCGTTCGAACCCTGGCGGTCGCGGCCGTATCCGAATCCGCCCATGAAGGTGCCCTATGCGCCGGCCTTGTTCGGCGAGGCCGCCAAGAAGCTGGGCTACCACCCCTATGTGCAGCCGTCGGCGCTCTGTACGCGGCCCTACGTGAATTCCGAAGGCCTGCACATGAGCGCGTGCGTGTACTGCGGATTCTGTTCCAACTTCGGCTGCGAGCACTTCGCCAAGGCCTCGCCGCAGGTCTGTATCCTGCCGGTGGCGATGAAGATGGAGAACTTCGAGATCCGCACCGGCGCCCACGTGCTGCGCGTGGAGCTGACGCCTGACAAAAAGCGGGCACGCGGCGTGACCTACGTGGACGCCGCCGGCGAAGAGGTCTTCCAGCCCGCCGAGATCGTGGTGCTGTGCGCCTTCAGCATCAACAACGTGCGGCTGCTGCTGCTCTCGGGCATCGGCAAGCCCTACGACCCGGTCACCGACACCGGCGTCGTGGGGCGCAACTACACGCACCAGACGACGTCGGGCGTGAACCTGTTCTTCGACGAATCCGTCAACATCAACCCCTTCATGGGCGCGGGCGCCGTCGCGGTGACGATGGACGATTTCAGCGCCGACAACTTCGACCACGGGCCGCTCGGGTTCGTGGGCGGCGGCTACCTGCAGATCCAGGTCGTCAGCGGCGCGCCGATCGGGTACCACCCCACGCCCAAGGGCACGCCGACCTGGGGCGCCGAATGGAAAAAGGCGGTCAAGCGCTACTACAACCATTCCGCGTCCATCACCATCACGGGGTCCGCCCAGCCATGGCGCGGCGGATATCTGAGCCTGGACCCCACCTACAAGGACGCCTGGGGCCTCCCGCTGCTGCGCGTGACCTACGATTTTCCTGACAACGACATCCGCATGTCGGCCTTCCTGACCGACAAAGGCGACGAGATCGCACGCGCGATGAAAGGCATTGCGCGTACCGAACCCGGGCCCCGCAAGCGGCCGTTTTCGTCCACCGCCTACCAGTCCACCCATTTGACGGGCGGCGCGGCCATGGGCGACAACCCGGAAACCAGTGTCGTCAACCGCTATGGGCAAAGCTGGGACGTGCCCAATGTGTTCGTGACGGGCGCATCGCTGTTTCCGCAGAACTCGGGCTACAACCCGACAGGCACCGTAGGCGCCACCGCCTATTGGATCGTCGAGAAAATCAAGGCGGACTATCTGCGTTCGCCAGGGCGGCTGGTGTGATCATGATCGAACATCGCAAAGGCATCACCATCGCGGTCCTGCTGATCATGGCGCCGCCGCTCGTCACGCTGATCGCCA